>NZ_JOHB01000003.1:0-341144 GCF_000719605.1 Streptomyces sp. NRRL S-1813
GCCGGTGTGCTCAAGGGTGAGGTCAAGGACGTCCTCCTGCTGGACGTCACCCCGCTGTCCCTCGGTATCGAGACCAAGGGCGGCATCATGACCAAGCTCCTCGAACGCAACACCACGATCCCGACCAAGCGCTCCGAGATCTTCACGACGGCCGAGGACAACCAGTCGTCCGTGCAGATCCAGGTCTACCAGGGCGAGCGCGAGATCGCGGCGTACAACAAGAAGCTCGGAATGTTCCAGCTGACCGGTCTGCCGCCGGCCCCGCGCGGGGTCCCGCAGATCGAGGTCTCCTTCGACATCGACGCCAACGGCATCATGCACGTCACCGCCAAGGACCTGGGCACCGGCAAGGAGCAGAAGATGACCGTCACCGGCGGCTCCTCGCTGCCGAAGGACGACATCGACCGGATGGTCCGCGACGCCGAGCACCACGCCGAGGAGGACCGCCGCAGGCGGGAGACCGCGGAGACCCGCAACCAGGCCGAGCAGCTCGTCTACCAGACCGAGAAGTTCCTCAAGGACAACGAGGAGAAGGTCCCCGGTGACATCAAAAGCGAGGTCGAGACCGCCATCGGCGAGGTGAAGGAGAAGCTCAAGGCCGACTCCGGCGACGGCGGCAACACCACGGAGCTCCGTACCGCCACCGAGAAGCTGGCGACCGTCTCCCAGAAGCTGGGCCAGGCCATGTACGCCGACGCCCAGTCGCAGGCTCAGGCCCAGGGCTCCGACGGGGCCGCCGGCGGCTCCGGCGAGGGCGCATCGGACACGGCTGCCGGCGATCAGGACGATGTCGTCGATGCGGAGATCGTCGATGACGACAAGCAGGAGGGAGGCGCACGATGAACCGTCCGACCAACGTCCGTGGCCCCGCTCAGCCGCCGCTGGCCCTCGTCGGACACGGGCCGGGGGAAAGCCCCGCCGCGGTCCCGCCCCGCGCCACCCCGGCGGAGGAGGGCAGCGAGCAGCACACGGGACGGCCCTCCGGTGACGACCGGGCCCCGGAGCGGTCGGCCCCGCAGGAAGCGGCTCTGCGCGCCCAGCTCCGGGAGCGTACGGCCGATCTTCAGCGGCTGAAGGCCGAGTACGACAACTACCGCAAGCGGGTCCACCGCGACCGCCTGGCGGTCGGCGAGATCGCCGTGGCCAATGTGCTGAGCCGGCTGCTGCCCGTGCTCGACTCCCTCGCCGAGGCCAGGGAACAGGGCGAGGTCACCGGTGGTTTCCAGCGCGTCGCCGAGGCTCTGCACAACGAACTGGGGGCGCTGGGCCTCCAGCCCTTCGGCACGGTGGGTGCCCCCTTCGACCCACTGATCCAAGAGGCCATCACCTACACCCCCGACGACCGGTTGGAGCATGCCACCTGCATCGCCGTCCTCCGCCAGGGCTACCGCGTCGGCGACCGTCTGCTGCGCCCCGCTCAGGTGATCGTCGCCGGCTAAAGGGCTGTCCCGTAATCCCTGGCGGATCAGCGCACGGCGTCAGATGCGGTGCATCGCAAGGCGGAGGAGCGTCCGGATACTGGGCGTATCCGGATGTTCCGACAACGCGGCGTGGGGGCACCTCCCAGCGTTAGCTGGGGGAGTGCCGTAACTGTCGTCGTGCGCCCGCCAGGGATTACGGGACAGCCCTTAACCGCCCGCCGGCCCGTAACAATCCCCCGGGCCCGGGCGCCCTGATTCCGTCGTACGCAACTTCGTGTCGCCGGCTGCCGTAGCCGTGCCGCTTTTCAAAGCGTCGCGGCTCCGCGGCCGGCTTTTCTTGTCACGGTCCTTTCACGGTCCTTTCGCGGTCCTTGTCACGGTGAAGGGTGACGTCCTGCTGTCGGGGCTCGGCCCGTCCTGGGCAATTGCACTCCTGAATCCCCTGCGCTGACGGACACATCAGTGATTCGCGAGTTGGCCGTGAGCCGATCGTTGAGCTGATCACTGAGTCGACCGACGAGCCTGATCGGCGAGCTGACCGGTGAGTTGAACTACGGAGACCGCCTTCCGTAAGGCGGAATCACTGCTCATACGTGCGACTACGCATACGTTCGAGTCCCGGGGGCACGCGGTCCTCTATCGCCACCGGACATCCACCGTACTTCGACAAAAACCCTACGACGCACGACAGGCGGGATCATGGCGACCGAGGAAAACACGGATCACAAGGAAGCGCACAACGGACGGCCGGAACGGGTCGCCGCGCCCACGGCAATGCGCCACGCCTCCGGGCAACTTGCACAGATGCTCCAATGCGAGCCCGGCTCGGTGTCGGCGCTCAAGGCCACCGATGACGGTTGGCTGGCGGATGTGGAAGTGGTGGAGATCGAAAGGGTCCCGGACACCGCGAGCGTGATGGCTTCCTACCGCGTTTACCTCGATGAACAGGGCCAGCTGATGGGCTATGAGCGCACGCGCCGATATGGGCGCGGCCAGATCGACAGATGATTCGGTCCGGGCTCGGCCGCTCACGACATCACGCACCCCCATGACCCGCTCCAGTCAACTGGAAGGGATGATCGATCGTGACTGCCATTCAGCAATCCAACGCATCGACCAGCGGAAGTGGTTCGGGAAATCTCTACGATGTCCTCGAGCTGATACTCGACCGAGGGCTTGTCATTGACGCCTTTGTGCGGGTCTCCCTCGTCGGCATCGAAATTCTCAAGATTGACGTACGCGTCGTCGTGGCGAGCGTGGATACCTATCTGCGCTTCGCCGAGGCGTGCAACCGTCTGGACCTGGAATCGGGCCGTAAGGCGCCGAGTCAGCTCACCGACCTGGTCGGGGAGGCAACGGAAAGCGGCGCCAAAGGAAAGTCGAAAGGCGCGCTGACAGGAGCCGTTGAGGCATTCAGCGAATCCCTGCAGAAGGGCCAGGAGGGATCCGAGGAGGAGGCGGAGGAGCGTCCGGCACGTAAGTCTGCCGGCTCCACCAACCGTCGCACGGCCCGCCGCCGGGAGGACTGAACCATGGCAACCTACCTCTACGCCATCACCGGTGCCGACCATCCCTTGCGACTGAACGACGTCGCCGGGGTCGGCAGCCCGGCAGCGCCACTGCGCACCGTCAAGACGAAGGACCTGTGTGCCGTGGTCAGCGACGCGCCGGCAGAGCTACGGGCCAAGCGCCGCGATGTGGTGGCCCACCAGGGCGTTCAGGAACGTCTGCTGGCCGACGGTGCGGCCCTGCCGATGCGCTTCGGGCTGGTCGGCCCCGACGACGAACAGGTGGTCTCCGCACTGGAGGAACACCGCGACACCTACACCCAGCGCCTCGCAGAGATCGCCGGCTGCCGCGAGTACCACCTCAAGGTCGCACGCGGCGAGGACGATCTGCTGCGGGAGATCGTCCAGGAATCCGCCGAGGTACGACGGCTCAACGAGCGCACCCGGCAGAACCCGGACGCGTACGACGACAAGGTGGCCCTGGGCGAGCTGATCTCGCAGGAGGTCCAGGCCCGCCAGGACCGTGCGCGTACGGACATCGTGGCCGTTCTGACTCCGGCCGCGGTACGCACCGCGGCCGTCGAACCGACGAAGCGTCACTTCCTCAGCGTGTCGTTCCTCGTGGAGCGGGAGAAGGCCGCGGCCTTCTCCGAAGCGGTCCACGCGGAGGCCGAGAAGCGCGGTGACGCCTACACCTTCGATCTGCACGGCCCGTTGCCGCCGTACAGCTTCGTCTGACCGCGAGCGGAGATCCGTTGTCATGGGCCTCATCACACAGCTCCTGACCCTGCCGCTGGCACCGGTACGGGGCACGGTCTGGGTCCTTGACCAAGTGGTGCTCACCGCCGAGCGCGAGTACTACGACCCGGCACCGGTCCACGAGGAACTGGCCGCGCTGGAACAGCAGTTGCTGGACGGCACCATCGGAGCCGACGAGTTCGACTCCCGCGAGGACGAGCTCCTGGACCGGCTCGAATGGCTGGAGGCCCAGCAGCGCCGACTACGTACCGACTCCTGATCACGGGGAGAACGAGGTGTACGAGAGATGATGAACAACGCCAAGATAGGTGTGGCCCTCGTAGGGGGCTACCTCCTGGGGCGCACCAAGAAAGCCAAGCTGGCCATCGGCCTGGGCATGTTCCTGGCCGGCAAGAAACTGAACCTGGACCCCAGGCAACTGGGCACACTGGTGGCCAACTCACCGGTTCTCGGTTCCCTCAACGACCAGGTGCGCAAGGAGCTGGTGGACGCCACGAAGTCGGCCGCCGGCGCCGCGCTCACCCAGCGGATGAACGGTCTCGCCGACTCCCTGCACGAGCGGACCCTGGCCCTCGACGAGGGCGGGACCGACGGTGCGGCACGCGCGGCGGATGATGCGGATCCGGAGGCCGAGGACGAGCCACGGGACGACGCCGAGGACACCGACGACGCCTCGGACGCCCCGGACGCGGAGAGCGAGAAGCCCGCCCCGCGCCGTAAGACACCTGCCGAGCCGTCCGCGAACTCGGCCACGAAAACGGCCACGAAGACCGCCACGAAGACCGCCACGAAGTCGGCGTCGGCCAAGAAGTCGACCCCCACCGACCGGTCGTCCACGCCGCGGCGCTCGGCATCGAGCACCTCCAAGACTTCGGGTAAGGCCGCGGCGTCCTCCCGCGGACGCACCTCCACCGCCCCGGGGCGGAAGGCCGCCTCCGGTGCCCGCAACAAGGCATCGAGCAAGGCTTCCGGCGCGGCGCGCACGGTTGCCGACCGTGGGGGCAGCAATGGCTGAGTCCACCTTCAGCAAGATCAAGGACGAGGTGACCAAGAGCCCGGCGGCCGACCAGCTCAAGGAAGAACTTCAGCACTACCTCCAGGCCCGGGCGGAACACGCGGTCACCCAACTCGGCCACAAGCTGGGCGAGAGCGTCGGCAAGCTCGCCGAACCCGGCCAGGGGCCCGGCGGCCTGGTGAGCAGTCTGGCGAAGGGCGGCAAGGGCCTCGGCGAGGGCAAGTCGCCGCAGCAGGCGGCGCTGACCGTGGGCGCCTCCCACCTCAAGGACACCGTCAAGGACAAGGTGAAGAGCCTGTTCGGCAAGGGCCGCAAGGGCGGCGGCGGCAAGTCCAAGAGCGTGACGATCGTCGAGGACATCGATGTGGGTGTCCCCGTACGCGAGGCGTACGACCAGTGGACGCAGTTCCAGGAATTCAGCACCTTCGCCAAGGGCGTCGTCAGTGTCGAGAAATCCGATGACACCAGCAGCAACTGGAAGGTGAAGGTCGCCAAGTCCACCCGCAGTTGGCGGGCCAATGTCACCGAGCAGGTGCCCGACGAGCGGATCACCTGGACCACCGAAGGTGCGAAGGGCACGGTCAAGGGTGTGGTGACCTTCCACCGCCTCACCGACAACCTGACGCGGGTGCTGCTGGTTCTCGAGTACTTCCCCAAGGGTCTGTTCGAGAAGACGGGCAACATCTGGCGCGCCCAGGGCCGCCGGGCCCGGCTGGACCTCAAGCTCTACCGCAAATTCATCATGATGCGCGGCGAGGCCACCGATGGCTGGCGCGGTGAGATCCAGGACGGCGAGGTCGTGGTCGAGCATGACGACGCCGTCGCGGCGGAGGAGGAGGACCGGGAGGACGTCGAGCGCGGCTCCGACGAGGTGCACCCCGGAGACGATGAGGCCGACGAGGATGCCGGCGCTGAAGACGAGGACCTCGATGACGAGGAAGACGCCGAGGACGTTGAGGACGCCGAGGACGAGGGCCACCACGACGTGGACGATCACGACGTCGACGACCAGGACGTGGACGACCACGACGACCTCGCGGCGGAAGCCGATGCCGACGAGGACGACCTGGAGGAGCCCGTCGACGAGGACGACGACCGTGGGGAGCCGCTCGACGAGGGCGACGACCCGGCGGACGAACGGGACCCGTACGACGAGGACGAGCCGCCGGCACCCCGCCGGGGCCGCCGTGCCGCCGTTGCCCGCTGACCCGTCCCGACCGCACAGACGAGGCTGATCATGTCCGATTCACTCGCCGGCCGTATGGGGCCTTCCTCCGGTCCGTCCCCGTACGGCCGGCAGGGGGCTTCCGCCAACCTGGCCGACATCCTGGAGCGCGTCCTCGACAAGGGCGTCGTCATCGCGGGCGACATCCAGATCAATCTGCTCGACATCGAGCTGCTGACCATCAAGCTCCGGCTGCTCGTCGCCTCCGTCGACAAGGCCAAGGAGATGGGCATCGACTGGTGGGAACACGACCCCTCCCTTTCGTCCCGCGCCCGCGCGCCGCAGCAGGTCCCCGACGGGCGCACGCCGGCCGTCGGCAGCGAGCCGCTGGCCGAGGAGAACCGGCAGCTGCGCGCCGAACTCGCCGAACTGCGCGCGGCCATCGGCTCCCCCGGGGGCTCCGGTGCACACCAGGCAGACCGCAAGGAGGAGCAGTGAACCGCCCCACACCAGGAGCCGAGGAGACTGCCGCCGCGCCGCGCCCCGTCGGCCGGCCCGCTGAGCGGCCCGCTGAGCAGCCCGCTGAGCGGCAAGAATCCGACCGCTCCCGGATCTCGTACGTCTACGCCATCGGCCGCACCGGCACCGCCCTCGAGGCATCGGCTCCTTTGCTGACCGGACTGCGGGACGGCCCTCTCCGAACGGTCGTCTCCGGCCGCCTCACGGCCCTGGTCTCCTCCGTCCCTGCCGACGCCTTCAGCGCGGAGGGCATGAAGGCGCAGCTGGAGGACCTGACGGAGCTGGAGACGATCGCCCGGACACACCACGCCGTCGTCGAGGCCGCCTATGCCGGCGCCATGGTGCTGCCCATGCGCCTGGCCACGGTGTATCTGGACGATGCCCGGGTGCGGTCGATGCTGGACGAGCGCGGCACCGAGTTCGACGCGCTGCTCTCCCGGCTCGAAGGCCATGCCGAAATGGGGGTGAAGGTGTACGCGGACGCACGCGCGGCGGCCGCGGCCGAAGCCCCCGCGGCCGGCGCCTCGGGATCTCCCGCGCCCGACAGCCCGGCCCCCGCCACGTCCCCGGCCAGCCCCGGCCGGGCCTACTTGCAGCAGCGGCGGGCCCAACGGCGTACGCATCGTGATGCCTACCGCGCGGCGGGAGCCGTCGCCGCCGACGTGCGGGTCCGGGTGGCCGACGTGGCACGGGACATGGTCGCGCACCGCCCGCAGCAAGGTGAACTGGCGTCCGGTACCGGCGAGAACATCGCCAATGAGGCGTATCTGGTCCCCACGGACCGCATCGGGGAGTTCCACCGGGCCCTGAAGGGACTGGCCGATGGTGTCCCCGGCGTACGTGTCGAGATCACCGGCCCGTGGGCCCCGTACTCCTTCGCGACGCCGCCCGCGGAAAGCGGGAACCCGTGAAGGGAAACGACCTTGAGGCCGCGTTCACGGATGCCTCGTTCGTGGCGGACCGCACCGAGGAGGAATCTCTCGCCGGGCGGCAGATTGCTCTGATCGATCTCTTGGACCGTCTCCTGAACGGCGGCGCGGTCCTTACCGGAGATGTGGTGCTGTCCATTGCCGAGGTGGATCTTGTCCATATCAATCTGCGCGCGGTGATCCGCTCGATCACGCCCGACAGCCCGGCACCGTGGTGAAGGCCCGTGAGGAGGATCTGCCAAGTGACGAGGGATACAGCATGACGGAGGAACCGGTGAATCCGGCCGCGCCCGTGAAGCCCGCCTTCGCGGAGGTGGCGCAGGCGGCGGCACGGGCATTCGGCCTGGTGCCGGCCGGGGCCGAGGAACATCGGCAGGGGCAGGGCAGCAGTATCGCCCAACGGCTGAAGACCGACCCGGAGACGGTCGAACGCGATCTCATGAAATTGGTGCTGACCATCGTGGAGCTTTTGCGGCAGCTCATGGAGCGCACCGCACTGCACCGCGTCGACCAGGGCGATCTGAGTGAGGATCAGGAAGAACGGGTCGGGATGACGCTCATGATTCTCCAGGACCGTATGACGGAACTCTGTGAGCGCTACGGGCTCACGATGGAGGACCTCAATCTCGATCTCGGTCCCCTTGGCTCCCTGTTGCCACGCAATGACGCCGGCTGAACGGCTCAGCGAAACCCCCGTCGCCGTGCGTCCCCGCCGAATTCCTGATCGGTGCCGGATTCCCGATACCGGTATCGCCCCCCGCAGATGTTTCAACGGCGGTTGAACGGCAACACGCACTACCAGGGCCGCAGAGCACACCAGGTATTTTCGCTCCAGAGCACACCAGGTTTTCGCTCCCCCGCGGTAATCCGTAGCGCGTTGGCAAGGGCCGCTGCGGAGCAACCGGACACCGTCCGGACCGCCGCAAAGGATGCAGGCGTGCAGTCGACGCCCGGCCGGTGCCGGGCGGAGCGAGGTCGTCGGTCCCGCACTCGTCATCAGATCGGCGTCATGGTTTCTTCCATGCGCTCTCCCGTCCTACCTACACGGAGGTGCAGGGTTATGGTTCCGCTGCTTCTGGTTCTGCTTCTCGCGCTGCTTCTCTTCGGCGCGGGATTCGCGCTCAAGGCGCTGTGGATCGTCGCCGTGGTCGTGCTGGCATTCTGGCTGCTCGGCTTCCTCATGCGTTCGACCGGCGCCGCCGGCCGGCGCGGCCGCTGGTACCGCTGGTAGAACCCGGTCCCGATCCACTCGATGTCCCCGGCGGGCCGATCCCCTTCGGCCTGCCGGGGAACGGTATTTTCCGGCGGCCATTGCAACTGATGGCCCGTCACCCTACTCTTCCGGCACACCCCCACCGCACCGGGGCGCTCGTACGGTCTCACCCCTACGATCCGTGCGCGGTGCCGCGGGGCCGGCGCGCCGCGCGCCGGAGGGACAGTCATGTCCGACGACAGCGCTCGAGGAGCATCCTTCACCCGCCGCACGCTGCTGACCGGGGCCGCCGCCGCGGGGCTCGCCGCGGCAGCCGGATTACAGCCCGCTCATCGCATTCCCGCGGGCAGTGCCGCAACCACCCTCGCCCCGCCGCCCGGCTTTCCCGCGGGCATCCCGCTCTCCCAGCAGGCCTTCCGCAACTGGTCGTTGGAGATCATCGTCGAGGGGGTCTGGACCGCCTCGGCGCGCACCCCCGACGACGTGGTCACTCTCGCCAACTGGGCCCATGAGCACGGCTACCGGCTACGGGCCCGGGGCAAGGGGCACACCTGGTCGCCGCTGGTGCTGCCCGCCGGGGCCGACACCAGCCGTACGGTCATCGTCGACACCACTTCCCACCTCACCGCGGTCAGTGTGCAGGGCGGCGGCCCCGGGAGTGTCACCGCGCAGACGGGGGCAACGCTCGACACCATCCTCGCCCGCCTGGAGGAGGCAGGGCTCGGGCTCGCCACCACCACCGCGCCCGGCGACCTCACCATCGGCGGGGTGCTCGCCATCGGCGGCCACGGCACGGGGCTGCCCACCGCCACCGAACGCCCGCCCGCGGGATCCGGCTTCGGCACCCTGAGCTCCCTGGTCACCTCCCTCACCGCCGTGGTGTGGAGCGCGGCGGCGGGCCGCTATGTGCTCAAGACCTTCACCCGCTCCGACCCGGACATCCGCGCGTTCCTGGTCCATCTGGGCCGCGCGTTCCTCACCGAGGTGACGATGACCGCGGCGGCCAATACCCGGCTGCGGTGCCAGAATTGGTTCGACGTGAACGTGGGCACCGTCTTCGGTCCGCCCGGTACAGGCGGCCGCACGATCAGCTCCTACCTGGAGCGCACCGGACGCATCGAAGCGATCTGGTTCCCGTTCACCGATGTGCCCTGGCTGAAGGTGTGGAGCCTGGCACCGTCCAAGCCGCTGCTCGCCAAGCAGATCGACGTTCCGTACGCCTACACCTTTGCCAACCGTGTCACCGAGGAGATGTCGGGGCTGCTCGGGGAGATCGCCGCGGGCGGCGGCGACAAGACGCCCGCGTTCACCAAGCTCGCCATGTCCATCGTCGGGTCCGGGCTGATCGTCACCGGCACCTGGGACGTCTGGGGCTGGTCGAGGAACAGCCTGCTGTACGTGGAGCCGTCGACACTGCGGATCGCCGAAGCGGGGTGGGCGGTACTGACGTCCCGGGCGAATGTGCAGCGCGTGGTGGGTGACTTCCACTCCCGCTACCAGCGCGTGCTGACGGCTCATCAGGACCGTGGCTCGTACCCGGTCAACGGCCCGATCGAGCTGCGCATCACCGGCACGGACCCTCTCGACGGCCCGCTGCTGTCCCCGGCGCGGGCCCGCGCCGACCACCCCGAGTGGGACACCGTCGTGTGGCTCGACTTCGCCACCTATCCCGGCACGCCCGGTGCGGCCCCCTTCTTCCGCGAGCTGGAACAGTGGATCTGGCAGACCTACACCGGCTCGTATGCGGCCGTGCGCCCCGAGTGGTCCAAAGGCTGGGCCTACACGGACGGCGGGCCGTGGACGGATCCTGCCACCGTGGGCGGCGCCGTCCCGGCCGCGTTCGAGGACTGGCGCACCGCCCGGGACACGCTGAACCGCTATGACCCGGCACGGGTGTTCTCCAACGCCTTCCTCGACACTCTGCTGCCCTGAGCGGAGCCTCGACCAGGCCCCGCATCTCGTCGCAGGCATCTTTCCCGAGGGGAGCAGCGTTTCGAATTCCGAACCACTACACTCCCTTCATCGCTTCGAAATCCGAAGCGATGAAGGGAGTAGTCAGAGTGGTCATGAGTGCGCGCATCCCGCCCGTCGAAGCCCCCTACTCCCCCGAGGCCACCGCGGTACTGCGCCGCATGATGCCGGACGGCGAAGCGCCGCTCGCCCTGTTCCGGTTGTACGCGCGCAAGGTACCGCTGGCCGAGGCGCTGCACGGCTGGGGCTCGTACGAGCTCAGCCGCCGGCTCGGCCTCGGCCTGCGGGACCGGGAGATCATCATCGACCGCACCTGTGCACGATGCGGCTGCGAGTACGAATGGGGCGTGCACGTAGCCCGTTTCGCCACCCGCGCCGGCCTGACCGCCGCACAGATCAGTTCACTCACCCACGGAACACGTGCCGACCCCTGCTGGACGACCGAGCGCGACCGGCTTCTCCTCGACGCAGCCGATGCCCTGCACACCCGCCACGACATCGATGACACGCTCTGGGCCCGGCTCGACTCCGAGTTCACTCCGGAAGAACTCCTCGACCTGCTGATGCTGTGCGGCTGGTACCACGCCATCAGCTTCACCGCCCGCGCCACCAGGCTCACCCCGGAACCCGGTACGCCGCGGTTCCGGGAGATCCCGTTCCCGGACGGCAGTTCGGCGGAAGAGGGCGGCCGGTGAAAGCCGTCCTCCCCGCCTCACCCTGGCACGGCCGGCGAAGCCGTCACGACGGTCACGAAGTCCCGGAAGGACGGAGGGTGAGCGTGCCCTCCGGGGCGGAGTGGACGCAGGGGCGGAAGCCGGAACCTATCCGGTCGAGGAGCGCCCGCAGCCATCGGGTGTCCTGGCGCGAGGCATGCCACAGCCGCATGCGCCGGGCCTGAAAAGGGATGATCCGCACCTCGTGCAGTCTGCCCGTGTCCGGGTCCACCGAGACGAGACAGAGCAGCCGCAGGTCGTCCCGATACCGCTCGTAGCCGGTGATGCCCTCGTAGTCGTCGATGAAGTCGCCGCACCCGTAGATCACGAGCTTCCCCCGGTACGCCTCCACGGCGCGGGGATGGTGCGAGGAGTGTCCGTGGACGACATCCACGCCGCCGTCGAGAAGTGCGTGCGCGAAGGCGGCCTCGTCACGGGGCACGTGGTAGCCCCAGTTGGCACCCCAGTGGACGGAGACCACCGCGACATCGCCCGGCCGCTTCACCTGCCGTACCCGGCCGACGATCCCGGCCGCGGCGGCCGACGAGGGCCTGGCCACGAAGTCGACGCCGGCGCGGTCGCCGGTCGCGGCCCATGATCCGGGGACGCCGCTGGACGGCATGCCGAAGGAGAAGACCAGGATGCGGCGGCCGCCTTCGAGGGGGATGACCGCCGGTCGGCGCGCCGCGTCGGCGTCCGCGCCCGCCCCGGCCGTCCGCAGCCCCGCCCCCGCCAAGGCGTCGAGGGTGTCCGCCAGCCCTTGGCGGCCGAAGTCCAGGACGTGGTTGTTGGCCAGGACGCAGACGTCGGGGCGGGCCGCGGTCAGGCACGGAAGGTTCGCGGGATGCATCCGGTAGTGGATTCCCTTGCCGGGGGCGAAATCGCCGTCCTCCGTGACGCCGGTTTCCAGATTGAGCACCCGGGCGGCGGGCGCGGCGTCATCCAGCACCCGCAGTGCGTCCCCCCAGGGCCAGGCGAAGCCGACCGGACGGGGAATGGGGCCGTTCACCGCCTCCGCCAGCTCGACATAGGACCGGGCGTCCCGCACGTAGCCCTCCCGCAGCGCCGGGTCTCCGGGGCACGGAAGGATCTGGTCGACGCCACGGCCGAGCATGACATCGCCGCAGAGGAACAGGGTGAGCAAGTCACTGCCCATTCCCCCAGGTTAGAACCCGTTGGCGGAGGTTTCGCGTGGGGCTTCACACCGCGGCATCGGGTCGGTCTGCCGCTCGTGCGACGCGACCGGATCAGCCGCCACGGGAGCCGTCGCCGTGACCGGACCCCCCGAGGCGACAGGGAGCGTCGTGCCCCGTCCGCCGGGCGGGGCCGCGGTGCGGGAGCCGGCGGCCAGGATGCTGACGGTGTTGGCCGTCACGATGGCCGCGATGGCCAGCCAGTCGATCGCGTGCAGGGCCTGGTCCAGGACGACGAGGCCGACCAGTGCCGCGAGGACGGGGTTGACGCTCATGAAGACGCCGAAGAAGCGAGCGGGGACCCGGCGCAGGGCGAGCAGGTCGGCGAGGAACGGGACGGCCGAGGAGAGGATGCCGGCGGCCGCCGCACAGCCCACGGCGCTCGCGGTCGGCGGGTGGTGGGCGAGCACGGTGATGCCGACGGGTAGGTACAGCAGGGCGGAGACGCCGGCAGCGGCGGCCGACCCTTCGGTGCCCGGCAGACGGGCACCGACGAGGCGGTTGAGCAGGATGTAGGACGCCCAGCACACGGCGGCGAGCAGGCCCAGCGCGATGCCGGCGTAGTCGGTGCTCGGCTGCGGGCGGGCCAGCAGGACGACCGCCGCCCCTGCGACGAGGGCGCACAGCAGGTCGGCCAGGCGACGGGAGGCGGCCAGGGCCACGGCCAGCGGCCCGAGGAACTCCAGGGTCACCGCCAGGCCGAGGCCGATGCGGTCGATCGCCGTGTAGAGGGACAGGTTCATCGTGGCGAACACCGCCGCCAGGCACAGCACCGGCCACCACTGCCGCCAGGTGAACGAGCGCAGCCGCGGCCGGCCCACCGCCAGGAGGACGAGGCCGGCCACCCACTGCCGTACGGCCACCACACCGGCCGGCCCGATCACCGGAAACGCCAGTGCTCCGGTGGCGGCACCGATCTGGTTGGAGAGTCCGCTGCCGCACATCATCGCCACGCCTGCCGCACGGCCCGGATAGGTCGCCGATCCCCCCTGAGCGGCCTCGGGGTACAGCCGGCCTTGAGTGCTCCTTCGCATGCAGGGCAGCATCCCTCCGCGCAGATCCATACGTAAAATGCATGCACGTACTCATCGATGCGCTGTGGTTATGGATCTTCATATGACTCTGCCTATGGAACTGCGGCATCTGCGCTGTCTGGTGGCGATCGTCGATGCCGGTGGCTTCACCGATGCCGCCATCGATCTCGGCATCTCGCAGGCGGCGGTGTCCCGCACCCTGGGTGCGCTCGAAGACGCCCTGGGGGTACGGCTGTTGCACCGTACGAGCCGGAGCGTCATCCCCACCACCGCGGGTGTTCAGGTGCTGGCGCGCGCCCGGAAGGTGCTGGCCGAGGCCGACAACCTCATCCGGGAGGCCACCACCGGTCATACGCGGCTGCGCATCGGCCACGCATGGTCGGCCATGGGCCGGCACACCGCCGAGTACCAGCGCCGCTGGGCCGCCCGCTACCCCGACGTCGAGCTGCACCTGATCCGCACCAACTCCGCCACCGGCGGCCTGGCGGAGGGCCTGTGCGACCTCGCCGTGGTGCGCACCGCCTTCGATGACGCGCGCTTCGCCAGCGCCGTCGTCGGCCATGAACGCCGCTACTGCGCCATGGCCGCCGACGACCCCTGGGCCAGGCGCCGTTCCATCGCCCTGTGCGACATCCGCGAACGCACGTTGCTCATCGACCGGCGCACCGGCACCACCACGGCCGACCTGTGGCCCGAATCAGCGCGTCCCGCCGTCGAACACACCCAGGACATCGACGACTGGCTCGCGCTGATCGCCACCGGCCGCACCGTCGGCATCACGCCGGAGAGCACCGTCAACCAGTACCGGCGTGACGGGATCGTCTTCCGGCGGCTGCGGGACGCGGCGCCCATCGCGGTCCACCTCATCTGGCGACGCCATGACCCGCATCCGGCGACCCACGCTGCCGTCGCGCTGCTCACCGACCTCTACGGACAGCGGAAGTGACGGACTGCGCCCGGCCTCGTACCACTCCCCCGGCAGCGTCCGGTGCCGATCGGCAGGACCTCCCGCCGCCTCCTCTCCCCCGCACCACCGGAAACGGACAGGCACATCATGACGGAACCCACCACCGAGTTGCAGGAACAGGTCTCGGCCCTCGGACCGTTCTTCACTTTCGAGACGCACGCCACGGGGTCGGAACTCATCGCGCCTTGGCGGAAATTGAGCGAGGTGGCGCGGGCGGAGAGCGGGGTCCTGGAGGAGCGGGTCGCCTCGGTGCGGGCCGCTCTCGCCGCCGGCGGTGGGCGACCTGCCGAGGCCGTCGAGCTGCGCGTGGCCGCGTCGGTGGCGCATCTGGGGCTGATGGCGCGGGTCGTCTCACCGCTGCTCGGGCTGGCCGCTCTGCACCGCCTGCCGTCGCGGCCTCCCATGCTCGACGATCTGCGGTGGCACTCCGGCCTCGGTGGCGCGTTCGCCCTGTCGCTGCCGCGGGAGACGGTGGCCGCCGTCGCCACGGGTGACGCCGGATCCGTCGCCGGTGCCGGTGCTGCCGGAGCCCTGCTGGAGGGGCCGGTCCGCGATCTGGTGGACGCCGGCGCGGCCTTCTCGGTGTCCCGGCGCATTCTGTGGGGCAATGTGGCATCGGCCGTGAACGGCGCGGCCGCGGGCATCGTGTCGGCAGCACCGGCCCTGGCGCGGCCCGCCCGCACCGCGGCCCTGCTGATGCTGCGCCAACCGCAGCTCCGCGACGCCCACGCCCTGGATCCACGCAACGGGCGCTTCCGGCGCAGGAGTTGTTGTCTGATCTACCGGGCCGCACCGGATGCCGCGGGCGCCGTGTGCGGCGACTGCGTCCTCGTACGCCGATAGGGCGTGCGCGGTGGCGCCCGCTCAGCCGACGTGGACGCGGGGGCGGCGGTCGCGGTCGGGTTCGGCCTCGCGCAGGACCTCTCGGGTGACAGGGGCGACTTCGCCCTGGCCGAAGAGGAAGAAGCGGAGGAACTGGGCGAACGGGTTGCCCTCGGTCCACTCGAAGTAGATGTGCGGCCGCGCCCCGGTGAGATCGCGTGCGTGCAGCAGCAGAGCGGCCAGCGCATTGGAGACGGTGGAGCTGTCCATGACGAGCACCCGGAAACGGCCGTGCAGCACCTCGCCGCGTACGCGGAGTTCGCTCTCGAATTCGGACGGGTCGCCGACGGTGACCTCGACGAAGATGAAGTCGTCGTCGACCGGGAGGTCGTTGTCCGTACGGATCTGCTGGAGCTTGTCGCGGTACTCGGACAGATCGCGCTGGTCGGGCTCGTTGGCGATGAAGCGGATCTTGCGGTGGGCGGTGTCGCGGATGAACCGCTCGGCCTTCTCGTCGAGCACGACGCTGGTCACCCGCAGTTCGAAGGCGCGGGCGAGGCGGGAGAGGAACGAGACGAGGATGATGCCGGCGATGAAGCAGGCACCGATCTTCACGCCGTCGGGGCGCTCGATCACATTCGCCACCGTGGTGTAGAGGAACACCACGGCGATGACGCCGAAGCCGATCGTCCAGCCGTGCTCGCGGGCGCGCCGGGCGGTGATGGTCACGGCGATCGCGGCGGAGCTGATGAGGACCAGGACGCCGGTGGCGTAGGCGCCGCCCTGGGCGTCCACATCGGCGTCGAAGAGCCAGGTCACGAGGAAGGCGACCAGGGTGAAGACCAGCACCATCGGGCGGACCGCCCGCGCCCAGTGGGGCGCCATCCCGTAGCGCGGCAGATATTGCGGCATCAGATTCAGCAGACCGGCCATGGCCGAGGCACCGGCGAACCAGAGAATGGCGATGGTGGAGACGTCGTAGACCGTGCCGAAGAGGGAGCCCAGGTACTCGTGGGCCAGATAGGCCAGGGCGCGCCCGTTGGCCGGTCCGCCTGGCTTGAACGCGTCCTCGGGGATGAGCAGGGTCGTGATGAAGCTGGTGATGATGAGGAAGACGCTCATGATCACGGCGGCGGTGGTGAGCAGATTCTTCGCGCCCCGGATCCGGCCTGTGGGGCGCTCCTCGGTGTCATCGGGGTCGCCTTCGATATGGGGCATGACGGCCACACCGGTCTCGAACCCGGACAGGCCCAGTGCCAGCTTCGGGAAGACGAGCAGCGCCACCCCGATCATCGCCGGCACGCTGCCGTGCTCGGCGGTCAGCGCATGGGACCAGTCGGCGACGACATGCGTGGTGGTGGCCACATGCCACAGTCCGACGACGACCACGACGGCATTGAGTGCCAGGTAGAGGCCCACCAGCACGATCGCCACCCCGATGGCCTCCAGGAAACCCTTGAGGAACACCGCTCCGAGCAGGGCGACCAGGATCAGCGTGATGACCAGCTGACCGTTGTGCAGGGCGCTGGTCAGGTGGGGGTTCTCCACCAGGTGGGTGGCGGCGTCGGCCGCCGACAGGGTGATGGTGATGAGGAAGTCGGTGGCGGCGAAACCCAGCAGGGTCAGCACGAACAGCTTGCCCTGCCAGAAGGACAGCAGCCGCTCCAGCATCGCGATCGAGCCCTGTCCGTGCGGGCTCTCCCGCGCCACCCGCCGGTACACCGGCAGCGCACCGGCCAGCGTCACCAGGACGAGGACCAAGGTGGCGATCGGCGACAACGCGCCCGCGGCCAGCGCGGCGATGCCCGGCTGATAGCCGAGTGTCGAGAAGTAGTCCACTCCGGTCAGGCACATCACCCGCCACCACCGCTGGCCGCGGCGGGCACCTTCGGGCGCGGCGTGCGGCCCCGGGTGGTGCTTGGCCATGTCGGCCAGGCCCTCCAGCATCCACGCGCGCAGGCGATGCCGTGCTGCGTCCCCGGGAGGAGATCCGGCGGAGGCGGCCATCGTGTGCTCCTGTCGTACCGCGAAAGCATCCGGCCATCGGCGAGACGGCCACGTCAGCGTACGTAGTGCGGACGTCGTGACCGTGGTGCTCGGTCCTGTGGCGCGTTCGTGTCCCGGGGCCGCGGCGGCAGCCGGGTGTTCAGACGGGGAGCCCCGCGCCCCGGCGGGCCGGTTTTCCGGTGAGGTGGTGCACGTACTCGTCCTCCAGACGGAATCCCGCGGTCCAGGCGAGGAGCCTGCTGGGGCGGTTGTCGCGGGAGCAGGTCCAGCTCGGGGTGCGTCCGCGGGCGGCGATGTCCCGGCACAGGGCGGTCACACAGGCCAGGGCCAGGTGCTGACGACGGTGTCCGGGGACGGTGAAGCAGGCGATGTCCTCGTATCGGGTGCCGCGGAAGTAGGTGCAGGCCACGGCGAGGACCTCGTCCGTCCGGACGGCGGCCCAGCCGAGTCCGGACGCGGCGAGACCGGCCGCGCCGCCCCAGCTGGCGTGGACCCACGCCGCGTCCGGAGGGAGGGCGGCCAGCGCCGGGGAGTCCCCGGGTGCCAGCCGACGCACCGTCACACCGTCCGGGGTGCGCGGTGCCGGAACGGGCTCCCGGTGCAGATACAGCATCCGCTCGCACGGCACTACCAGGTCGAAGGCGCTGCCCAGCGCCGGCAGGAAGCGGGCGGGGGCCTGCACATAGTGCGCGCCGAAGACGGCGAGGGCGTCCGTGGCCAGGGCGCCCGGGTCGCCGCGGAGGAGTACATGGTCCGCGCACGCCACGGCCAGGGCACGTGGGTCGGCGGCGCGGTCGGCCCACCAAAGGCCGGTGCCACCGGCCCGTACGTGTTCGGCCAGCGCCGCCGTCCCGGGGGATCCGGCGGCGAACCAGCGGGTGAGCGGGGGGAGTTGGTCCGGGGCGAGTTCGATCACAAGGGTTCCTCGGGTGGTCGCGGCCTGCCGCCTCGGCGCCGGTGCGGCGGTGCGCCAGGGCGGTGGCGCCACGCTCGGCGAGCCGCCGGGCGGACCGGTGGCCGGTGCCGGAGACCCACCGGCCACGAGGACAGTACGGGAGGAAACGGGCGAGTCTGGTGTTATCCCTTCCGGGGAGGGGAACGGGTACGCCGAACGGACCCGTCACGTCCCGGCGACGTACCGCGGCACAAGGACGGCCGAAGAGTTCAGCGTGTTGCCGAGCGGATCCGCTCGGTGAGCACGCAGGGCCGTGGCCCGGAAACCTTGTGGTGGTGTGCCAGAGTGGGAGGTGACGGGCGGCGCGGTCGATGCGTGTGAGAGAGGGCGGCCTGTCATGTCCCTACAGTCGGATCGCCCCGGCGCGATCACCACATATCCCAGGTCCACGCCCCGGCGGAGCGCGGAGTACGAGGACCTGTTCGATCAGGCTCCGGTGATCTTCGCTGCGCTGGGCGGCCCGTCGCATCTGCTGGAGGCGGCGAATCCGGCGTTCTTCGAGGTATTCGGCGGCGACCGCGGCGGGACCGGCGCGCCGCTCGCGGACCTGATTCCGGAGCTGACGCCACAGGGCGTCATCGACCGGCTCGATGCGGTGTACCGCACCGGCACTCCGTACCGTGCCCGCGGCGGGCGGCTGGTGCTCGGTGCGCCGGGGGCGGAGCGGGAGGGGTTCTTCGACTTCACCTACGAGCCCCGCCGGGACACGGTCGGCGAAATCGACGGGGTGGTCGTGATCGCGGTGGAGACCACCGTGTACCACCACGCCCAGCTGCTCGCGGCCGAACAGCGCATCCTGCTGGAGCAGATCGCCCGCGACGCCCCGCTGGGCGACATCCTGACCGGCATGGCGCGGGCCATCGAGGAGCTGTCGCCGGAACTGATCGTCTCGGTACTGCTGGCCGATCCCGAGGGCCGGCATCTGTGGCACGGCACCGGCCCCGGCCTGCCGGACTTCTACAACGAGGCGATCGACGGGATAGCCATCGGCCCGGACATCGGCTCGTGCGGCACCGCCGCGTATCTGCGCGTGCCGGTGATCGTCACCGATATCGCCACCGATCACCGGTGGGACGGCTACCACGACCTGGCCGCGCGGGCCGGGGTCGCGGCGTGCTGGTCCACTCCGATCCTGGCGACGGACGGCCGGCTGCTGGGCACCTTCGCGATGTATCACCGCGCCCCCAAGGCCCCCGAGGACAAGGACCTGGCCCTCAGCGCCGCGTTCGCCCGTATCGCCGCGCTGGCCATCGAGCGTCATCAGGCCACGGAGGCGCGCCGCGCCGCCCAGGAGCGGGAGAAGGAGGCCCGTGAGGACCTGGCTTTCGTCCTGGACGCCAGCACGGCCATCACCCGCGAGCTGCACTACGCCGACTGTCTCCAGTGCCTGGCCCGGCTGACCGTGCCGACCTTGGCCCCGCTGTGCAGCGTCCATGTCGTCGAGGACGGGCGGACCCGGCGGATCGCCGTGGCCGCCGCCTCCCGGGCCGAGGAGGACCTGCTCGCCTCCCCCGTCCTGCGGGACCAGGTCGACAAGGCGGTGGCCCGCGTCCTGGCCTCGGGCACCACGGAGACGGACCACGCCGGCACCTCGCCCGGCGACGGCCCCGTGCGGCTGCCCGGTGTCACCGGTTACGTCTGTACCCCGCTGGCCACCCGCGGCCGCACCTTCGGCGCCCTGACCCTGCTGGCCACCGACCGGCCCCTGGACGGCCATGTCATCGCCCTTGCCGAGGAACTGGCCCGCCGGGCCGCTTCCAGCGCCGACAACGCCCACCAGTTCAGCGACCGCGTCCAGCTGGCCCGCGACCTCCAGGCCGGGCTGCTGCCTCCGGAGCTGCCCAGGATTCCCGGCGCCGATCTGGCGGCGTCGTACTACCCCGCCGGGGAAGGGCTCGAGGTCGGCGGCGACTTCTACGACGTCTTCCCGCTCCCGGACGACCGCTGGGCGTTCATGATCGGCGATGTGTGCGGGCGCGGTGCCCTGGCCGCGACCACTACCGGCATGGTCCGCCACACCGCACGCGCCGCCGCGCGGCTGCTGCACGACCCGGCTGCCGTGGTCGCCGCCATCAACACCGCACTGACCGGAAACGCTCTCGACGAGGACTACTTCGTCTCGCTCGTCTACGGCGAGCTGCGGCACACCCCGTCCCACCTCGCACTGGAGCTCATCCGCGCCGGCCACGTCCCGCCGCTCGTGCGCCGCACCGACGGGACGGTCGAACAACTCGTCCAGTCGGGCCTGCTCCTGGGGATCGCCCCCGACTTCGACGGCGCCGCCTGCCGGCTCGACCTCTACCCGGGCGACAGTCTGGTGCTGGTCACCGACGGCATCACCGAGGCCCGCTCCGCCGCCGGCGAGTTCTTCGACGAACACCGTCTGGCCGAGGCCCTCCTCGCCCTCCCGACCCCGTTCTCCGGCGCGTCCGCTCTCGTCGAGGCCATCCATACCTCGGTGACCGCCTTCGCGGGCCGTTCCACCCCCGATGACCAGGCCGCTCTGGTCCTCACCGCCACCTGACAGCCGACCCGGCGCGCACCAGTGGGCACCGCTCCGGCCCCGTCCGCACACCCGCCCGGCCACGGGTCCCGGCCCGGCGCACACGACCCCGGCGGTGACGAAGGCCGCGCTCCCCCTGCCCTTCCCCTGGCAACGTGCCTATTTTGGCTTCATGGACCCCGTGCCGCGTGCCACCCCCGACGACACCAACCCGCTGCGCCGGCTCTCCCTCGACGACCTGCGGCTGCGTACGAGCATGAAGTGGCGCACCTACCCGGACGATGTGCTGCCGCTGTGGGTGGCGGAGATGGATGTGCCGCTCGCCGTACCGGTCGCCGAGGCGATCACGGATGCGGTGGCGCTCGGCGACACGGGCTATCCGGCAGGGACGGCGTACGCCCGGGCCCTGGCCGGCTTCGCACGGGCGCGATGGGACTGGGAAGGCCTCGTCGTGGAGCGCACGGCGATCGTGCCCGATGTGATGCTGGGCATCGTCGAGGTGCTCAAGCTGCTGACCGGCCCGGGAGACGCGGTGGTCGTCAACTGCCCCGTCTATCCGCCGTTCTACCAGTTCGTGACGCATATGGACCGGCGCGTGGTGGAAGCGCCGCTGGGAGCGGCGGGGCGGATCGATTTCGCCTCGCTGGAGCGGGCGTTCCGGCACGCGGTCGCGGACGGGGGCCGGGCCGCTTACCTGCTGTGCAGCCCGCACAACCCCACCGGCACCGTGCACGACGCCGACGAACTGGCCGCGGTCGCGGCACTCGCGGACAGATATGGCGTACGGGTCGTCGCCGACGAGATCCACGCGCCCGTGGTGGCCCTGGACGCCGGATTCGTGCCCTACTTGAGCGTGCCCGGGGCGGAGAGCGGTCTGTCGCTGATGTCGGCGTCGAAGGCGTGGAACCTGGCCGGTCTCAAGGCGGCGCTCGCCGTCGCCGGGCCCGCCGCGGCCGACGAGCTGGCCCGCATCCCGGAGGAGGTCAGCCACGGCCCCAGTCACCTCGGCATCATCGCCCACACCGCCGCCCTGCGGGACGGCGGTGACTGGCTCGACGCGGTGCGCGCCGGCGTCGACGACAACCGCCGGCTGCTCGCCGGCCTGCTGGCCGAGCGACTCCCCGAGGTCCGCTACCGCCCCGCCGCCGGGACGTATCTCGCCTGGCTCGACTGCCGCCCGCTCGGCCTCGGTGACGACCCCGCCGCGGCCTTCCTCGAACGCGGCAGGGTCGCCCTCAGCCCCGGTACCAGCTTCGGCACCGGCGGCGCCGGTCACGTCCGGCTCAACCTGGCGACCTCGCCCGAGCTGCTCACCGAGGCCGTACGGCGCATGGCCGCCGCGCTGACCTGACCAGGACACCCGGCCCCGCGGCTTCCTTCCCCGCCAGGGGAAGGAACCACCGGAGCGGGCACCGGCCACCCCACCACCGGCCCTCCTCCACACCGCAGTTGAGAGGACCGTTTTTGGATTGCGGGGAGTTTCTCCATACGATCCGGCGATGATCACAAGAAAACGGCTGGCGGCCGGGGTGTGCGGCCTGCTGGCCGCGATGACCGTCGCGTTGGCCCCCACACCTGCCGCCGCCGGTGAACCGGATGCGAAGTCTTCCCCCAAGGTCGAGCTGACGCTCGATGTCAGCGGCTCGATGCGGGCGCGTGACATCGACGGACAGAGCCGGATGGCCGCCGCGAAGCAGGCGTTCAACGAAGTACTGGACGCGGTGCCGGACGAGGTCCAGCTCGGCATACGCACCCTCGGCGCCAACTACCGTGGCGAGGACCGGAAAGTCGGCTGCAAGGACACCCGGCAGCTCTACCCGGTCGGCCCGCTGAACCGGACCGAGGCGAAGACCGCGGTGGCCACGCTCGCCCCCACCGGCTGGACGCCCATCGGTCCGGCCCTGCTGGGCGCGGCCGACGACCTCAAGGGCGGCGACGCGACCCGCCGGATCGTCCTCATCACGGACGGCGAGGACACCTGCGCCCCGCTCGACCCCTGCCAGGTGGCGCGGGACATCGCCGCCAAGGGCATCCATCTCACCGTCGACACCCTCGGGCTGCTGCCGGACGCCAAGACCCGCAACCAGCTGAGCTGTATCGCCGAGGCGACCGGCGGAACCTACACCTCCGTACAGCACACCAAGCAACTCCGGGACCGGGTGCACCAGTTGGTGGACCGCGCCGCCCATCCCGTGGCCACTCCGGTGGCGGCCGAGGGCGCACAGCAGTGCGCCGACGCCCCCGAGCTCAAGGCCGGTCTCTACAGCGACCGGGAGAAGTTCGCCGAGCACCGCTGGTACCGGGTGAACGTCCGGCCCGGCCAGGAACTGCGTGCTTCGGTGAGCCTCGCCGCGGACCGTGCCGTGAACAACGACTACGGCGTGCTGCTGCGGGCCTCGACCGTGCACGGCCGGGAGATCGTCCGCGGGTCGGAGGCCGGCGACGGCCGCACGGATGTGATCTCCTCCGGGCTGCGCTACCCGAAGGCGCCAGTCGCCTCCGGGGACGACGACAAACCGGCGGCGGAGACCGTCTGCCTCCAGGTCAGCAACTCCTTCTCGGCACCCGCCTCGGTCAAAACCGACCCGGGCCTGCCCGTCGAGCTGACCGTCGACCTGGTGGACGGCCCCGATGACGCCTCCGACGCGGCCTTCTTCGGCCTCGGACACGGCTGGTGGCTGCTGGTCTCACTGGTGCTCAGCGGGCTCGTCGCCGGTCTGCTGTGGGGCTGGATATCCCGTTGGCGCGTCACCGTCTGGAGGACCAACTGATGCGCACCCTGCGCACACTGATGACCGTGGTGCTGGCCGGCGCCGGTCTCTTCGGCATGGCGGGAACCGCCGTCGCCGACAGCCCGTCCCCCGGGCCCAGCACCAGCACGGATGCGGAGTCCGCCGCTCCGACCGAGGCCGGTACCTCCTTCCGTACGGCGGCCGCCATCAAGCCGGATCAGCGGGCCACGGCGGACGCGTCCACCGGCGACTACCTCTACTGGGTGCTGCCCGTGGACGCGGGACAGCGCGCCACCGTCAAGGCCAAGGTGACGCTCCCGCAGAGTGCCCGGCACGGCGCGGCGACCTGGCAGCTCGATGTCTACGACGGGCTGCGCCGCCATCAGGCGTGCATGTACGGCGCCCGGACCAGGACCGCGGCCCAGGACACGGGATCCGTCGAGCTGTCCTGCACCCTGCGCACGGTCCGCGCCTGGGCGGAGCCGTGGTCGAACGATCCGCTGCCCGGCAGCTACTACGTGCGCCTGACGGTCGTCGATCTGCCCAAGGACGACCTCGGCCTGCCGGTGCACGCCGAGGTCGACGCCACCACGGCCGACACCGGCGGCGCCCACGCGGTGGACGGCACACTCGCCGCGCCCCTGGTGCCCGGCGCCTCCACCGCCACACCGCAGGCCGAGGAGAGCACCACCCCCGGGGAGCCTGCGGCCCTGGGCGAGCCGGACGGCGGCTGGTCCTCCGGCGGGTGGTCCGACCGCTGGCTCTGGACCGCGGCGGGCGGGCTGCTCGCGGCCCTGGCCGGCCTCGCCGGCTACCGCTTCACCCGGGGCTCCGGCCGCCCGTCACAGGTGCCACCGGGCGCCTGAACGGCCGGGGCGGCCATGGCACGGGCCGTGGCCGCCCCGCCCGGGGCCGCCATCTCCGTTCCTCATCTCTCGTCTCGGCAGGTCGAGTTCTCATCTCGGCAGGTTGAGTTCACCGGTCGCGGCCAGGGCGGCGCGGCCGGTGACTCGCGGGGTGTGGCCGGTGACGGTGACCCTGATGTGGGAGGGCCGGCCGAGCGCATGCCCCTGCACGATGGCCAGTTGGTCACCTGCCCGGCCGTGACGGCGCAGGAGGCAGGCGAGCGGGCCCGCGGCGCTACCGGTGGCCGGGTCCTCGGTGATACCGGCGACCGGGTTGACGAAGCGGGCATACACCCCGGCGTCGGGCTCGGCCGGATCGAGGGCGTACAGGTACACACCCTGGCCGCCGACATCGGGCAGCAGCGCCCGCAGCCGGGCGGCATCCGGGCGCGCGGCCTCGACGTCGCGACGGCTTCGGAGCCCGACCATCAGATGCGCGGCGCCCGTGGAGACGACTTGCGCGACGGGCAGTCCGGCAGCTGCCCCCAGTCCGTCGCCGTCGACCCCGAGCGCCTCGGCAAGGGCGGCCCGGTCGGTCAACTCGGCCCCGTATTCGGCCGCCCGCTGCTCCAGGGTGACCTCGATGCGGCGGTTCCCGTCCGCGGTGATCTCGACCGGCAGCACCGTGGAACCCAGCTGCTGGTGCCAACGCCCCGCGCCGCCGTGGGGGCCCAGACGGCCCGTGGACGCCAGCCACCACCAGGCACCGAGGGCGTTGTGGCCGGCCCCGAACACCTCGATGCCCGCCGCGGTGAAGGAGCGCAGCCGCCAGGTGGCGCCGGGCTGTGCAGGCCGCAGCAGAAACGTCGTCTCCGCCTGGTGGAACTCGCGGGCGATGCGGGGCAGCAGCCCTTCGGGCAGCGCATCGGCGTCGGGAACGAGGGCCAGCGGATTGCCTTCCAGCGGCTGCTCGGTGAAGACATCCACCAGGGCGAACGGGGTGCTGTCGGCCATGGGTCGAGCTCCTCTCGGCGCGGTCGGTCCGCGGCCCAGGCTACGTCCGGCCCTGCTCCCCGGCGGGACGGCCCCGTGGTCAGCGGTCAGCAGTCGCAGCAGCTACAACCGTCACAGCAGTCGCAACCATCACAGCAGCTGCAACTGTCGCAACAGTCGCAGCAATCGCAGTCCCGACAGCAGCCTTCGCGCTTCTTGCGCGACCACGGGCCCTCGTACTCCTCCGCGCAGCAGAGTTGGCAGGTGCAGCACAGCCCGATGGCGACCGCGCAGCCGGCGAGGAAATTACGAGGCTTCTTCGGCTGGTGCGGGAACTGCGGCATCCCGCCGTTGTCACCGCCGGAGCCGCCACCGTGGCCGCCGCCATGGCCGCCACCCGGACCCATCGGACCGCCGCTGTAAGGGTTCTGGAGCCCGTTCAGATACTGCCCGCCTTGGGCGTACGGGCCACCGGCGGGCGTTTGGCCGGGCTGGGAAGCCTGGCCGTACGGGGAAGGCTGCCCGTACCCGTTCCCGTACGGGTTACCGCCCTGGCCGTCGTACGGGCCCGGCGCTCCGTGCCCCTGGTGGGAGCAGGCGGCCGTACCGAAGGCGCGGTCCACCGACCGGCGCAGTTCGTGCACCAGCAGCACATGCACCAGGGTGGAGTCGGCGAACTCCGCCTCGCGCAGCGCGAGGCGGATGCCGTGCAGTGCGTCGTCACACAGCCGGCGGGCCTGCGCGGGGGTGGCACCTGTGGCGGCGAGCGGATTCCAGGCACCCTCGGCGGCGTCCGCCGCACGGTCCTCCACGGCGTCGAGGAGATGGGCCAGCCGTCCGAAGAGCCGCCCGGCCTCGGCCAGCGGCACGGCGTTGCCCGGCCGGCCCGCCAGCACCGCGGTGTGGGCGAAGGCCGCGGCGGTCGCCGTCTCGGTCGGTTCGGTGATGACCGTCAGCGGTGTGCCGGGGCCGGCCAGCTCCTCGATGCCCAGCTGCCGGTCGACCGCGTCGACGAGTACGGCGGTGTCGAAGCCGACGGTGGCGCCGGTGCGCGCCCCGGCCCGGTCCCATCCCGCGGCGACCTTGCGCGCGGCGGCGGCCACGGGGCGGCGGCGCAGCGCTCCGTTCCCGTCGGCGACATGGTCGCGTATCTTCGCCGAGGCGAGCACGAGGGACACCGATGCCGCGAGGCGTGCGCCCTCCCCCTTCGCCACCGAGGCGGTGCGCATACCCCGCAGCGGGCAGGGCCCCGCGGTGCGGCGGCTGGCCTGCGCGGGGCCGGACTGCGCCTCCGTCAGCACGGAGATGATCAACCCGTCGTAGTTCGTGACGACGCGGGCGAACTGCCCGTGATCGCCGCGCAGCGCGAGACAGAGACCGCACAGATGGGCCATCCACTCCGCTTTGAGTCCTTGGGACAGGCGATGCGTGCATGGCCTGACGATCCCGAACATGTGAAACCCCCGTAAGACGTCGGCGTGGACCGGCTCGGGCCGGCGCTCGCCGGCAGCGGCCGGAAAAATCGTACCGATCGCGCCGCTGACCTGGACACACACCCCTTGTGCGGATCCGCAGATCCGCGAAGCAACTGACGTGCCGTCACCTCGACGGTGCCGGAACGCCGTCGGCCGGGACCGTGCCCGAGGCGGTCCGCCACCCGCCCGGGGGCCGTGCCCTCTTCGGCCGCGTCCCGGTGGCGCGGGCCCGTACACCTCGCCCTCACGGCAGTGCGGCGGTCGCTCCGCCGGGCCAGGGGAAGCGCCGGCGGAGCAACCGCGGGCCCAGGTCCACAGGAAGGCCGGGCCAGGCCGGGAATCGGGGAAAATCCCGCGGCACACCCCTATATACGGACCACGCCCCGGAATGATTCAACCGGCTTCCGGATTCGTCGGAGCACGGTGCGCCGACGCGTCAGACCGCGCCGGGCTCGGCCGGCCCCGCCCCCGGATGGTGGCGCAGACGCGCGGCGAGGACGGCGACATCGTCCTCGGCGTGCAGACCGTCGAGGCGGAGCAGGACCTCGTCGAGCACCTCTGTCACGCCCGCCCCGGCAGGCATCCGCACCCCGGCCAGCCGGGCCAGCGAGGCGTCGATGTCTTCACCGCGCCGCTCGACGAGACCGTCGGTGAACATCAGCAGAGTGTCGGCGGGGGTGAGGGCGCGGGAGACGAGTTCGTAGCCCCCGGCCCCGGTGCCCAGGGGCGGGCCGACGGGGACGTGGACGAGGCCGGCGACGCCCTCACGGCTGAACACCGCCGGAGGGAGGTGGCCCGCGCTGGCGAAGGCGGCGATCCCGCGCGCCGGATCGACCCGGGCCAGCAGACAGGTCGCCGGACGCCGGGACTCGTCCCCGGCCACGGCGGCGTCGAGTTGGCGCAGCACTCGGTGCGGCGGCAGATCGGTCGAGGCGATATAGCGGAGGTGGGAGCGGTAGGCGTTCATGTCGACCGCCGCGTCGAGCCCGTGTCCCATGACGTCGCCCATGACGAGCAGGGTGCGCCCGTAGTGGAGCCGCACCGTCTCGAACCAGTCGCCGCCGACCAGGGCGTGGCCGCCGGAGGGCAGATAGCGGGTGGCGAGTTCGAGGTTGGGGTGCGGCCGGCCGGGCTCCGCGAGGAGCGCCCGTTGCAGGTCCATCGCCGTGCGCTGTACGGCGGCATAGCGGCGGGCCTGGGCGAGCTGGACGGCGGCGAGACGTGCCAGGTACTGCGCGGTGGCGGTCTCATGCGCGGTGAAGCTGCCGCCCGCGCGCAGGGCCAGCAGCACACCGTAGTGGCGGTCGTGCGCGACGAGCGGCACCGACAGTGCCCCGGCGGAGCGGCCGCCCGGCAAGGTGGCCGCCGAGGTGACGGGGTGCCCCTCGTCCAGCGCCCGCAGGGCGGCGGACCCGCCCTCCGGCCCGCCCGGACCCTCGTCCGGGAACCGTGCTTCCAGCACCTTGACCAGGCCCGCCGTCGCCACCCGTCGCAGCGCCGCCGGGGAGCGGGGACGGGTCCCGCTGCCCTCGGTGAGCAGGTCCACCGCGGCGGCGTCACACAGGTGCCGGCACATGAAGCGGGACAGTTCGGCGCACGTGGTCTGCTCGTCCGAAGTGGTGCCGATCTGCTCGGCGGCTTCCTCCGTCGCGCGCAGACGGGCCAGTAGGCGGTCATGATCGGCTTCCGGATCCGCATCCGAGCCATCCCGGTTCGACAAGGTCACCTCCAGGGCGCTGCGGCCCGCTTCCGGTGCGGCCCCGGCCATGATCCGCCGCCCCGGCCCCGGGCGGCCCCACGGCCCGCCGCGGCCGGGGCGCCGGTCCTCCGTGCGGCGGAGGCCACGGCCCGTCGGCACCCTCCCGCGGAGGTCAGCTGAGTACGCCCATGCCCAGCAGGCCGAAGAGAAGTGCGCCGACGAGGATCCGGTAGATCACAAAGGAGTTGAAGGAGTGCTTGGCCACGAACTTCAGCAGCCAGGAGATCGAGGCGTAGGCGACGGCGAAGGAGACGACGGTGCCGATGGCCAGCGGCGCGACGGCGGCACCGCTGCCGACGGCGTCCTTCAGCTCGTAGATACCGGCTCCGGTGAGGGCCGGGATGCCGAGGAAGAAGGAGAGGCGGGTGGCCGCGACGCGCTCCAGGTCCAGGATGAGGGCGGTGGACATCGTCGCGCCGGAGCGGGAGAAGCCGGGGAAGAGGAGGGCGAGGATCTGGGAGCAGCCGACCCACATGGCGTCCTTGAGCGAGGTGTCGTCCTCACCGCGCTTGTGGCGGCCCATCCGGTCGGCCGCCCACATCGCGCCACTGCCGATGATCAGCGAACCGGCCACCACCCAGAGGGAGGCGAGGGGGCCTTCGATCAGCGGCTTGGCGGCCAGGCCGACGACGACGATCGGGATGGTGGCGTAGATCACCCACCAGGCGAACTTGTAGTCGTGGTGGTAGCGCTCCTCGCGATCGCGCAGTCCACGGAACCACGCGCCGACGATGCGCACGATGTCCTTGAAGAAGTAGGCGAGCGCCGCGGCGATCGCGCCGACCTGGATGACGGCCGAGAAGCCGACCACGGTCTTGTCGTCGACGGGGATCCCCATCAGGCCTTCGGCAATCTTGAGATGTCCGGTGGAGGACACCGGAAGGAACTCCGTCACCCCCTCGACGGCTCCGAGGACGACGGCTTGGCCGATGCTGATCGCGCTCATGGATTCCATTTCTGCGGACGGTGTGGCGTGCGGCGCGGGTGCGCCGTGGTGCGTATGCCTCGGCACACAGGTCGGTGCAGCGACTGTACTGGGGGTACGCCGGCCGGCCGAAGCGGCCTCGCGGGCCGCCGCAGCACCGGCCCGGCCGGTCGGAGGGGGACCGTCGCGGGACGCTCGGCCCGGCGAGCCGGGCCGGGGAGACGGCAACTGCCGCGGGCCCGGGTGGCGGAGAGCCGCCGGGATTCGGTACGGATGAACACGGCTGAACAGTGCCCGTGACCGGCGACGTATAGACGAACAGGGTGCGGACACCTGGACACCGGACCATGTCGTCAACCCCACGCCTTGTAGGGTCCTTCACTCGTCCCGCACCCCATCCACATAAGGAGCCAGGATGCCGCTTGCCATGCCTGTCACGGTTGTTGCCCCCACCACCACAGGGAGAAGGTCCCGGCGGCCCACCGACCGCTGGGAGGCCGTGTCGTGACACCTCCTCTCCGCTCCGCCTCCCCGCAGGACACCGCTCGGCCGCCCTCCGCCGAACGGCCCGCCGTCGCCGCGCGCTCCCCCGCCACCGTGGCCAAGTCGGGGCCGCCGGCCCCGGGAAAGCCCCGCGACGCGTTCTTCGACAACGCCAAATACCTGGCGATCGTGCTGGTGGCACTGGGCCACGCCTGGGAGCCGCTCTACGCGGGCAGCCGCAGTGCGGCCGCGCTCTACATCTTCGTCTACGCGTTCCACATGCCGGCCTTCATCGTCATATCCGGCTATTTCTCCCGCAGTTTCGATATGCGCCGCGACCGGCTACAGCGGCTGGTCACCGGAGTCGCCGTCCCGTTCATCCTCTTCCAGACGGCCTATGCGCTGTTCCGGTACTGGGCCGGCGACATACCGAGCTTCACGGTCGACCTGCTGGACCCGTGGTTCGTCACCTGGTTCCTGGCCGCCCTGTTCATCTGGCGGCTCACCGCACCGCTGTGGCGGATCGTACGGTGGCCGGTGCCGCTGGCCCTCGCGATCGCCCTGTCGGCCTCCGTGTCCCCGGAGATCAGCAGCGACCTGGACATGCAACGGGTCCTGCAATTCCTGCCGTTCTTCGTCCTCGGCATGTGCCTGAAGGCGGAGCACTTCAACCTCGTGCGCTGCTGGGCGGCGCGCATTGCCGCGGTGCCCGTCCTCATGGCCGCGCTGGCCTTCGCGTACTGGGCCGAGCCGCGCATGAACGACGCATGGTTCTACCACACCGACAGCGCCCAGAAGCTGGGGGTTCCGTGGTGGTGCGGGGTGCTGATGCAACTGGCCATGTTCGGCTGCTCGCTGGTCCTCACGGCCTGTTTCCTGGCCTGGGTGCCGGGCCGCCGGACGTGGTGCACCGTACTCGGCGCCGGCACGCTCTACGGCTATCTGCTGCACGCCTTCCTCGCCAAGGCCTCCCGCTGGTGGGACTGGTACGACGCCGCCTGGGTCCACACCCCGTGGGGTGCCGTCGCCATCACGCTCCTCGCCGGGGCGATCGTGACGCTGCTGTGCACACCGCCGGTCCAACGTGCCCTGCGCTTTGCCATGGAACCGAAGATGAAGTGGGCCTTCAGAGAGGAACCCTCCCCCGGTGCGCCGCGAGGCCGTGCGACATGACGACACCGGGGCCCGGGTGACCGTGGCCGTTGCCGTGGCGGCGGCAGCACTCCGGCCGCCGCCCGGCTCGGCACACCCGGAGACCGGGAGCCCCATGCCTGCACCACTGCCTCACCGTCTACACCACGTGTAGACATCTTCCGGCGGCACCGCTTCCACCACGGCCCCGATCGCCCTGCCGGATAGCATCAGTACTGTGGGCACGGCTCATACGCGCGGTGGTGGCTCACCTTGGGCCGATCGGATGCTTGACGTGACGTGATCGGAAGTGCCTGCGAGATGGCCAGCAGCCCTATGAGCCCAGGCCACCCGGACCCGGCAGAGGCACCGATCATGGATCCAGCTGCGGCGGCACCGCCACCCCCGACCGGAATCAGCCTGCGCCAGCTGCTGTTGTCGCTGGGCGAGCCCCTGGTGGAACTCCAGGCCGCACCCGCCGGACTGGACGTGGAAATCCGCAGCGTCGCGCTGCTGGACCCGGAGGATCCGCCGATCACCCACCCCGGTGAGCTGGTCCTCGCGATAGGGGCACGTGGCCGTGCCGCATTCCCCGCGCTGCGGGCCGGCGGCCGCGACGGAGCCGCCGCCGTCGCGGTCAAGCTGGACACTCCCGGACAGGCCGAGGCGCTCAGCGCGACCGCCGCCGAGGCGGGCATCGCCCTGCTGTCCGTACGGAGCGAGGCGCGCTGGGAGCAGGTGGACGCGCTGGCCCGCGCGGCGCTGGAGAGCCTGCCGCAGGGGCGCCCCGGCGAGGCGCCCGAGGAGGGCGATCTCTTCTCGCTGGCCCAGACCACCGCGATCCTCACCGGCGGCATCGTCAGCATCGAGGACACCGCCAACCGCGTGCTGGCCTACTCCCGCTCCGCCGACTCCGACGAGGTCGACGATCTGCGGCGGCTGTCCATCCTGGGCTGGCAGGGTCCGGAGGCCTATCTGGCGCGGCTGCGGAAGTGGGGCGTGTTCCAGCGGCTGCGCGCCTCCGACGAGGTGATCCGCATCGAGGCCCACGCCGAGCTGGGCATCCGCCGCCGGCTCGCGGTGGCCATCCGGTCCGGCGAACGGCAGCTGGGCACCATCTGGGTACAGGAGGGCTCGGCGCCGCTGACCGAGCAGTCGGACCAGGCGCTGCTGGGCGCGGCCCGGGTCGCTGCGCTCCACCTCGTACGCCGACGCCGCGAGCTCTCCGCGGATCTGACGCTGACCCGCACGCTCGCGGCCGGGCTGCTGGAAGGCAGTACCGGGCCCCAGCCGCTGGCCGGCCACCTCGCCCTGGACGCGGCCCGCCCGGCCGCCGTCCTGGGCTTCTCGTACGGGGCCACCACCGAGGCCACCCTGCCGGAGCTGACCCGCGCCGAGGTCAGCAACCTGATCTCGGTGCACACCGCCGCACGGCACCGCAGCGCCCTGGTCACCCAGATCGACTCGCGGATCTATGTGCTGCTGCCGCAGCTGCCGCGCAGCATCGACGTCGGCACGCTGCGCGGCTGGGGACAGGCGATCACCGAGGCCGCCCGACGGCACCTGGGCCTGTCGTTGCGCGGATCCGTCGGCTGCATCGTGCCGGGGCTCGGCGAGGTTCCCGAATCGCGCCGGGAGGCGGACCGGATCCTCGACGCCATGGTGGGTGCCGGCGTCACCACCACGGTCGCCGCGCTGCCGGACATCCAGGCCGAGGTGCTCGTCAGCGAAGTGCTGACGCTGCTCTCCGCGCACCCCGAGATGCGCGACCCCCGGCTGACCGCTCTGGTCACTCACGACAGCCGCAGCCAGGGGCAGTTGGCCGAGTCCGTCCTCGCCTATCTGAACTCCTTCGGCGATGTCCGGGCCGCGGCCGCCGAACTGCATGTGCACCCCAACACGCTGCGCTACCGGATCCGCCGGGCCGAGGAGTTGACCGGTCTCGACCTCAGCCGTCCGGATCAGCGGCTGCTGGCCATGCTCCAGCTGCGGCTGCCGCCCGCCCCCTGAACCGGAGCGCGGCGCCCGGCGGCGCGGTCGGCGGCCCGCATCGGCCCTCTGGCCGAGGATGCACGGCATCCCCCGCCGTCTCCCCGTAGAGCCGGCACCCGCAGCCCGGACCGCACGGACCGCCATTGGTCCACGATTCTCCTAAACTGGGCGATATTGCTCCATTGAGCTGACGGGCTGGCGATGATGACCTCGGAGAATGCCCTCCCGGGCGGGTCGGACCGCGCATGGGACATGGCGCAGTCCGCGACGGCCGAAGTGGACGGACAGGGGCTGATCGTGGCCTGGACCCGGGCGGCGGAGCGGCTGCTCGGCTATCCGGCCGAGGAGGTCCTCCGCAGGCCCGCGGCGAAGCTGCTGGCGATGCCCGGCGACGAGGCCCGGGTGGCCGCCGTGGCCCGGTGGTGCCGGTCGGGGGACGGCTGGGGCGGATCGGTGGCGGTGCGCCACCGGGACGGCCGGGATCTCCAGCTGGCGGTGCAGGTCACGCCCCTGCTCGACGGCTCCGGCCAGGAACGGTGGTCCGTCCTCGCCCTGGAGGAGTGGCGGATGCCGGGCGGCGGCGTGAACCAGCTGATGCTCGAACCGTTCCTGGCGCATGCACCGGTCGGCATGGCGGTGCTGGACACCGGTCTGCGCTACGTCTGGGTGAATGACGTGCTGGAGCGCCTGGTCCCCCTCGACCGGCGGCTGGGGAAACGGGTGACGGAGGTGCTGCCGAAGCTGGAGGCCGAGGCGTTCGAGGAGCGGATGCAGCGGGTCCTGAAGAGCGGGGCGCCGGTGCTGGACTACGAATTCCGCAGCCCCACCTACGCGGACCCCCACCAGGAGCGCGCCTACTCGGCGTCCTTCTTCGTGCTGGAGGACCCCCGGGGCCGTCGTATCGGCGTCTGGTACATGGTCATCGACGTCACCGAACGCTGGCGGGCCCAGGAGCGCCTGGCCCTGCTGAACGACGCCAGCGTGCGCATCGGCAGCACGCTGGACGTCACCCGCACCGCCCAGGAGCTGGCCGATGTCGCCGTGCCGGCGCTCGCCGACTTCGTCGCCGTCGACCTGCTGGATTCGGTTCTGAGGGGTGCGGAGCCGGTCCCCGGGCCGGTCGACAGCACACCCACCATGCGCCGCTCCGGTCAGCAGTCGGTCCACGAGGGCTGCCCGGAAGCCGGCCTGGCCGTCGGGGAAGCCGTCCAGCGTCCCCCGTCGTCGCCCATCGCCCGCTGTCTGCTCAAGGGCGAGTCCCTGGTGGAACCGGTCCTGGACTTCGCCACCAGCTCCTGGGTCACCGAGGACCCGGTCCGGGCCGCCGTGATCCGCGCCTTCGGATTCCGCTCGGTGATGGTGGCACCGGTGCAGGCCCGGGGCATCACCCTGGGCGCGGCGACCTTCTTCCGCTCCCGCCGCCTGGGGCCCTTCGTGGCGGACGACGTCCAGCTCGCCGAGGAGCTCGTCGCCAGGGCCGCGGTGTGTGTCGACAACGCGCGCCGCTTCACCCGCGAGCACACCGCGGCCCGGGTCATGCAGCAGAACCTGCTGCCGCACGAGCTGACCGGCGGATCCGCGCTGGAGGTGGCGTCGTGGTACTTCCCGGCGGATGCCCCCAGCGGTGTGGGCGGCGACTGGTTCGATGTGATCCCGCTGTCCGGGGCGCGGGTCGCCCTGGTCGTCGGGGACGTGGTCGGACACGGCATCAACGCCGCGGCCACCATGGGGCGGCTGCGTACCGCCGTACGCACCCTGGCCAACCTGGATCTGCCGCCCGATGAACTGCTGGCCCGCCTGGACGACCTGGTCATCGGCCTGGTGAAGACGCACCGCACCGATCCGCCGGCGGACGCCGGGAATCCGAGCGTGGCCTCGACGTTCATGGGGGCCACCTGCCTGTACGCCGTGTACGACCCGGTCAGCAGGCGGTGCAGTCTGGCGCGGGCCAGTCATCTGCCACCGCTGATCGTCGGTCCCGACGGCGCGGTGGAGTGCCCCGACGTGCCTGCCGGGCCGCCGCTCGGCCTCGGGACGCTGCCCTTTGAATCCGTTGAACTGGAACTGGCCGAGGGCAGTCTGATCGCGCTCTACACCAACGGGCTGATCGAGACCTGTGACCGGGACATCGGCGTCGGGCTGTCCCGGCTGAGCGGCGCCCTCGCGGTGCCCGGCCAGACGCTCAAGGAGGTCGGCGGGAATGTGGTCAAGGCTCTGATGACCGGCCCGCCGTCCGATGACGCCGCGCTGCTCCTCGCCCGCACGCACGCCCTGGACGCGCATCAGGTCGCCTCCTGGGACCTGTCCACCGACCCGGCCGTGGTCGGCAGCGCCCGTGCCCTGGCCGGGCAGCAGCTGTCGGAGTGGGGCCTGGACGAGCTGCTGTTCACCACGGAGCTGATCGTCAGCGAACTGGTCACCAACGCCATCCGCCACGGCACCGGACCGATCACCCTGCGCCTGATCCGGCAGGACGCCCTGATCTGCGAGGTCTCCGACGCCAGCAGCACCTCGCCGCGGCTGCGCCACGCCCGGACCACCGACGAGGGCGGGCGCGGGCTGTTCATCGTCGCGCAGCTCACCCGGCGGTGGGGCACCCGCTACACACCGGTCGGCAAGATCATCTGGACCGAGCAGAGCATGCCGTCCGACACCGGCCCCTCCGGCGAAGCGGACTGAGCGCGGAGCGAACGCGGACCGGGCGGACGCCTCCGGGGCGCCGTCCTCAGTCCGCCCCGAGGACGCTCCGGACGCTGTCGCGCTCGCCCCCGCCGGGCACATGGCCGCAGTCGTCCCCGGCCGCGACGGGCCGGCCGACGAGACCGTGCCCCGGCAGGTCGACATAGTCGCAGTCGGTGTCGGCCACGACGCGCCGAGGTGACGCACCGGACGGGCAGGCCGTCAGATGGGCGGTCACATAGGCCGCGCTGGTCCGGGTGATATCGCGGGTCAGCCCGAGGGGAAGCAGCGAGCGGGTCCCGGCAATCGCCTCGTCCTCCCCGGCGCGCAGCACCACCCGGATGTCCGGGGCCACACCGTGGGCGGCGACCGCGACGGCGATGTTGTCCAGTTCATGGGAGCCGACGGCGGCGAGCGCCCGCGCCCGCCCCAGCCCGAGCCGCGCGAGCACCGCCCGGTCCTCACCGTGCGCCAGCACCACGGGTATCCCCATCGACCGGGCGAGGCGCAGATTCGGAGCGGCGGGCTCGCGCTCGACGCCGACGACCGGGACCCCCAGCTGACGCAGCGTCTGGCACAACCGCAGCCCCACCTGCCCCAGCCCCACCACGATGACGTGACCGGACCGGGGCAGCACCCGCGGTCCCAGGACGCCTACCAGCCGAGGGCCGATCAGCCGGTCGACGATGCCCGCGGTCAGCAGCGCGGTGAATCCCACCGTCACCAGCATCGCCACCGCGGACACCACCTCGTACACGGGGTGGCCGGGGTGCGGCGCGGCCGGTCCCACCCCGGCGACGACCCGGGCGGCTTCCAGGAAGGCGGTGCTGACCGGCTCGTGGAACACACCGACCAGCCACACCCAGTCCGCCACCAGTACGGCCACGATGCCCAGCAGTCCGATGAGCAGCAGCCGGGCGTCCGCATCATGCGGCTGCAACTGACCTCGCAGCCGTCCGAGCAGCGCGCGCCGCCGGGCGCCCGTACTCGCCCGCCACGCCGTCTCCTCCAGCCGGCCGTCCGGCCGCCGGACCGCCACCGCGCCGTGCCCGTCGTGCCACACGGCCAGGGCGTCGGGGTCCACACACAGGCCGGCCAGCGTCGGCGCCAGGAGGTCGGCGGGCGAGACCGGCACACAGTGGTGCAGCAGCAGCCGGAGCTGCTGCGCGACGGTGCGGTCGAAGACGGTGACGACGATCCGGACGGTGTCGCAGACATGCCGGACCGCAAGGGCATAGCGCAGCGCGGACAGATCGTCGCCCACCAGGACGGCCACACCGGCCGGCCGCGCGGCGAGGGCCCGGCGGAGGTCCTGGTCGTCCGGTGCGGCGAGGTGGTCGACCGGATGCCCGCTCTCCCCCAGGGAGGCGCAGACCCGGCGCGCCAGCGTCGTCGCCCCGATCACCACCATCCCGGCGTCCTGGCCCACCGGGCCCGTGGCCGGATCCAGCCCGGTCGCTTCGGCCTCGTCCACCGGATACTCCGGCGGATCCGCCACCGCGGCGTCACCCCTTCCGTCACCTGGTGTTGCCTCCCCCGACCCGGTGCCGTCGCCCGGCACCGATGGTGTGGACGGCGGAGCGTGCCCCGGGGCGGTGCGGGTCTGTCGGGCGGAGGGAAGGGTGGCCATGGAGTCCCCTTGCTCGTCGGCCGGTGAACTGGCCGAACTCACGCTAGGGCGCCCACGTCCCGAGGCATCTGTGCCGGTGACCAAGGGTTCGCCGGCGCCGTTGTCCGCCCGCACCAGCAGCCGCCCGGACGCCTGCCGGAACGGGCCCGGAGAGCAGCCACCGGACCTCCGCCACCTCACGTTCCCCGAACGCGAGCCCTTTTTCCGCCAATCTTCATTGGCCGGACGTACAGCTCTCGGAGGGGAATTTGTCCTCTCTCACAAATACGCCACCGCGCACCGCCACATACGCTTACGCAAATCCCAATCCGGACGTGATGCGGCTCACCTCTCACGAGGAGGGCGGGCCACAGCGCGGAGGCGCGATCAGTGCTCCCCCACCCGCGCAAAGGCATCCGAAGGCAACGGCCCGCTCGCCGAGCCTTCGCACGTCGTCAGGGCCATGATCGCCGCCTGCCGGCTCCGGCCCTCACGTGCGTCCGGCCACCGAGGCGATCCCAGCAGTCACCACATGCATGACCCCTCCAACCCTCAATGGATGTCGAGATGACTACACCTCCCCCCAGCCCCGTGGCCGCTCCGCCCGCACCGCCCGGGAACGGGCAGGCTCCGGAGCAGTCAGGGCTTCAGTCGGGCCTCAAGAACCGCCATCTGTCCATGATCGCCGTGGGTGGGGTCATCGGCGCCGGTCTCTTCGTCGGCTCCGCCTCCGGTATCACCGCGGCCGGCCCCGGCATCCTGCTGTCGTACGCCCTGGTGGGCGCGCTGGTCGTGTTCGTGATGCGGATGCTCGGTGAGATGGCGGCCGCCAACCCGACCTCCGGCTCGTTCTCCGCCTACGCGGACCGGGCGCTCGGCCGCTGGGCCGGTTTCTCCATCGGCTGGCTGTACTGGTTCTTCTGGGTCGTGGTGCTCGCCGTGGAGGCGACCGCCGGTGCGGCGATCCTCACCAGCTGGGTCCCGGCCGTCCCGCAGTGGGCCTGGGCGCTGATCGTGATGGTCGTCCTCACCGCCACCAACCTCGCCTCCGTCGCCTCGTTCGGCGAGTTCGAGTTCTGGTTCGCGGGCATCAAGGTCGTCGCCATCGCGGCCTTCATCGTCCTCGGCGGTCTGGCGATCTTCGGTGTACTGCCCGGCTCCGACAACGCGGCAACCGGCTTCGCCAACCTCACCTCCCATGGCGGGTTCCTGCCGAACGGGCCCAGCGCGATCCTCACCGGTGTGCTGATGGTCGTCTTCTCCTTCATGGGCAGCGAGATCGTCACCCTTGCCGCCGGTGAGTCCGAGGACCCGCAGCGCGCGGTCACCAAGGCCACCAAGAGCGTCATCTGGCGAGTCGGCATCTTCTACCTCGGCTCGATCCTCGTCATCGTCTCCCTGCTGCCGTGGAACGACCCCTCGATAACCAAGAAGGGCTCGTACGTCGCGGCCCTCGACTCCATCGGCATCCCGCACGCCGGCCAGATCATGAACGTCATCGTGCTGACCGCCGTGCTCTCCTGCCTGAACTCCGGCCTCTACACCGCCTCCCGGATGGCCTTCTCCCTCGGCCAGCGCGGCGACGCCCCGAAGGCCTTCGCCCGGACGAACTCGCGCGGCGTCCCGCAGGCCGCGATCCTCGCCTCGGTCCTCTTCGGCTTCGTCGCGGTCGGCTTCAACTACCTGTGGCCGGACACCGTCTTCCAGTTCCTGCTGAACTCCTCGGGCGCGGTCGCACTCTTCGTCTGGCTGGTCATCTGCTTCTCGCAGCTGCGGATGCGCGGGATCATCCTGCGCGAGAACCCCGACAAGCTGGTCGTCCGGATGTGGCTGTTCCCGTACCTGACCTGGGCGACCATCGCGATGATCTCGTTCGTGCTGGTCTACATGCTCACCGACGACAGCGAGGGCGGCGGCCGGATCCAGGTGCTGCTGTCGGTGCTCCTCGCCGTGCTGGTGGTCGGGATCTCCCTGGTCCGCGACCGGCTCGGCCGCGGCACCGCCGAGAAGGCAGCCGTCACCTCCCGCTAGCCGGCGGACCTGCCGTACGGCCACCGGACGGTGTGCCGTACGGTCGGCGGTGTGCCCTGCACCGCTGGCCGTACGGCACACCGGCAGTATCACCGCCCGACCAGCGCGCAGTGCTCCGCAGCTGCGCCCACGAGCCCACCACCGGAAGGCCGCCGAACAACATGCCCGTCTTCAGACGCCGCAAAGGCAGCCTTCCCCGCCTGGTCCCCGAGCTCGATGACGTCACCCTGGGCCGGGTCCGGCGACGGGTCGAGACATGCTGGTCCCGCGGTTCCCTGGACACCGCCGTCATGGCCCTGATGGCGGATGTGATCGACGAGGCCGGCCAGGACTGGGACCGCAAGGCCCACCGCCTGGCGGTGCTCGCCGGGTCCGCCGGGCGGTCGCTGCCCGGTATCTGGCGGCAGCACAGCCCCAAGGACCACGGCGCCTTGCTGCTGCACGCCTGGTCGGACCTGATCCAGGCCCGGCAGCAGGAATCCGCCGTCGATCTGCACGCCACCCGCGAGACCTGCCGGCTCGCGGCCGAGCTGCTCCCCGCCGACCCCACGCCGTGGACCCTGTACCTGGCCACGCTGCGCCTGGAGCGGAGCCCCTCCACCGAGCTGGCAGCGATCTGGCGCGAGATCAAGGCCCGCGACCCCTGGAACCGCGAGGCGCATCTCCAGGCCCTGGGCTATCTGTCACCGGACGAGTGCGGCTCCAGCGCCCTGGTGCTGGATCTGCTCGACGGTGTCCGCTCCCTGATGCCGCCCGATGCCCCGGCCGCCGGCCTGGAGCTCACCGCGCTCGTCCACGGCCATCAGCGAGCGGTCGCCGGCGGCGGGATGACGGCCCTGGGCGCCGGCGAGATCTGGCGGCGCCCCGACGCCGCCAGGGCACTCGACCAGGCCGCGCACTACTGGCCGAGCCCGGGGTTCCTCCACCACGCGGCGGCCCTGGCCGATCTCAATCTGCTGGCCTACGCCCTGCTCAAGGCCGGCCGGACGGCCGAGGCCGGGACCGTACTGCACGCCACCGGAGGCGTGGCGACGCCCTGGCCATGGGGCATGGACGGCGAGCCGCTGGAGCGGTACTCGCACTTCCACGGCCGTTATGCGAGCGGTGACCCCGACGACGGCGGCGCGGGGCGTGCCGCTTCCCGGCGGCGTTGACGGCCGGAGCGGGCCGACCGGCGAACGGGCCGCGCCCCTGGTGCGTGTGTGCGAGGGCCGGAGCGTGTGTGCGATGAGATAGCCGGAACGGGTGGTTTTGTCGCCTCTTGCGGCGGATCGGGAGTGTCCCGACATCTTCCAGGGGATTTCCTCCTCGAAGAAGGTTGGGAGATTCGCATGCGCAACACCGTCAGCACAGGCCGCGCCGCGGCAACTGGCGGCTGGCGCGTGCTGGTGTTCGTCGCGTTGCTGGCCCTGCTGCACGCCGCACTCACCCCGAGCTCCCCCCATGGTCCGGGCCCCAATGCCCACGGCTGCCCGCCCCGGGCCGACGCTCCCGCCGTACCGGGCCCGGCCGCGGGGCCCTGTCTCTCCGCGGGTCCGGTGCTGGCGTCGACCGGAGGCAGCGGAAAGCACCCCGGCAGCGGCGTCCGTCGCCTGTGCGACGCGTCGGCCTGTCATCTGCGCCATCAGGTCCCGACCGGGTCCGGTGGCAAGGCTCTGGGGGACTCCCCCGTCGAGCAGACCATCACCGCGTCCGAGGACGTGTCTTCCGGGGCCGCCGTCACGACCGCCGCCCCCGCATCGCCACCACGCATGGCCGTCCTGCGCTGCTGAGCCGACCCGGCCGCCTTCGCCGACCCCCTCCCGTAACGGGACCGTGGGGCGATCGCGGCCTGCCGTCATCAGCTCTCGGCACTTCCACCGCAGGAGATTCGGCATGCCCCTCGACGTCTTTGCCGCTCTTGGCGCGCTCGTCCGCGCCGAGCTCGTACGCAACAAGCCGCAGCCCCCGCGCACACCCGCCGACGAGGCCGTCCCGCAGCAGCCGGCCATCCCGGCGCCCCCGCCGCCGGCCGATCCGCCGCCGACCGAGCCGCCGCCGGCCACCGCCCCCGCCGCGGCCCCGCCCCCCGCCCGGCCGGGCCTGTTCTCCAGGATCATCCGGAAGCTGGCCGCGCTCTTCAGGTAGGACGGATGCGCCCTGCGCACCGCCCGGCCACCAGCGGCCCGCCCGTGCCCGAGGCACGCCCGTACGGCACGCCGCACGGCACGGCCTCCGGAGCGCCGACGGGCCCCGCCGCACCGCTTGTGGGTCTCTCCGGTGGACGCCACCCTGGGGACATGGCCCCCGTTGCAGGCCCGGACCCGGTGTCCGGCTGGGCCGTCCGGCGTCCCGGCCCGATGGCTTCCGGGCCGCTGGCCCCTATCCGCCGTCCCGCTCCCGAGCCGGGCCCCGATGACCTGTTGCTCACGGTGGAGGCCTGCGGGGTGTGCCGTACGGATCTGCATCTGGCGGAGGGGGACCTGCCCCCGCACCGGCCGGCGACCGTACCGGGCCATGAGATCGTCGGCCGCGTGGTCGCCACCGGCGAGGCGGTGACGGCGTTCCGCACCGGCGACCGGGCCGGCGGGGCCTGGCTGCGCAGCACCTGCGGCAGCTGCCGGTATTGCCGTGCGGGCCACGAGAACCTCTGTCCGGAGTCCCTGTACACCGGCTGGGACGCCGACGGCGGATTCGCCGATGCCGCCCTCGTCCCCGCGGACTACGCCTACCCGCTTCCGGACGGCCAGGACGCCACCCTGCTGGCGCCGCTGCTGTGCGCCGGGATCATCGGCTACCGCGCGCTGCGCCGCAGTGCACTGCCGTCCGGCGGCAGGCTGGGGATCTACGGGTTCGGCGCCTCGGCGCATCTGGCCGCGCAGGTCGCACTGGCAGAAGGCGCGACCGTGCATGTGCTGACGCGATCCTCGCGCGCCCGTCAACTCGCCCTCGATCTGGGCGCATCCTCGGCCGGCGGCGCCTACGACCGCCCTCCCGAACCGCTGGACTCGGCGATCCTCTTCGCGCCCGTGGGCGATCTGGTGCCGGTGGCGCTGGAGGCCCTCGACCGCTCGGGCACACTCGCCGTTGCCGGTATCCATCTCACCGACATCCCCCCGCTCCACTATCAGCGCCACCTCTTCCACGAGCGGAATCTGCGCAGCGTGACCGCCAACACCCGCCAGGACGGCCGCGAGTTCCTGGCCACCGCGGCGCGGATCGGCATCCGGGTCACCGTCAGCCCCTACCCGTTGAGCCGCGCCCCGCAGGCGCTCGCGGACCTGGCCGCCGACCGGGTCGAGGGGGCCGCCGTCCTGACACCGGGCTGACCGGCACGACGGCGGCCGTCGCGGCGGCGTGGCCGTCGAGCCGCCACGCCGCGAGCGGGAAGTGCGGGATGTGCGGGCAGTGCAGGAAGTGCGGAAGTCAACCCCGGTGCACCGGCTGACTCCTTTCAGGTACTCGCAACCCTCGCCATAGTCACGGATAGTAGTCAATTGACTACGTTGCGCTGCGTCGACAAGGGGAGACCAGATGACCGTCCACGAGATCGCGGCCGGAGCCGCATGCGGGACCGAAGTGGGCCAGGGCGATGCCCGCTACGAGGCCCTCCGGAGAGGGTTCAACCAGCGCTTCATCGCGACACCTGACTATGTGTCAGTGGTCAGCTCGACGCGCGAGGCCGTCGCCGCGCTCAACAAGTATCTGGCGAGCCACCGTTCCGATGCGGATCTGCATCGGCGGATCACGGTCCGGTCGGGCGGCCACTGCTACGAGAACTTCGTCTGCGGCGACGACGTGGGCGTGATCCTCGACCTCGCGCAGATGGACCGGGCCTACCTGGACCAGGAGATGGGCGCGTACTGCGTGGAGTCCGGGGCGAACAACTGGCATGTCGCCACCCACCTCTACGCGCCCTTCGGCGTGGCGCTGCCCGGCGGCTCCTGCTACTCCGTCGGTGCCGGCGGCCATGTGGCCGGCGGCGGCTACGGCCTGCTCTCCCGTCAGCACGGCCTGACCGTGGACTACCTCTACGCGGTGGAGGTCGTCGTGGTCCGTGACGGACAGCATGCGGAGGTCGTGATCGCGCGCCGTGATGCGCCCGAGCAGGAACTGCGGGATCTGTGGTGGGCCCATACCGGCGGGGGCGGCGGGAACTTCGGCATCGTCACCCGGTATTGGTTCAAGGGGCTGCCCAAGCCCCCGTCCGAAGTCCTGCTGCATGCCGTGGCCTGGCCGTGGGATGACCTCAAGGATCACCCGGACCGCTTCAAGTCGCTGGTGCGGAACTACGGGCTGTTCTTCGAGTACGAGAACACCCCGGAACTCCCGGCGTCCCTCCGCCGCGACTACAGCGACATGTTCACCCTGCTGAAGCTGAACCAGCGCGCCAACGGCAAGATCGGGCTGATCACCCAGCTCGACGCCACGAGGCCGGACAGCGTGGAACGGCTGGAGGCCTTCCTGGAGTGGCTCACCCAGGACCTGGGCGTCGAACCCACCCCGCTGGACCGGCGCATGGGCGAGCACGCGCCCATGGGCGGTCTGCACGTGCCGACCCGGCTGCCGTGGCTCACCGCCACCCAGACGCTCAACGGTTCCGGCGACAACCAGTGCGGCAAGTACAAGTCGGCGTATATGACGCGCGGTTTCACCGAACCGCAGCTCGACGCCATCTTCACCCACCTGTCGGGCAAGGGCTACAACAACCCCCAGGCGCTGCTCCAGGTCGACTCCTACGGCGCCGCGATCAACCTCCCCGACAGCGCCGACACCGCGGTCTACCAACGCAGCTCCGTGCTGAAGCTCCAGTACCAGACGTACTGGAACTGGCAGAAGGACTCCAACGACGACGGTGTCGCCGACTACCAGGACGCCGACATCGACCCCTCGATCGCGGCACCGCACCTGCGCTGGATCCGCGAGTTCTACCGCGATGTCTACAAGGACACCGGCGGGGTGCCCGTGCTGTCGCCGACCACCACCCCGGCCGGGGAGCAGCCGATGCCGGTGACCGACGGGTGCTACATCAACTACCCCGACACCGACCTCGACGACCCCGAGTGGAACCGCTCCGGCCAGCCCTCGCACCGCCTGTACTACGGCAACAACTACGCACGCCTACAGGCGGTCAAGGACTACTGGGACCCGCGCAATGTGTTCCGGCACGCCCAGTCCATCCGGCCGGTCACCCGCTGATCCGTACCGCGCCGCCCCTCGGGGACGATCCGTCCGGTCCGCTGCCGTGGAGGTCTCCCCTGGTCACCCACCGTGATCCGCTCACCGACTCGCTCCCGCCTCCCTGCGTGCCGCACCATGGAGAGGAGGCCGTGAATGACGACATATCCGGTGAGGCGGTGGCGGGGTGGACGCTCTGGCCCCCGAGGGCGGACACGGCGACCGTGGCTTACGACGACGGCTTCCGGCATACGGAGGCGGTACAGGCAGTGACCGCACGAGTCCCTGGATCCACCGGGGCTGAGCTGACCGCCGTCTACGTGCCTGCCGCAGGAGGCGGCGAACTTCAGCTGGCCGAGATGGTCGGCGGCTCCGGCGCTCCCTACGGCCTGCCGACGGGCTTCGCGATGTCCGGCAGCTCACCGGTCGCCGCCGCCTTCCGCACCGGCGTCCCGCTGTGGCTGAGCCCGGCGGAGCTGGCGCAGTACGGCGTCACGGGTCCCCCCGGCAGTCCTGGTGCGGAGCCCTGGGACGGTGCCGGGGCGCTGCCGGCCGACGTTTCGATGGGTGTGCTGCCGCTGGGCGGGGAGGCCAAGCGGCTGGGATGCCTGGTGGTCATGGACAAGGCCGCGGACGCCTTCGACGCCGACCGCCGCCATCTGCTGGAGCTGCACGCCGATCAGGTGGCCGCGGGGCTGGAGGCCGTCGCGGCCCGGGTCATGGCGCGGACGGAGCGGCGGTCGCTGCTGGGGCCGGGGCTGGACACCCTCCGGGGCGGCGCGTTCACGCTGACGCTGGGCACCGGACGCATCGACGCGGATGCCCAGGTGATGGAGTTGTTCGGCATCGCTCCCGAGCAGTTCGACCGGCGGGTGGAGACCCTGCTGGAGCGCACCGCTCCGGACGACGTTCCCGCGCTGATGTCGCTCGTCGAGCCGGGCCGGCTGCCCACCGCCGGCCAGCAGCTGTCGATCCGTATCCGCCGGCCCAACGGCGAACTGCGCTGGCTGAGCCTGCGCTGCCGGGTACTGGTCGACGCCGACGGCGCCCCGGAGCGTGTGCTGGGAGTGGTTGCCGACGCCTCCTATCTGCGCCCCGGTGCGGACGAGGTCTCCGTCGTGCAGCGGCTGTCCGCCGCGCTGGCCGGTGCCACGACCATCCGGGACGTCAGCCGGGTGGTGGTCTCCGCCCTGCGGATGCCGCTGGCGGCCACCCGGGTGGCGGTGGCCGAGCTGAAGGCCGACCGGTTCGTGGTGACCGTCCTCGACCCGCCGGAGCCCGATGCCTGGCCCGCGGCATGGCGGTCGGAGTGGCGGTCCGAGTGGCCGGATACCTCGTGCCACTCCCTGCCCACGCTGGAGAGCGTGCTGCGGGGCGGCCATGTGGCCCTGTGGCCTCCGGGCGCGGCCCTCGAACCCGGCCTGGCGGGCATCGGGCCCGGCGGTCTCGCCGTCCTGCCGCTGCCCGCCGACGGCCGGATCGTCGGGATGTGCCTGATCGGCTGGGAGGAGGAGCATCCGTTCGGGCCGGAGGAGCGGTCCTTGCTGACGGCGACCGCGGGGCTGGTGGGCCAGGCCCTGGTACGCGCCCACGCACTGGACGCCGGGCATGAACTCGCCACGATGCTCCAGCGCAGTCTGCTGCCCCGCAAGCTGCCGGCGCTGCCCGGCGGGGTGGCCGTCGCCCGTTATCTGCCCGCCACGATGGGGCTCGAAGTGGGCGGCGACTGGTACGACGTCATCCCGCTCTCCGACGGCCATGTCGGGCTCGTCATCGGCGATGTGGAGGGCCACAGCGCCGGCGCCGCCACGATCATGGGCCAGATGCGCACGGCCATCCGGGCCTACGCGGTGGAGGGCCATCCGCCGGATGTGGTGGTCTCCCATGCCAATCGGCTGCTGCTCGGCATGGAGACCGATCTGTTCGCGACCTGCTGTTATGTGGATCTGGACATGGAGGAGGGCATTGCCTGGTTCGTCCGGGCCGGGCATCTGCCGCCGTTGCTGCGGTTCCCCGACGGCAGTACGGAGGCGCTGTCGGTCGAGGGCGGGCCTCCGCTGGGGGTGGCCGCGGAGGGTGAGTTCCCGCTGACCGAGGTGGGTCTGACCCCCGGCACGGTTCTCGCGCTGCTGACGGACGGCCTGGTGGAGTCGGCCACGCTCCGTCTGGAGGACGGCATCGGCCGGGTGCGCGAGCTGCTCGCCGCGGCCGATCCGGCCGATGCCGGGCGGCTGGCCGACGAGCTTCTCGGGGACGCGAAGCGGCGCGACGACGATGTGGCGGTGCTGGTGCTGCGCTACGACGGGATGCGCGTCCGCCCGACCCGGGTGCGCTGGACGGTGTGGCGGCTGCCCGACGCCGTCATGCACGCCCGCCGCTTCACCGCGCGCACCCTGCGCTCCTGGAACGTGACCGAGGAGTTGGACGTGGCCCTGCTGGTGGTGTCCGAGCTGGTCACCAACGCCATTGCGCACACCCAGGGGGAGGTGCGGCTGGATCTGACACTGGCCGCGGACCGGCTGCGGATCGCGGTGAACGACGCCTCGCCCCGTTCACCCGTCAAACCGGCCAGCGTGGACTGGGAGGCGACCGGCGGCCGCGGGCTGCTGCTCGTCGAGGCGATGTCGGCGTCCTGGGGCTCGGTGCCGCTCAGCGGCGGCAAGCAGGTGTGGAGCGAGGTCCCGCTGCGGCCGGGCGAGCAGCCAGGCGCCGAGGAATTGCCGGCCGCTCCGGACGGTCGGCCGGAGGGTGAGGAGGCCCGATGATGCGTGCTCGTCCGCGTGGCGCTGCCGTCCTCCTGGCGGGGCTGTGCATGGTGGCCGGGCCGGCCGCCTGCGGGCAGGCCGGCGGAGCGCGTGAGCCGAGCGGGCCTGCCTCCGGCGGCGAGGTGAAGATCGGTGTGCTGCTCCCGGACAACACCTCGCGCCTCTATCACTTCGACAAGCCCCTGATCGAGAAGAAGATCCGCCAGCTGTGCCCGGAGTGCACGGTGGAGACCGTCAGCGCGGAGCACGATGTGGCCACCCAGCAGCAGCAGATGGACGCGATGATCACCAAGCGGGTCCGGGTACTGATCCTCGACGCCGTCGATTCCAAGTCGCTCCGCGCTCCGGTGGAGAGCGCACGGGCGGCAGGAATCCCGGTCGTCGCCTACGACCGCCTCGTGGAGGGACCGGTCTCGTCCTATGTCTCCTTCAATGGCGAGAGGGTCGGCCGGCTCCAGGGCGAGGCGCTTCTCAAGGCCCTCGGCGACAAGGCGCACGGCGCCCAGATCGTCATGATGAACGGCGCTTCGACGGACCCCAACTCCGCCTGGTTCGAGCAGGGCGCACTGGCCGTACTCAAGGGCCGGGTGAAGATCGGGAAGGCCTACGAGACCGCCGGGTGGCGCCCGGAGAATGCCAACCTCAACATGTCCGCCGCCATCTCGGCGCTCGGTGCCGACCACATCGACGGCGTCTACTCCGCCAATGACGGGCTCGCCGCCGGCGTCATCTCCGCCCTGCGGGCCGCCAAGGTCGACCCGCTGCCTCCCATCACGGGGCAGGATGCCGAACTCAGCGCCATTCAGAGCATCGTCAAGGGCGATCAGTACATGACCGTCTACAAGCCCTTCGAGCCCGAGGCCGACACCGCCGCCGCCATGGCCGTCGCGCTGGGACGCGGCAAGAAGCTGGACGGCATCACCACACACACGGTCAACAGCCCCACCACCCGCGGCATCCCGGCCGTGCTGCTCACCCCGGTCTCCGTGACCGTGCACAACATCAGGAACACGGTGGTCAAGGACGGCATGTACACGATCGATCAGATCTGCACCCCCAAGTTCGCGTCCGCCTGCCGGGCGGCGGGGCTCACCGGATAAGGCAGGTGCCCATGGAGTCCGGCGCAACACTCCGGCGGCCGAGGCCGGCACCGCCCCTGCTGGCGCTGCGCGGCATCTTCAAGCGGTACGGCGCCGTCCAGGCGCTGGCGGATGTCGATCTGGAGGTACGGGCCGGTCAGGTCGTCGCGCTCGTGGGCGACAACGGCGCAGGCAAGTCCACGCTGATCAAGGTGATCGCCGGTGTCGATCCCGCCGATGAGGGCGTGGTCGAGTGGGAGGGCCGTCCCGTACAGATCACCCGCCCCCATGAGGCCCAGGACCTGGGAATCGCGACCGTCTATCAGGACCTCGCGCTGTGCGACAACCTCGACGTGGTCGGCAATCTCTTCCTCGGCCGCGAGATCCACCGGGCCGGAATCCTCGACGAGGTGGAGATGGAGCGCCTCACCCTGGGCCTGCTCGACACCCTTTCCATCCGGATGCCCAATGTGCGCCTCCCGGTCGCCTCGCTCTCCGGAGGCCAGCGGCAGACCGTGGCGATCTCCCGCTCGCTGCTGGGCGAACCCCGGCTGGTGCTCCTCGACGAGCCCACCGCCGCCCTGGGGATCGAGCAGACCGCCCAGGTGCTCGACCTGGTGGAGCGGCTGCGCGAACGTGGTCTCGCCGTGCTGCTCATCAGCCACAACATGGGTGACGTCAAGGCCGTCGCGGACTGGATCGCCGTACTGCGACTCGGACGCAACAACGGGTTCTTCGATGTGACGACGACGTCCCACGAACAGATCATCTCCTCGATCACCGGAGCCACGGACAACGCCGTGACGCGCCGCAAGGCGCACGGGCGGGAGGGGGAGCTGTGAGCAGAACATGGGCGCTGAGGAAGCACAGGCCGGCCGGCGGGCAAGGCGGCACTCCCGAGAGCGGGGCCGCCGCCGGCCTGCGTCGGCTCAAGGCCGGGCTCGGCCCGCGGAACGTCCTCGACCTGTTCAAGCGCAGGTTCCACAGCGGCGAACTCGGCTCGGTCCCGGTCGCCCTCGGCCTGGTCGTGGTGTGGATCATCTTCGAGAGCCTCAATGAGAACTTCCTCTCGCCGCGCAATCTGTCCGGTCTGAGCGTGGACATCGTCGGCACCGGCATGATCTCGGTGGGCGTCGTCTTCGTGCTGCTGCTCGGCGAGATCGACCTCTCGGTCGGCTCGGTGAGCGGCCTCGCGGCGGCCGCTTTCGCGGTGCTGAACGTGCAACACGGCGTGCCGGAGGGGCTCGCGCTGCTGTTCGCGGTGCTCGGCGGCATGGTGATCGGGGCGATCCAGGGTTTCTTCTTCGCCAAGGTCGGGGTGCCGGCGTTCGTGGTCACCCTTGCGGGCCTGCTGGGCTGGAACGGCCTGATGCTCTACATCCTGGGCTCCAGCGGGACCATCAACCTCGACGACAAGGGCCTGCTCGCGATGCTGACCGGCTACTACTTCACCAATGTGGCCGCCGCCTACGGCCTGGCGGCATTCGGCACCGCCGGGTACTTCCTCGCTTCGTACCACGACGCGCGGCGGCGCAGGGCCGCCGGCGTGCCCGCCCCTCCGCTGAGCGAGATCCTTCTGCGCACGGGCGTGCTGGCGGTGATCACCATGGCCTCCGCCGCCGTGCTCAACCAGTTCCTGGGGCTCCCCCTGGCCCTGTTGATCTTCCTCGTCGTGCTCGTCGGTCTCGACTTCGTGCTGCGCCGCACGCGCTACGGACGCATGATCTTCGCGCTCGGCGGCAGCGTCGAGGCCTCCCGCCGCACCGGCCTCAATGTGGATCTGGTCCGGATCTCGGTCTTCATGATGTCCGGCACGATGGCCGCGGTCGGCGGCCTGTTCCTGGCCTCGCGCGTCACCTCGGCCAGTCAGACGTCGGGGGCGGGCCTGCTGCTGATGGATGCCATCGCCGCCGCGGTGATCGGCGGCACCAGTCTGTTCGGCGGACGCGGCCGGACCTGGTCGGCCCTGCTCGGTGTCCTGGTCATCCAGTCGATCGCCTCGGGGGTGGCCCTCATGGGCATCCAGACGGCCGTGCAGTTCATGATCACGGGCGGTGTGCTGCTCATCGCCGTGGTCATCGACTCGCTGGCGAGGCGGGCGCAGAAGGCGCACGGACGGGTCTGACGGGCTGAGCGGACGGCCGGCGGGCTGACGCCGAGGGGACGGCCGGCGGTCCGACGCGCGGGCGGGCGTTTCGGCTGCCGTACGCCACGGAACACCTCAGCCGATGCCCGCGATCCTGCACGCACTGTCCATCGCCGGATCCATGACCTGGGAGATCACCTGGGCGCTGATCCTGGGCTTTGCGCTGTCCGCGGTCGTCCAGGCCGTGGTACGCCGGTCCACCGTGGCCGGTCTGCTCGGCGACGACCGTCCCCGCACCCTGGCGCTGGCTTCCGCGCTGGGCGCCGCGTCCTCCTCCTGCTCGTACGCCGCGGTCGCGCTGGCCCGGTCCCTGTTCCGCAAGGGCGCGGACTTCACCGCGGCCATGGCGTTCGAGATCGCCTCCACGAACCTGGTGGTGGAACTCGGCGTCATCCTGGCCGTGTTGATGGGGTGGCAGTTCACGGCCGCCGAGTTCATCGGCGGGCCGGTCATGATCGTGGTCCTGGCCGTGCTGTTCCGCCTCTTCCTGCGGGACAAGCTGCTGCGCGAGGCCCGTGAGCAGGCCGAACGGGGGCTGGCCGGCTCCATGGAAGGCCATGCCGCGATGGACATGTCCGTACGCCGCGAGGGGTCCTTCGCCCGGCGGCTGTTCTCCGCCGAGGGCCACACCGCGACCGCGCACGTCTTCGTCATGGAATGGGCCGCGATCATCAAGGATCTGGTGATCGGCCTGCTGATCGCCGGTGCCATCGCCGCCTGGGTCCCCGACAGCTTCTGGCGCGCCTTCTTCTTCGACGGACACCCACTGGCCGAGAAGCTCTGGGGCCCGCTGATCGGGCCGCTGGTGGCGCTCGCCTCGTTCGTCTGCTCCATCGGCAATGTGCCGCTGGCGGTGGTCCTGTGGAAGGGCGGTATCAGCTTCGGCGGAGTGGTCGCCTTCATCTTCGCCGACCTGCTGATCCTGCCGATCCTGAACATCTACCGGAAATACTACGGAGCCCGGATGGCCCTGTTCCTGCCGGCCACGTTCTATGCGGCCGCCGTCGTCGCGGGCTATGCGGTCGAATTCGGCTTCGGCGCACTGGGGCTGATCCCCCACCGGGCCGACGCGAAGATCCCCATGTCCGGGGTCTCCTGGGACTACACCACCTGGCTCAACATCGTCTTCCTCCTCCTTGCCGCCGCGCTGGTCCACCGCTTTCTGCGCACCGGGGGCCCGGCCATGCTCCGGATGATGGGCGGCACCCCGCACGCCGGCCGGCGGACGCCCACCACGGACGACGGCACCGGGCACGGCCCGCACTGACCGGCATCGGCGGGTGGGGGCCGATCGGCTCGTGCCGGAGCGCGCGAGGTCGAGCACCCTTGAGGTAGGGGCGCGAAGGCGCCGAGCGCGCCAGGAACGGAGCGAGGCCATGAAGGATGTCATCACCGCCGGTGTGGACGGTACGCCCGAGTCCTTGTCCGCGACCCTGTGGGCGGCACAGGAAGCACAGCTGCGCCGGGCACGCCTGCGGCTGCTGCATGCGTGGGTGATGCTGGCGGCGGAACCGGAGCGCCACCCCCCTGAGAAAGGAGACCAGAACTACTGGCCCCATCGGATGATGGGCGAGGCCCGCACGGCGGTGCGCACCCGCTTCCCGGACCTTCCGGTGGACGAGCTCCTGGTGCCCAAGGACCCGCTGGAGGCCCTACAGGAAGCCTCGGAGCAGTCGGACCTGCTGGCCCTCGGCTCCCGGGACCTGGGCCCGGTGGGCCGCTTCGCCCTCGGCGAGCTCGGTCTGAAGCTGGTGGCCCACAGCACCTCCCCCACGGTTCTGGTACGCGCCCGGAAGAGCGCGCCGGCGGTCGAGCGGGACGGGGAGGTGCTGGTCGGGCTGAGCCTGCACGAGCCGTGCGAGGCACTGCTCGCCTTCGCCTTCGACAGCGCCGCACGGCGGGGCGTGACCCTGCGTGTCGTACACGGCAGGCACCTGCCCGCGTACGCGTACAACCGGGGCGGCGGCGTGGAGCCGATCGCTGCCGAGGAGGCCGCACGGGACGCGCGGCAGGAACTGGCCGCGGCCCTGGAGCCCTGGCGGGAGAAGCATCCGGACCTGCGGGTGGACGAGCGGGTGGTGATGGAGAGCCCGGCACCGGCCCTGTTGCACAGCGCGGCGGACGCGGGCCTGCTCGTCGTCGGGCGACGGCACCGGCTCCGGTTGCCCACGCGCCGTATCGGCCATGTCGTGCAGGCGGTCGTCCACCACGCGCCGTGTCCGGTGGCCGTGGTGCCGCACGAGTGAGCGTGGGACAGCGGGCGTCCACGGTCTGAGACGGCCGGTGGCCGGCACCAGGACGACCCGCGGGAGAAGGCGGATGATGACGGTGAGGGCTCATGCGGCGGGGACCGGCTGCCAAGGGCACGACGGCCCCGTGTGCGGCCTGAGGAGGCGGCCCCCGGCAGGAAGGCAGAGGTGAGCCATGGCAACGACAGTCGAGTGGCCCGTCCGTCTGTACCTCTTCGAGGAGGACGGAACGACCAAGGCACGCGTGGTGCTCCGGACCGGAACGACCACGCTGACCGGGCACGGGACGGCCCGGTGCAGCCCCGAGGACCCGGACGTACCGGAGATCGGGGACGAGATCGCGGCCGGGCGCGCGATGCGGGACCTCGCCGGGCAGTTGCAGCGGGTGGCGGACCTCGATCTCGAAGGCGTCGGAGCCGCACCGCCCCGGCATGAGCATCGCGCCGCCTACGGCTGGACGAGCGCGATGGCGTGAGTCCGGTGCGGACGCCGTCGCCGGCCGGCCGGTGGCGCGGCGGTCCGCGGAAGGAGTCGGCCATGTCGGATGCGACGATCACCGACCTGTACGAAGTGACCATGGCCCTCTCGTACCTCCACGAGGGCATGACGCAACCGGCGACGTTCAGCTGCTTCGTACGCGCCCTGCCGCCGGACCGGGGATTTCTGGTCGCCGCCGGGGCCGAGACGGTGCTCGACTTTCTCTCCGGCTTCGCTGTCGACCGCGAGGATGTCGAGGTGTTCGCGGAGGTGCTGCAACGGCCGGCGAGGGACCTGGCTCCGCTGTTGGGGATGCGCTTCACCGGGGAGGTCCGGGCCGTGCCGGAGGGACGGGTGGTGCTGGCCGGTGAGCCGCTGCTGGAGGTCACCGCCCCGCTGCCGCAGGCGCAGCTCGTGGAGTCGTATGTGCTCCACCACCTCAGTCATCAGACGACCATCGCGTCCAAGTGCGTCAGATGCGTGCTCGCCGCGCGGGGACGCTCCGTAGTGGATTTCTCGCTGCGGCGCACCCATGGCACCGCCTCCGCCCACCAGGTGGCGCGGCTGGGTGCCATGACCGGTTTCGCGGGCACCAGCAATGTGGCGGCGGCCCACGCCGAGGATCTGCCGGCGGTCGGCACGATGGCGCACTCGTACATCGAGGCGTTCGGGGACGAGGAGGCGGCGTTCACCGCTTTCGCGCTCTGCCATCCCGGACCGGTGACCTTGCTGGTGGACACCTACGACACCGAATCCGGCGTCGCGGCAGCGGCCCGGGTGCTCAACGGGCTGGGCCGTGGTGACGGGTCGGCCATCCGGCTGGACAGCGGGGACCTCGCCGGGCTGGCCTTCCGCGCACGCTCGATCCTGGACAACGCGGGGCTGCCGCAGGTGCGCATCGTCGCCAGCGGCGGGCTGGACGAGTTCGCGGTGCACGATCTGGCGCGGGCGGGAGCACCGATCGACGTCTACGCCGTGGGCACCCTCGTCGGGGTGAGCGCCGACGCTCCCGCGCTGGACTCGGCCTACAAGCTCGTCGCCTACGACGGCCGCCCCATGATGAAGCTGTCGTCGGCGAAGGCGACCGCCCCGGGGCGCAAGCAGGTCTTCCGCCGGCCCGGGTGCGTCGATGTGCTCGGCCTGGCGGACGAGCCGGTCCCGGTGGGCAGTACGCCGCTGCTGGAGACGCTGATGCGCGGCGGCGAGCGCAGCACCCCGCACGACCGTCTGGCGGACGCCCGGCGGCGGGTCGCGGCGGATGTCGCGGGGCTGCCCGCCGCGGCCCGGCACATCCGGTCGCCGCACCCCGTGCGGGCGAAGGTCTCCAAGCGGCTCGCCGCACTGACCGAGCATGTCCGGCGGCGGATCGAGCGCGAGGTCCTGGCTCCGTTCGGCTCGCACGCCTGAGCCACCGGAGGCTTTTCTCCGTACCGTCGTCGTATGGCGGACAAGCAGCACGGCATCGGCCCCGGGAAGCTGCCGCGGTCGCTGTACGAGCGGGAGCTGTACCGGTTGCAGACGGAGCTGGTGAAGGTCCAGGAGTGGGTGCGTACCGAGGGTGCCCGGCTCGTCGTCGTCTTCGAGGGGCGGGACGCGGCCGGCAAGGGAAGCACGATCAAACGCGTCACCCAGTACCTCAATCCCCGGGTGGCGCGGATCGTGGCGCTGCCCCGGCCCACCGAGCGGGAACGCGGCCAGTGGTACTTCCAGCGCTATACGGAGCACCTTCCCGCCGTCGGCGAGATCGTGCTGTTCGACCGCAGTTGGTACAACCGGGCCGGTGTCGAGCGGGTCATGGGATTCTGCACACCGGCCGAGCACCAGCGGTTTCTGCGGCAGTGCCCGGTCTTCGAGCGGATGCTGGTGGAGGACGGGATCCTGCTGCGCAAGTACTGGTTCTCGGTGAGCGACGAGATGCAGGAACAGCGGTTCCGGCGCCGGCTGAAGGATCCGACGCGGCGCTGGAAGCTCTCCCCCATGGATCTGGAGTCGCTGACCCGCTGGGAGGAGTATTCACGGGCCAAGGACGAGATGTTCGTCCACACGGACATCGCGGAGGCACCGTGGTACGTCGTCGAGAGCGACGACAAACGCCGGGCCCGGCTGAACATGATCGCCCACCTGCTGTCGACGGTGCCCTACCGCGACATCACCCCGCCGGAGCTCACCCTGCCGCCGCGGCCGCCGGCCACCGGCTACCAGCGCCCGCCCCGGGATCTCCAGACCTACGTTCCCGATCACGCGGCGGAGCTGGAGGAGTAGGGCGGGGCACGTGGCGGCCGGCTCAGGCATGCCGTGGCACCACCGCCACGGGGCAGGCGGCGTGGCAGAGAGCGGTGTGCGCCACCCGGCCGGGCCGCAGGCCGAAGTGACCGTGGCGGCGCTGCGCTCCGACCACCAGCAGATCCGCGGCGGCGGCGCGGTGCACCAGCACCTTGTGTGCCGGTCCCTCGACCAGGGCGCGGTGCACCCGCACCGTGGAATGCTCACCGGCCGCCTCCGTCAGCGCGTCGGCCAGCACCTCCGCCGCCTGCTGCTCGTGGTAGCGGCGGGCATCCGCGGGGAGCGGCGGCGCATCGGGCGGCTCATGGGCGGGGCGGTGCCAGGCGCACACCGCCTCCAGCGTGCAACCGCGGGCCTCGGCCGCGCGGAAGGCGAAGCGGACGGCCGGCAGGTCGTCGGCCGGGTCGGTGACGCCGAGGAGGACGCGCTCGTGGGTCCCCGCGAGCGCGGCCTCGTCGCCGCGCACCACGATCACCGGGCACCGGGCGCGGGCCGCGACCGTCAGACCGACCGACCCCAGCAGCAGTCCGGCGACCTCCCCGCGTCCCCGCGAGCCCAGGACCAGCGCCGTCGCATGGAGGCCCTCGTTCAGCAGGGCGGTGACCGGGTCGTCGGCAAGCACCTCCGCCGAGATCGTGAGGTCCGCGTGACGGCTGCGGGCGTGTTCGACGGCGGACGCCACGATGTTCTCCGCGAGCACCTGCTCACCGGGACGTTCCGGACCCTGCGGCGCCGTTCCCTCGTAGCGCTCCCACCGGGAGGCGTGGACGATCCGCAGCGGGAGCCCGCGCCGTGCCGCCTCGTCCACCGCCCAGTCCAGCGAACGGAGGGCGGAAGCCGATCCGTCGGTCCCCACGGTCAGCGGATGCTCCATCGTCCCCACTCCCTTCCGCTCCTCGGCGAAGAGGTCCGTACTGCCACCGTCGCACCGTGTTGCGGTGCGCGCAGGGGACGGGGGGGCGGGGCGGCGCTCGCCCCGGGGCGTGCGGCGCGCCCGGCGCCCCAGGCCGTGGTGCCATGGAAGGGAGACACCGACGAACGGAACCGTCACCATGACCGGCGCGCCGTCCCTGGCCCCTTGCCTGCACTCGATGCGGGCCGTGGTCCTCGACACCGACGGGGTCATCACCGACTCCGCCCGGACGCATGCCGCGGCCTGGAAGAGCGCCTTCGACGCGTGTCTGTCGGCCGCGGGCGGACAACGGCCCTTCGACCCGGTGGACGACTATCTCCAGTATGTCGACGGCCGCTCCCGGCAGGACGGGGCAGCGGCATTCCTGCACTCCCGGGGTCTTGAGCTGCCGCTCGGCTCTCCGGACGACGCGCCGGGCACGGACACCGTCGGCGCCGTCGCGGCCCGCAAGGACGAGCTGTTCACCGCGAGTCTGCACCACCGTGCCGTCGCCACCTGGCCCGGCACCGTGCGCCTGCTGCGGGCACTGCGGGACCACGGGGTGCCGTGCGCCGCCGTCTCGGCGTCCCGCCATGCGACCGAGCTGCTGGCCGCCGCCGATCTGCTCGGGCTCTTCCAGGCCGTGGTGGACGGCAACGAGGTGCGCCGGCTGCATCTGCCGGGCAAACCCGACCCCGCGCTCTTCCTGGAAGCGGCACGGCGGCTCGGCGTCCCGGCCGAGGACACCGCCGTGGTGGAGGATGCGCTCGCCGGTGTCGAAGCCGGCCGCCGCGGCGAATTCGGGCTGGTGGTGGGCGTGGACCGGACCGCCGGCCCGTACAGTGCCACCGCGCTGCGCCGCCGTGGCGCCGATGTGGTCGTGAGCGACCCGGGCGAGCTGCTGACGTCCGGGGAGGGGGCATGACGCGGGCGTGGACCTGGTCGTACGAGGGGTACGACCCGGACACGGAACGGCTGCGCGAATCGCTGTGCGCGCTCGGCAACGGCTACTTCGCCACCCGCGGCGCGGCGTCCGAGGTGCCGGCCGGGCCCGCGCACTACCCGGGCACCTACGCCGCCGGCTGCTACAACCGGCTCGTCTCCACCGTGGGGGGCCGCCCCGTCGAGAACGAGGACATGGTCAACCTGCCCAACTGGCTCCCGCTGCGCTACCGGATCTGCCCCGCCGACGCGGCTCCCGGCCCCTGGCTCTCCCCCGACCACGCGCACCTCACGGAGCACCGGCAGACCCTGGACCTGGGGCACGGCACGCTGACCCGCTGGTCGGTCTACGAGGACGAGGCCGGCCGGCGCCTGAGCGTGGAGCAATGCCGCCTGGTGCACATGGGAGAACCCCATCTGGCCGCGCTGCGCACCTGTTTCGCCTCGCACGGATGGGCGGGCACGGTGGAGGTGGAGTCCGGGATCGACGGGGCGGTGCGCAATGCCGGGGTCGCGCGCTACCGCGAGCTGGCGGACCAGCATCTGACGGGGTGGGACACCGGTACCGAGCGGCGGGACACGGTGTGGCTGAGCTGCCGCACCCTCGACTCGGACATCCGTATCGCGCTGGCCGCCCGGACCCGCGCCACCTCCGGCCGGGGCGTGCTGCCCCGCCCGCAACTCACCGCGCTACAGGCCGCTCAGACCCTGTGGGTGCCCGTCAGCCCCGGCTCTCCCGCGGTCGTCGACAAGACGGTGGCGCTGTACACCTCCCGGGACCCGGCGATCGACAGTCCGGTACACGCGGCCGTGGACGCTGTGGTGCTGGCCCCGCACTTCCGGCAGTTGCGCGCGTCGCACCGCCGCGCCTGGGAGAACCTGTGGCGGCAGGCGAAGCTGGAGGTCCCCGGAGAGGCCGGCCGGATTCTGCGTCTGCACCTCTTCCACGTTCTCCAGACCCTCTCGCCGCACACCGCCGAGCTGGATGTCGGGGTGCCGGCGAGGGGCCTGCACGGAGAGTCGTACCGCGGGCATGTCTTCTGGGACGAGCTGTTCGTGCTGCCGTTCTTGAATCTGCACCTTCCCCAGGTCTCCCGGGCCCTGCTCGACTACCGCCACCGGCGGCTGCCCGCCGCCTGCCACGCGGCACGGGAAGCGGGCCGTTCCGGGGCGATGTACCCGTGGCAGAGCGCCGGGGACGGCCGCGAGGAAACCCAGGAGCTCCATCTCAATCCGCACTCGGGGCACTGGCTGCCCGATCATTCCCGGCTCCAGCACCACGTCGGGTCGGCGATCGCCTACAACGTGTGGCAGTACGGACAGGCCAGCGGCGACACGGAGTTCCTGCACACCAGGGGCGCGGAGATGCTGCTCCAGATCGCCCGCTTCTGGGCATCGGCCGCGGACTGGGACCCCGCCCTGGGCCGGTACCGCATCCGCGGGGTCGTCGGTCCCGACGAGTACCACGACGGCTATCCGGGAGCCCTCGAACCGGGCGTGGACGACAATGCCTACACCAACGTCACGGCGGCCTGGGTGCTGATGCGTGCCCTCGAACTCTGCCGCACGCTCCCCGAGGCCGAGCAACGGCAGCTGTCCGAACGTCTTCAGCTGTGCCCGGACGAGCCCGAGCGCTGGGAGGACATCGCCCACCGGCTTCATGTGCCCTACCACCGCGGAGTGATCAGCCAGTTCGCCGGATACGGGGACCTCGCCGAGCTCGACTGGCACGGCTACCGGCACCGCTACGGCGACATCCGCCGGCTGGACCGGATCCTGGAGGCCGAGGGCGATACGGCCAACCGCTACCAGGCCTCCAAACAGGCCGATGTGCTGATGCTCGGCTATCTCTTCTCGCCGTCGGAACTCGCCTCGGTGTTCCGCGCCCTCGGGCACCCCCTCGACGACGACATCTGGCACGCCACCGTCGACTACTACCTGCACCGCACCAGCCACGGCTCCACTCTCAGCGCCCTGGTCCACGCCTGGGTCCTGGCCCGTGTCCACCGCCCCGACGCCTGGACGTACTGCGAGGAGGCACTGACCGGGGATGTGGCGGACGTCCAGGGCGGCACCACGGCGGAGGGCATCCATCTGGGGGCGATGGCCGGCACCCTGGACTTCGTCCAGCGCGGGATGACCGGCCTGGAGACCCGCGACCAGGCGCTGTGGCTCGACCCGGCGCCGCTGCCCGAGCTCTCGAAGTTCGGGGTCCGCATCCGCTTCCGGCGCCACTGGGACATCGATCTGCGCATCCGGGCCGAGCAGGTGCGGATCGCGGTACCGGCGTCCGAGAATGCCGCGGTGCGGGTGAAGCTGCGCGACCGCTCGTTCTCCCTCGCGCCCGGTACGTCCCGCCGGCTCGATCTGCCCGACGACTGACGGACGGGCGGACGGGCGGACGGGCGGACGGCGGGCCGGAGCGAGCCCGGGAGGGCCCGGTGCGCCGCGCCCGGACACGGCCCGTCCGCGGCACGACGGGCCGTGCGACCGCTGAGCTCGACGGCCAAGTCACCGCCGCAACGGGCCCTCACAGCGGAAGTCCGCGCTGCCGGCCCGGCCCGAGGGCCAGATCTCGGTGGGGCCGAAGGAGCAGTTCATATCGGTGAAGTTGTTCGCGGCGGGCTTGGCGCGGTCGAGGATGAAGTAGTCGACGGTTTCGGACATGTCCTTGAAGACCTGGTCGGGGCTGCCCGAGTTGCCGAGATTGGCGGTGATCCGGCCGGTGCAGAGGAACCGGCCGAGGCCCGGGTCGCCCTCGTCCTTGCAGGCGGGCGTGTTGGCGGTGGCGGCGGCGAACGCGCTCTGCACCTCGGCGGGGGTGGCGAACTTCAGGGAGCCGTTGGGGGTGAACGTCGTGTTGGGTACGAAGAGGTCGTCGACGGCGGCGATCTGCGCGTCGAGGAAGGCGTCGTACTGCTGCTGCATGCCCGCGTCGGACCCCATGCGGTTGCGCCAGGAGTCGAACGCGGCCGGGTCGTCGGCGCGCAGATGCCGGTACATCTCCTGGAGCAGCGCCGGGTGCTCGCGCCACAGGAACTCGAAGAACGTCCCGGCGTAGGAGTAGAAGCGGAAGCCGTCGTGGTCGTACGTCGCGTGCAGGAACTCGTTGACGGTCATGCGGGGTTTGCCGCCCGCGGTGTCCGCGATGATGTCGCGCACGAGTGACCGGCGCACGGCAATGCCGTTGTCGCGGGTCGAGCCGTCGAAGAACTCGGCGCTGCCCTCGTCCATGGCGGTGGTGCGGTCGCCCTCGTACCAGGGGCCTGCGCCGAAGAAGCCGGGGACGGCGAAACGGCCGTTGAGGTAGTGGACGTACTCGTGCCGGAAGAGCTCTTCGAGGGTGAGGCTGGAGTCCTGGGGGACGCGCCGCTGGTAGGTGTAGAAGGTCGCGCCCTGCTCGATGTAGACGCCGCCGTTGTTGGTGCCCATGCCGGTGAGCAGCGGGTGGTAGACCTCGTAGTCGGCGCGCGAGGCGTACAGGACGATGGTGAGCGTGGTGTTGGGGTCGCCGGCGAGCGGCTCGCTGGTGCCGAGCACCCGGTGGAACTGGGCCCTGACCTGCTTGGACGCGTAGTAGAGCTGGTCGACGACGGCGCGGTCGAGGGCGGTGCGGACCTTGATGGCGCCGTTGTCGTAGGAGTAGGTGCGCGGGAAGATCCGCTTTTCGATGTCCTCCTTGCACACCCCGTACGGCTTGCAGGCGTCGAAGAAGCCCAGCCAGGTGGCGACCTTGGCCCAGGGTTCGCTGCCCTCGCCGAAGTTCGCCACGGTGGTGGGGAGGAGGGCTCCGAGGTCGGCGACGATGGCCTTCTTGAGGGAGGGGATCTGACCGAAGCGGCCGTACTCCCCGAGCGCGTCGCGTACGACCCATGCATTGGGGGTGCCCTTGAGGTGGGTGTACCCGGCGAAGGCCTTGAAGACGGCGCGGTAGCCGGGGTCGGCGGCGACCGCGTACTGGAAGGCGGTGTCCTTGTTGCCGGGGTAGACGCCGAGGTAGTTGACGGAGAGCGCGGCGAGGGCGGCGTTGCCCCAGGCCTGGTCCTTGTGGGTGGCGGGGTGGGCCGCGTCCATGGTGGCCAGCACCCGCTGGATCAGGTCGAGTTGATGCTGCCGCAGGCCCGGGGCGCTGGCGGCGTTCAGGGCTTCGCGCAGGGTGTCCGCGTTGGCCCGGGTGACGTCGAAGGTGCGGGCGGCGGAGCCGAAGGCGTCGACGGCGCGGCGTACGGCGTCGACGGTGGGGGCGTCGGTGGTGTCGATCTCGTCGTGCGAGAAGTCCTGGTAGGCCACTGCGTGCAGATACGTGAACATCTCATACAGATGGCTGCTGTTCTTGCCGTCGTGGGCGGCGGCAAGGCTGGTGATGCGACGGGCCACGGCCTGGACGTGGGCGTCGGACATGACGGGGATGAGCCGGGCGTCCCACGTCCAGACGAGGTTGCGCAGGCAGTCGTCGGCCGTGACGGCCGGGTCGGCGAGGAAGTCCGCGAACTGCTCGGGGCTCAGGCCGGTGATGCCGTCGAGAGTGCAGGGCGCGACGGCGGGTCTCGGCCTGTGCGGCGCGGTGGAGGGTCTGGTCTGCGGGCCCGGTATGTGGCCTCTCTTTGTCACCGTGCGCGGCGCCGGCGCCGGGGCGGGGTCGGACTTCGGTGTCCTGGCGAGGCGTTGGACCTGGTCGAAGGGGTTGGCCGTGGGAGCAGTGGGCCGGTGCCCGGACTGCTGCGCCTGGGTCCGCTGTACGGGCAGGGCCGACGTGTGGGGTGCCGCCTGGGCCACCTGGACGGCCGGCAGGGCGAGGGTGGTGGCGAGCGTCGCGGCCAGCAGGATCCTGCGCGGCATACGCGGATGTGACACCTGAACCTCCGGGAGGGGGTGGGGGGTTGTGCGGGGGGGGTGGGGCCATGGCCTTCACTCCACGAGGTGCGACCCGTAACATAGTAATGTGAAATTGCACTGACAAGGCTTCAGGTAACTTTCTTTCCCGGAGGTGTCGACATGACCTCGCGCGCCCCTCAACTCCACACCGGAAGCCATGACTTGCCGGTGTCGGACGCCCTCGCCGGCTTCATGACCGGCGGGTGGGCCGCCACCCCGCTCCCCGACGGGTCCCGCGTTCCGGGCTTCGACCGGTTCGCCGGCCGCCGGGCCCGGCTCACCGCACGCTTCCCCGGCGAACGACTGCTCGTCCCCGCCGGTGAGCTGACGGTCCGTTCCCACGACTGCGATCACCGCTTCCGCCCGCACAGCGCCTACGCCTGGCTGACCGGGCTGACGGGCGAGGACCAGCCGGGGCATGTCCTGGTGCTGGAGCCGGACGGGGAGGCGGTGCTGTATCTGCGGCCGCGGTCACCGCGGGACGGCAGGGGCGAGTTCTACCGGGACCGCCGCTACGGCGAGTTCTGGGTGGGCCGCCGCCCCGATCTGACCGAGGCCGGGCGGCTCACCGGCCTCCGCTGTGCGCACCTGGACGACCTCGTCCGCCACCGGACCGACCGTGACGCCGCCCATGACGCCGAACTCGCCTGCACACTCAGCGAGTTGCGGCTGGTCAAGGACGACTGGGAGGTGGCACAGCTCCAGCAGGCCGTCGATCACACCGCCACCGGCTTCGAGGATGTCGTACGGTCCCTGCCCACCGCGCTGCGCCACCCGCGCGGCGAACGCTGGATCGAGGGGGTCTTCCAGCTGCGCGCCCGCGCCGAGGGCAACGGCACGGGGTACGAGACCATCGCCGCCGCCGGCGCCCATGCCTGTGTGCTCCACTGGATCCGCAACGACGGCCCGCTCGATCCCGGCCAGTTGCTGTTGCTGGACGCGGGCGTGGAGACCGAAGCGCTGTACACCGCCGACATCACCCGCACCCTGCCGCTCTCCGGGCGCTTCTCCCCCGTCCAGCGACGGGTGTACGACCTGGTGCTCGCCGCGCAGGACGCGGGTATCGCCGCCCTCAAACCGGGGGCGAGTTTCCGCGACTTCCACCGGGCCTGTACGGGCGTCCTGGCCGAGGGGCTGGCCGACTGGGGCGTACTTCCCGTCCCGGCGGCGGAAGCACTCGCCCCCGACAGCGGCCTGTACCGGCGTTACACGCTGTGCAGTTCGGGCCATATGCTCGGGCTCGATGTGCATGACTGTGCCCGGGCGCGGGCGGATCAGTATCTGGACGGCGTGCTGGCCGAAGGGCAGGTCCTCACGGTCGAACCGGGGCTCTATCTCCAGCCCGACGACGAGACGTTGCCACCGGAACTGCGCGGCATCGGTATCCGTATCGAGGACGATCTGGTGATCACCGCGGACGGGGCCCGGCTGATGTCGTCGGCGCTGCCGCGCACCGCCGACGGGGTGGAGGAGTGGATGGAAGGGCTCCTCACCGGACGGGCCTGACCCGGCGGCGTCGGTCGTCAGCCCTGGCGGACGACCGACGCGCGCTGTGGGTGCGGTACCAGCGGTTCGTCACGGCCCTGGGCCCACAGCGAGCGGACATGGCCGAGGTGGCGGGCCATACAGGACTCGGCCGCCTCGGCGTCGCCCGTCAGCATCACGTCGAGCAGCTCCACGTGCTCCTCGGCCGAGGGCAGCAATTGGTTGCGCTCGTCGAGGCGGGTGAGGCCGTAGAGGCGGGAGCGCTTGCGCAGATCGCCGACCGTCTCGACGAGGCGGTCGTTGCCGCTGAGGCCGAGCAGTTCGAGGTGGAAGCGGCGGTCGGCCTCCAGGTAGCCGATGAGGTCGTGCGCCCTGGCGGCCGCGACGATCTCCAGGGCGGCCGGCCGGAGGGCCTCCAGCTGTGCCCGGCCGGCGGTGCGGGTGACCTGGCCGACCACCGGGACCTCGATCAGGGCACGGATCTCGGTGTACTGGTCGAGGTCGCGCTCGCTCACCTCGGTGATCCGGAAGCCCTTGTTGCGGACCGGTTCGACCAGCCCTTCCCGGGCCAGGTCGAGCATTGCCTCGCGTACCGGGGTCGCGGAGACACCGAAGTCCGCGGCGAGGCCCGGGGCCGAGTAGACCGACCCCGGGCGGAGCTCCCCCGCGATCAGCGCCGCGCGCAGCTGATGGGCGACCTGATCGCGCAGCCGCTCCTGAGCGGTGACCAGGCTGCGGTGCTTGAGTTCACCCATCGTGCTCCTTCAAGTTGACGCGGAGGGCCAGCGTACAATGTCACGTTGCGCCAACTCCCTGGTCACGGTCAACGGCCGTCGCCACAGCCGGTGGTCACAGCAGAAAACCCCCGGGAAACGGATCGGACGGGTCGAGGAAGTACTGCGCGGTGCCGGTCACCCAGGCCCGTCCGGTGACCGTGGGCACGACGGCCGGGCGCCCGGCGACCGTGGTTTGTGTGACGAGGCGGCCGGTGAACTCCGTCCCGATGAAGGACTCGTTGACGAAGTCCTGGTGGAGGGGGAGTTCGCCGCGTGCATGCAGCTGCGCCATCCGCGCGGAGGTACCCGTTCCGCACGGCGAGCGGTCGAACCATCCGGGGTGGATGGCCATCGCGTGCCGGGAGCGGGTGGCGTCCGACCCCGGCGCGGCGAAGTAGACGTGCTTGAGGCCGCCGATCCGCTCGTCCTCGGGGTGCACCGGCCGGTCGGCGGCGTTCACGGCGTCCATGAGGGCGAGTCCGGCGGCGAGGATGTCGTCCTTACGGGCCCGGTCGAAGGGCAGTCCGACGCTGTCCAGCGGCAGGATCGCGTAGAAGTTGCCGCCGTAGGCGAGGTCGTAGCCGATCGTGCCGTGGCCCGGGACGGTGACCTTGCGGTCGAGTCCGGCGCAGAACGCGGGCACGTTGGTGAGGGTGACGGCCGTGGCCGCCCCGTCCCGCACCTGTACCGCGGCGGTGACCAGTCCGGCAGGGGTGTCCAGCCGCACCGTGGTCACGGGTTCCTGGACCTCCACCATGCCGGTCTCGACAAGGACGGTGGCCACGCCGATCGTCCCGTGTCCGCACATCGGGAGGTAGCCGGAGACCTCGATGAACAGCACGCCGTAGTCGGCGTCGGGGCGGGTCGGCGGCTGGAGGATCGCACCGCTCATGGCGGCGTGGCCGCGCGGCTCGTACATCAGGAGCGTACGGATGTCGTCGCGGTGGGCGGCGAAATGCTGCCGGCGCTCGGCCATGGTGGCGCCGGGCAGGGTGCCGACGCCACCGGTGATGACACGGGTGGGCATGCCCTCGGTGTGGGAGTCGACGGCGTGGAAGACGTGGCGGGTGCGCATGGGGAGCCCTCTCAGTGGTGGCCGGCGAGGTCATGGGTGTCAGACGGCGAGATCGGCACGCCCGTGTCCCTCCTGGGTGGTGATCGCATCCCCGGGCCGGGCCGGCACCAGGCAGGCCCGCTGGTTGGGCTGACCGTTGACGGTGGCCAGGCAGTCGAAGCAGGAGCCGATGCCGCAGAAGGCCCTGCGCGGGCGCCCGTCGCGCCGCGTGGTCCGCCAGGAGAGCACACCGGCCGCCCAGAGCGCGGCGGCGCGCTCCCCTCCCTCCGGCCCTGCCCCGCTCATCCCTGCTCCGCCCCACGAGAGCGTACGGTCGAAGCCGACCCGTTCACGGCTGGCACCGATCAGCACCGGGCCCGCCGCAGTGCCCTCGACGACGGCCTTGTCGGAGACGAGCAGATTCCCCTCACCGGTGCCGGTGGTGCCGCCCGCGACGGGTCCGCGGTCGACGACGGCGACGGAGAGGCCGGACCGGCCGGCGTAGTAGGCGCAGGCGGCGCCGACCACTCCGGCCCCGACGATGACGACATCCGGAGCGTCCAGGGGCTGTCTGTGTCTCGTGGGCACGTCAGTAATATGTCACACAACACAGGCTCGGAAAAGGGGACTTGGCGGACCGCGTCGGAGGCGGGCAGCGTCGGAGGCGGGCGGCCGACCGGCCGCACCGGAGAACCGCCGCGTCCGGAGAACCGCCGCGTCCGGAGTCCCGGCACTCCCCGAGCCGCCGGCATCCGACCGCGACCGGCACCCCTACCGTGACCGGCGTCATATCCCGGATGTGATCGCTTCGAAGGAGACTGGCCGCATGTGGACGCAGACAGCCATGGCGGCCGGAGTGCTCGCCCTGTTGACCGTGGTGCCGGGGCCGGACATGGCCGTGGTCACCAAGCGCGCGATCGCCTCCGGCAGGGCGGAGGCCCTGCGCACCGCCGCCGGCATCACCACCGGGCTGCTCGTGTGGGGCGCGTTCACCGTCGTCGGGCTCGCGGCGATCCTCGCGGCCTCGGCGGAGGCATACTTCGTCGTCAAGATCCTGGGCGCCGCGTACCTGGGCTTCCTCGGATTGCAGGCCCTCTGGCAGAGCCGCCGCTCCGCGCCGCGGACCGCCGGCTCGACGGCCACCGGCTCGGGACGCGCGTACCTGACGGGCCTGATCACCAACATCCTCAACCCGAAGATCGCCGTCTTCTACACCGGCCTGCTGCCGACCCTGGCCCCGCAAGGCCTGCCCACGGCGGCCGGCATGGGCCTGCTGGTTCTGCTGCACGCGACGCTGACCCTGACCTGGCTCGGTTCTTATGCCTGCCTCGTGTCCCGGGCGCGCTCGGTCTTCGAACGGCCGCGCGTCCGGCGGCTGCTGGACCGCGTGACGGGAGTGGTGCTCATCGGCTTCGGGGTGCGGGTGGCCACGGAAGCCACCTGACACAAGTGACAGTCGACTCGCGGGAGGGGCGGGCATTGGGCGCGGCGCTGGGCACGATCGAGCGGATCTGGCGGTACCCCATCAAGTCCACCGGCGGTGAGCTGCTGGACGAGGCCGCCGTGGATGCCCGCGGCCTCGTCGGCGACCGGCTCTACGCGGTGCGGGACACGGAGGGCAAGTTCGGCTCGGGCAAGAACACACGCCGGTTCCGGCGCATGCCGGGACTGTTGCGGCTGCGGTCCCGGTACCCCGGAGGAGCGGCCACGGCAGTGCCCGAACTGCTGGACCCGGACGGCGAGCCGGTACCGGACCCGACCTCCTATGTGCGGCACTACCTGGACCGGGACGACGTCGAAGTGGCCCGCGAGGGCACGATCTCGCACTTCGACCAGCTCCCCCTCAGCGTCCTGACCACCGCCACCCTCGACTGGGTCCGCGCGGCCGTCCCCGGCGTGCCGGTCGACGAGCGCCGGTTCCGTCCGAACCTGCTGGTGCGGACACCACCGGGTACGCCTCCCTTCGTGGAGGACGCGTGGTTCGGCGGCACCGCCCGGCTCGGCGGCGCCCTGTGCGTACGGTTCGAGCGCGCCAGCGAGCGATGCGTGATGACCAACGAGGCCCAGCAGGACCTGCCGCACTCCCCGCTGATCCTGCGAGCCATTGCGCAGGCACACGACATGCGGCTGGACGCCCTGGCCACGGTCACCCAGCCGGGAGGGGTACGCCTCGGGGACACCGTCGAGCTGATCTGACGCGCGGTCCGTCGTCACACCGTCGACCTCACAACACACCACACCACACCTACGAAATTCGTTGCCAAGAGGCGTGGTTGCAACGAATTCACGCGCTACCTAGCCAGACAGCCATGGAATCAGTAGAATCCCGCACAGTGCCGGGTACCCGACGTGAGGGCGGTGCGTCCTTGGCGTGGGCGCGCTGCCGTGAGGGCCCCCGGTCCCCGTCGTCCCCCCTCGGAAGGGCCGTCATGACCTCCCCCTCGCCTGCCAGGAAGCTCCGGGAGACCGCGCGCACACGCCATCGCCGGCTGCGCGAGCAGGGCAGTCTCGACCGCGATGCGCTCGATACCGTGCTGGCTGCCGGGTTCCTCTGCCATGTCGGCGTGATGGTGGACGGCACGCCCCTGGTCGTTCCCACGGTCTACGGTGCGGACGGCACCACGCTGTACTTCCACGGGTCGGTTGCCAGTCGCAGCCTGGCCGCCTCGCCCGGGGCGAGCGTCTGCGTGACCGTGACGCAAGTCGACGGGCTGGTGCTGGCCCGCTCGGTGTTCGAGCACGGGGTCAACTACCGCAGTGCGATGGTGTTCGGCACGCCCCGCCCGGTCACCGACCCGGACGAGAAGCTCGCCGGTCTGCGCTGTCTCACCGAACAGGCGACGCCGGGCCAGTGGGACTACGCCCGGCGCCCCAGCCGCAAGGAACTCGCCGCGACGGCGCTGCTCGCCCTCTCGCTCGACGAGGCATCCGTGAAGATCCGGACCGGACCGCCGGACGACGGGGACGGCGCGGACGCCGCACTCGGCCTGTGGGCGGGGGTCCTTCCGCTGCACACCTCCTGGGGTCCCCTGGAACCGGACCCCGCACTGCCCGCGGGCATCGAACCCCCTTCGCATCTCGCCGGCCGCGCCGCGCCCCCGCCCACGGCCCAGCCCCGGTCCAGATGACCGATGCCCAGCAGCCGATCCGGTGATCGACCGAAGCCGACGGGTCCGAAGGCGGTCTTGCCGGCCTTCGGACCCGTACGGCCCTATCGGGGGCGGGGGGCCGATGTGCGGGTCGGCTCAGCCGAAGAGGTGGAGGTTCTCGTCGACCCAGTGGCGCAGGGTCAGCGGCGGCCTTCCGGAAAACGCCGGCGTAGTCGATGTGGGCCTTCCTGGGCCGGACGGGCGGCAGGCGCAGCGTCGCGGAGACGATGACCAGGACCCCGGCCCCGGCCCCGGCCCCGACAGGCAGGTTGACCAGGAAGACCCAGCGCCAGCCGGCGAGGTCGGTCAGGATGCCGCCGAGGGCCGGGCCGGCGAGCGAGGCGGCGCCGAAGGTGAGGGAGAACCAGCCGTAGTAGCGGGCGCCCTCGCGCGGGGAGAACATCTCGCCGATCACGGCGAGCACGCAGATGAACGAGAAGGGAGAGGAAGACCGCCGCCATGAGGGTCAGGACCAGCACGTGGGTCCTGGCGGACGGATCTGGTGCGGTGGCAGCGTCGAGGGCAGGTCGGGGTGAACGGGAAGCCACGAGGAATCCTTGTCATCGACGAGCGGTGCCGTGGTGCAGGGCATCGCCCGGTAGGGGAGTACGCAGAACGAACTCGACGAAGAACGCTGCCTGTTGTCAGCAGCGGAGAAGGGGTGGTCGGATCTCGTCCGACTCCGGCCTCTGGAAGGCCCTCTCAACCGTTGATCAGTCGTCAGCAGAGCTGCTGATCACGGTTCTTCCGTGTTCGTTGCGCCTCTCGCCACTCCCTCTGTTCGATGACGGATGACCAGGACCATAGACGCAGGGCCACGAACACGGCAACCAGGTTTTCCGAGCACCCGGGCCGGCACGACAGCACGTCATCCGCTCGCCGACCGCCTGTGACCCCTCGCCCTTCGCGTCGGTCCTCTAGCGTGGCGGGATGGACGAGACAGGGGCGGCGGAGTCGCCGCCGGGACCTGAGGACAGTGCCTTTCCCGCCTTTCACGCGGGGCGGTGCGGCGGGCTCGCGGAGCTCGATGCGCAGGTGGCCGGGTGCCGGGCCTGTCCCCGGCTGGTGGAATGGCGCGAGGAGGTCGCCGCGCATCCGCGTGCGGCGTTCCGGGACCAGGAGTACTGGGCGCGTCCCGTCCCGGGGTTCGGGCCGTCGGATGCGGCGCTGGCCATCGTCGGGCTGGCACCCGCCGCGCACGGCGGCAATCGCACCGGCCGGATGTTCACCGGGGACGCCTCCGGTGACTTCCTGTTCGCCGCCCTCCATGCGGTCGGTCTCGCCTCGCAGCCCACCGCGACGCACCGGGGCGACGGGCTGGAGCTGTACGGAGTGCGGGTCACCGCACCGGTCCACTGTGCTCCGCCGGAGAACAGGCCCACACCCGCCGAACGGCAGACCTGCCGGCCATGGCTGTCGGCGGAGCTCGAACTCCTCAGCCCCGGCCTGCGCACGGTCGTGGCGCTGGGCGCCTTCGGCTGGCAGGCGCTGCTGCCCGTACTGGGCGAGGCAGGGTGGCCGCTCCCCCGGCCCCGCCCCGCGTTCGGCCACGGCGTACGGCTGGCCCTGCCCGCCACCGGGCGGCGGCGGGAACTCCAGGTGCTCGGGAGCTACCACCCCAGCCAGCGCAATACGTTCACCGGCCGGCTCACCTTCGGCATGCTCGTCGAGCTGCTGGCACGCGCCGCCGCCCTCGCGGGGCCGGCCGGTTCCGGAGACTGACGCCCCAGGGGCACCAGGGATGCGCCGCCATGCGGCGCCGGACGCCGCCTTCCATCCTGAGAACCAAGACGGCTGCGCAGACCGGTTGGTTACGGGTTTACCGCCGAGGAGTGCTCGTGCGCCATCACATGGCGGACCACGCCGAGGAAGCCGCGCCGGGCGGCACCTTCTCCCACCGGGACCGGGCAGTCATCTGTGCTGCCGCACTGTCCATGCTCATCGTGCAGATGGACTGGTTCGCGCTCGATCTGATGCTCGCGGTCGACCAGGGGCAGGGCTGGGGGTGGGCCTTCGCGCCCACCCTGGCCGCCGTCGCGGTCGGGATCGCCTCCCTCGTGCTGTTCGTGGTGGTGGAACGGCGCACGCCGGAGCCGTTGATCGACCTGTCGCTCTTCCGCAAGGTGAAGTTCGATGTGATCACCCTCGCGGGTTCGCTCTCCAATGTGGTCTATTGCCTGATCGCGGTGCTCTCGGCGCTCTATCTGCAACAGGCGCGGGGGCTGTCGCCGTTCCACGCCGGGGTGATCTTCCTGGCGCTGTCCTGCGGGGTCGGCGCGGCCGGCTATGGGGCCGGCCGGCTGGCCTGCGCGGCACGTCCGTGCTGGCCTTCCTCGGCGCCTTCGGTCTGCTCGCGGTCAGCGCGCCGCGGCTGCGTGCGCGCGGCGGTGCCACGCTCTCCGGCTGAAGGACGCCGTGGAGGGCCGCCGGGGGCGCCCGGTCCGGGGCCGTGACGTCGCGCGTCACCGCGCGCCGTAAACCGGTTGCGGGGTCCCGGCGGCGGCCAGCAGCTCGCGGGCGGCCTCGCCCGCCTCGGCCGGTGTCCAGCGGCTCTTCCGGTCCGCGGTGGGGCCGGGGCGCCACCCCTCCATCACGGTGATCCGGCCCGCCCGAGCCTCGAAAACCCGGCCGGTGACCCCCGCGCTGTCGGCCGAGGACAGCCAGACCACCAGCGGGGAGACGTTCTCCGGGGCCATCGCGTCGAACTCCCCCTCGGCGGGCGCCGCCATCGTCCCGGCGAAGGTCTGCTCGGTCATACGGGTACGGGCGGCCGGTGCGAGGGCGTTGGCCTGCACGCCGTAGCGGGCCAGTTCGGCGGCGGCGACGAGGGTGAGGCCGATGATGCCGGCCTTGGCGGCGGAGTAGTTGCCCTGGCCGACGCTGCCGAGCAGCCCGGCGCCCGAACTGGTGTTGATGATCCGGGCGTCGGGCCTGCGGCCGGCCTTGGCCTCGGCCCGCCAGTGCGCAGCGGCGTGCCGCAGCGGCAGGAAGTGGCCCTTGAGATGGACGCGGATGACGGCGTCCCAGTCGTCCTCGTCGAGGTTGACCAGCATCCGGTCGCGCAGGAATCCGGCGTTGTTGACGAGGGTGTCGAGGCGCCCGAAGGCGTCCAGGGCGGTGGCGACGAGCGAGGCTGCGCCGTCGGTGGTGGTGATGTCGCCGGTGTGGGCGACGGCCCGGCCGCCGCGGGCCCGGATCTCGTCGGCGACCTGCTGGGCCGGACCGGCCGAGGAGCCGGCACCGTCCGGAGCCACCCCGAGGTCGTTCACCACGACCTGGGCGCCTTCGGCGGCGAGGGCCAGGGCGTGGGCGCGGCCGAGGCCACGGCCGGCTCCGGTGACGGCGGCCACGCGTCCCGTGCAGATCCCCGTGCCGGTCATGTCCGTGCTCCTTTTCCGGTCATGTCAGGTGTCCTTCGTGGCGTCGGGCGCGGTGGGGTGGTTGACGGTGGCGGCGTCGAGGAAGGCGGGGCGCTCCCCGCCGCCGTGGACGAGCAGACTCGCGCCGGTCAGATACGCGGCGCGGTCGGAGGCGAGGAAGACGCAGGCGTCGCCGATCTCGGCGGGTTCGGCGAGCCGGCCGAGCGGGACGGTGGCGCCGACGGCCGCGATGCCCGCCTCGTCGCCGTAGTGCAGGCCGGCGCGTTCGGTGCGCACCATGCCGAGGACGAGGGTGTTGACCCGTACCTTCGGGGCCCATTCGACGGCCATGGAGCGGGCGAGGTGGTCCAGGCCGGCCTTGGCGGCGCCGTAGGCGGCGGTGCCGGGCGAGGGGCGGCTGCCGCTGACGCTGCCGATCATGAGGACCGAACCGCCGCCCGGCCGGTCCCGCATCACCTCGTACGCGGCGAGCGAGGCGGTCAGCGGCGCGAGGAGGTTGAGTTCGACGACCCGGGCGTGCCGCGCGGCGTCCGCCTCCCCCAGCAGCCGGTAGGGCGTGCCTCCCGCGTTGTTGACGAGGCAGTCCAACCGTCCGTACTCGGACGCGAGTTGGGCGAAGAAGGCGGGTACGGCGGCCGCGTCGCGCAGGTCGAGGGCGCGGAAGTGCGCCTGGCGGCCGGCCGCCGTGACAGGAGTGTCCGGTGGCCGTCGTGCGCAGACCACGACCTCCGCACCGGCCTGGAGGAAGGCGCGGGCGATGCCGGCGCCGACGCCCCGGGTGCCGCCGGTGACGACGGCCAGCCGCCCGGACAGATCGAGAGCCAGGCTCAACGGGCACCCCTCCCGCAGCGCAGCATCCGCTGCTAACTTCGCTACCTAACAAACGCTTGGTGGAAAGGTAGCTGATCTGCTCATGGGTGTCTCCACCTCCGAGCCGGACCAGGGCATCGTCGTCGTCACCGCCGGCTTCCCTCCGGTCAACGCCCTTCCCGTACAGGGCTGGTACGACCTCGCCGCGGCCGTGCGCGCGGCCGGCCGTGACCCCGCCGTCCGCTGCGTCGTGCTCACCGCGGAGGGCCGCGGCTTCAACGCGGGGGTCGACATCAAGGAGATGCAACGGGACACCGCATCCGGCGGGCACGGTGCCCTGATCGGCGCCAACCGCGGTTGCGCCGAGGCGTTTTCGGCGGTCTACGAATGCGAGGTCCCCGTCGTCGCGGCGGTGCACGGCTTCTGTCTGGGCGGTGGCATCGGCCTCGTCGGGAACGCGGATGCCATCGTGGCCAGCGACGACGCCACCTTCGGGCTCCCGGAACTGGACCGCGGCGCGCTCGGCGCGGCCACCCATCTGGCCCGGCTCGTCCCGCAGCACCTGATGCGCGCGCTCTACTACACCTCACGGACCGCCACCGCCGCCGAACTGCACGCGCACGGCTCCGTCTGGCGGGTCGTCCCGCGCGCCGAACTGCACGAGGCGGCACGGGACTTGGCGCGGGAGATCGCACAGAAGGACGGCTTTCTCCTCCGTCTGGCCAAGGCCGCCCTCAACGGCATCGACCCCGTCGACGTACGGCGCAGCTACCGCTTCGAGCAGGGCTTCACCTTCGAGGCGAACCTCAGCGGAGTCGCCGACCGCGTCCGCGACACCTTCGGTGCGCCGGACGGCACACCGACGAAGGAGGCCTGACCCGTGACCGACAAGACCATGACGCCCGAGGACGTCGTCTCCCGGCTGCGCAGCGGAATGACCCTCGGCATCGGCGGCTGGGGTTCCCGCCGGAAGCCGATGGCACTGGTGCGGGCGCTGCTCCGCTCCGATGTCACCGATCTGACCGTGGTCTCGTACGGCGGTCCCGATGTCGGTCTGCTCGCCGCCGCGGGCAGGATCCGCAGACTCGTCGCGGCGTTCGCGACCCTCGACTCGATCCCCCTCGAACCGCATTTCCGCGCGGCCCGTCAGCGCGGCGCGTTCGAGCTGACGGAGATCGACGAGGCGATGTTCATGTGGGGCCTGCACGCCGCCGCCAACCGGCTGCCGTTCCTGCCCGTACGGTCCGGCCTCGGCTCGGACGTGATGCGCGTCAACCCCGGTCTGAAGACCGTCACGTCGCCCTACGAGGACGGCGAGACCTTCGTCGCGGTGCCGGCCCTGCGCATGGACGCGGCGCTGGTCCACCTCCACCGTGCCGACCGGCGCGGAAACGGCCAGTACCTGGGCCCCGACCCGTACTTCGACGACCTGTTCTGCGAGGCCGCGGACGAGGCGTATGTCTCCTGCGAGCGGCTCGTGGACGACTTCGCGGGGGCCGTCCCGCAGACCCTCCTGGTCAAGCGGCACGCGGTCACCGGCGTCGTCGAGACCCCGAACGGCGCGCACTTCACCTCCTGCGTCCCGGACTACGGCCGCGACGAGCCCTTCCAGAAGCTCTATGCGACCACGCCCTGGCCGCAGTTCGCCGAGCGGTTCCTGTCCGGGGACGAGAAGGCCTACCAGTCCGCAGTCCAGACCTGGCACGAGGAGCAGCAGTGAGCGCCGCCACCACGACGACCCGTGCCGAGTACTGCGCGATCGCCTGCGCCGACGCCTGGCGCGACAACGGCGAGGTCCTCGCGAGCCCGATGGGCCTGATCCCGTCGATCGGCGCCCGGCTCGCCCAGCGCACCTTCTCCCCCGATCTGCTCCTCACCGACGGTGAGGCGATGATCGTCGGCCTCGACGGGGCGGCCGAGGGCTGGCTGCCCTACCGCCAGCACCTCACCATGGTCTCCGGCGGCCGGCGCCATGTGATGATGGGCGCAAGCCAGCTCGACCGCTTCGGCAACCAGAACATCTCCTGCATCGGCGACTGGCAGCGGCCCGCCCGCCAGCTCCTCGGCGTCCGCGGCGCACCGGTCAACACCCTCAACAATCCGGTGAGTTACTGGGTGCCGAAGCACTCGAAGCGGGTCTTCGTCGAGAAGGTCGACATGATCAGCGGGGTCGGGTACGACAGCGCGGCCGCCGCCGGACCGTCCGCGACCCGCTACCACCGCATTCCCCGCGTCGTCTCCGACCTGGGCGTCTTCGACTTCGCGACCCGGAACCGCACCATGCGGCTGGCCTCCGTACATCCCGGGGTCTCGGTCGAAGAGGTCCAGGAGGCCACCGGGTTCGCGCTGGCGCTGCCCGACGAGGTGCCCCCCACCCGGGAGCCCACTCCGGCCGAGCTGCGGCTGATCCGTACGGTCCTCGACCCGGAGGGGCGGCGCGACCGCGAGGTGCCGACGCCATGACGGACGTCCGGATCGAGACGCCGCTGACGAAGCTCGTCGGGGTGCGCCACCCGCTCGTACAGACCGGCATGGGATGGGTGGCGGGGCCCCGGCTGGTCTCGGCGGCGGCCAACGCGGGCGCACTCGGGATTCTCGCCTCGGCCACGATGACCGTCGGGCAACTGCGCTCGGCGGTCCGCGAGGTCGCGTCCCGCACGGATGCGCCCTTCGGGGTCAACCTGCGGGCGGACGCGGCAGACGCGGGCGAGCGGGTGCGTCTGCTGGTGGAGGAGGGCGTACGGGTCGCCTCGTTCGCCCTGGCCCCCTCGCGTGAGCTGATCGCCCGGCTGAAGGACGCGGGCGTCGTCGTCATCCCGTCCGTCGGCGCCCGCCGCCATGCCGAGAAGGTCGCAGCCTGGGGCGCGGACGCGGTCGTCGTCCAGGGCGGGGAGGGCGGCGGCCACACCGGGAGCGTCGCCACGACCGTGCTGCTTCCGCAGGTCGTGGACGCGGTCGACATCCCGGTGATCGCGGCGGGCGGCTTCTTCGACGGCCGGGGCCTGGTCGCGGCGCTCGCCTATGGCGCGGCCGGGGTCGCCATGGGTACCCGCTTTCTGCTGACGTCGGACAGCACCGTGCCGCAGGCCGTGCAGGACCGCTATCTGGCGGCGGCCGCCAAGGACATCACCGTCACCACCAAGGTCGACGGTCTGCCGCACCGGATGCTGCGCAGCGAGCTGGTCGAGGCGCTGGAGCGGTCGGGGCGCACCACCGCGCTGCTCCAAGCGGTCCGCCGGGCCGCGTCGTTCAGGAAGCTGTCCGGCCTGAGCTGGGCACAGATGGTCCGCGACGGCCTGGCGATGAAACACGGCAGGGAACTCTCCTGGAGCCAGGTCCTGCTGGCCGCGAACACCCCGATGCTGCTGAAGGCGTCGATGGTCGAGGGCCGTACCGATCTGGGGGTGATGGCCTCCGGCCAGGTCGCCGGGGTGATCGAGGATCTGCCGTCCTGCGCGGAACTCGTCGACCGGATCATGACCGAGGCGCGCGCGACACTGGCCGCGCTGCCGGCCCCGTAGCCCTGATGCAGCGTCAGAGTCGCTCGACGATGGTGACGTTGGCCTGGCCGCCGCCCTCACACATGGTCTGGAGCCCGAACCGGCCGCCGGTGCGCTCCAGTTCGTGCAGCAGCGTCGTCATCAGCCGGACGCCGGTCGCGCCGAGCGGATGGCCGAGGGCGATGGCGCCACCGTTGACGTTGACCCGCTCGGGGTCGGCACCGGTCTCCTTCAGCCAGGCCAGCACCACGGGCGCGAACGCCTCGTTGATCTCGACCAGATCGATGGCGTCGATCGGCATGCCCGCCTTCTTCAGCGCATACGCCGTCGCCGGGATCGGGGCGGACAGCATCCGGATCGGGTCCTCGCCGCGCACCGACAGATGGTGGATACGGGCCCGCGGGGTGAGGCCGTGCTCGGCCACTGCCCGCTCGGAGGCGAGGAGCATGGCGGCGGCGCCGTCGGAGACCTGCGAGGAGACCGCCGCGGTCAGCCGGCCGCCCTCGACGACCGGCCGCAGCCCGGCCATCTTCTCCAACGAGGTGGTGCGGCGCGGCCCTTCGTCAGCGGTGACCTCACCGAAGGGGACGGTCTCACGGTCGAAGCGGCCCTCGTCGAGGGCGCGGACGGCCCGTTGGTGCGAGCGGAGCGCGAACTCCTCCATGTCCTCACGGGAGATGTGCCACTTGGCGGCGATGAGTTCGGCGCCGTGGAACTGGTTGACGGGCGCCTCGCCGTAGCGGGCCCGCCAGCCCGCGGATCCGGCGAACGGGCCCTCGGTCAGCCCCAGCGGAGCGGCGGCCTGCCGGCTGGCGAAGGCGATCGGGATCTGCGACATGTTCTGCACCCCGCCCGCGACGACCAGGTCCTGGGTGCCGGAGAGCACCCCCTGCGCCGCGAAGTGCACGGCCTGCTGCGAGGAGCCGCACTGGCGGTCGACGGTGACGCCGGGCACCTCCTCGGGCAGTCCGGCGGCCAGCCAGCACGTCCGGGCGATGTCCCCGGCCTGCGGTCCCACGGTGTCCAGGCAGCCGAAGACGACATCCTCGACGGCGGCCGGGTCGGCCCCGCTGCGCGCCATCAGCGCCGTCAGCACATGAGCGCCCAGGTCGGCGGGGTGGACGGCCGACAGCCCGCCGCCCTTCTTGCCCACCGGGGTGCGGACCGCGTCGACGATATAGGCCTCGGACATGGTGGTCTCCTTGGTCAGATTCTGCGGAGGTGGCGGCCGGTTCCGCAAGGCGGTGCAGGGCGGCGCGGTCGACGGGCGCCGGCGGGCGCCCTCACCGGGGCGGTGCGGCACACGGCCGGGCGCGCCCGTCGCGCCTCACGCATGCTGGGAGCTGACGGACACCGTTTCCCCGGTCATGTACGAGGAGTAGTCGCCGGCCAGGAAGACGATGACATTGGCGACTTCCCATGGTTCGGCGTAGCGGCCGAACGCCTCCCGCTCGGTGAGCTCCGCCAGCAGCTCGGGCGTGGTCACCTTCGCCAGATGCGGGTGCATCGCGAGGCTGGGGGCGACCGCGTTGATCCGCACGCCGTACTCGGCGGCCTCCATGGCCGCGCACCGGGTCAGCGCCATCACCCCGGCCTTCGCCGCGGCGTAGTGGGCCTGGCCGCGCTGGGCACGCCAGCCGACCACCGAGGCATTGTTGACGATCACGCCGCCGCTGCCGGTGCCCTTCATCCGGCGCAGGGCGGCCCGGGTGCAGCGGAAGGTGCCGTTCAGGGTCACATCGAGGACCTTGGCCCACTGTGCGTCGGTCATCTCGACGAGGTCGGCGGTGCCGCCGAGCCCGGCGTTGTTGACCACGATGTCGAGGCGCCCATGGCGCTCCTCGGCGCTCGCCAGCAGGGCGTTGACCTGGTCCTCGTCGGTGACATCGCAGGGCAGGGACGCGACCTTGGCGGCGCCGAACTCCTCCGCGAGCGCCTCGGCGGTCTCCTTCAGCCGGCGCGTATGGGCGTCACCGAGGACGACACCGGCGCCTTCCTCCAGGAATCTGCGGGCGGTGGCACCGCCGATGCCGGCTCCGGCGGCCGCGGTGATGACGGCGGTCCGGCCGTCGAGCAGGTGATGGCCGGGCACGTAGGGGGGCGGTGTCATCCGTGGGCCTCCTCTTCCCGCAGCCGGCTGCGGATCGGGGTCCGAAGGCGCTCGGCGGTGGCGGAGGCCTCGACGCTGCTCGTGCCGGTACGTTAATCTACCAAACACTTGTTAGGGAAGGAGGGCGGATGCCCGCTGCCCACGACGACGAGCCCGTGCACGACGAACGGGAGGAGCCGGTCGCGACCGCCACCCGAGAGGCGGGGGCCTGATGGACCTCGAAGTCAGCGCCGTGGACGAGGAGTTCCGCACCGAGGCCCGCGGCTGGCTCGCCCGGCACGTACCGGCCGAACCGCTGCCGTCGCTGGAGACCGCGGAGGGGTTCGCCGCCCACCGGGAGTGGGAGCGCCGGCTCGCCGCGGACCGCTGGTCGGTCGTCTCCTGGCCCGAGGAGTACGGCGGCAGGGGCGCCTCGCTCCTCCAGTGGCTGCTCTTCGAGGAGGAGTACTACGCCGCGGGCGCCCCCGGGCGGGTCGGCCAGAACGGCATCAACCTCCTCGCCCCCACCCTCTTCGAGCACGGCACCGACACCCAACGCGCCCGCATGCTCGGCCCCATGGCCCGCGGCGAGGTCATCTGGGCGCAGGCCTGGTCGGAGCCGGAGGCGGGATCGGATCTGGCGTCGCTGCGCTCGACCGCCGTACGGACCGACGGCGGCTGGCTGCTGAACGGGCAGAAGACCTGGTCGTCCCGGGCCGCCTTCGCCGATCGCGCCTTCGGGCTGTTCCGCAGCGACCCGGACACCGCCCGGCCGCACCAGGGGCTGAGCTATCTGGTGTTCCCGCTGGACGCACCGGGCGTGACGGTACGCCCCCTCGGCCGCCTGGACGGCAAGCCGGCCTTCGCCGAGCTCTTCCTCGATGACGTCTTCGTGCCGGATGCGGACGTCCTCGGGGAGCCGGGGCAGGGCTGGCGGGTCGCGATGAGCACCGCGGGCAACGAACGCGGCCTGACGCTGCGCAGCCCCGGCCGCTTCACCGCGGCCGCCGAGCGGCTGACCGCACTGTGGCGCGAGGCTCCCGAGGCGGCGGACCCGGCCCTGGCCGCGCGGGTGGCCGACGCGCTGATCGGCGCCCGCGCCTACCAGCTGTTCACCTACGCCAACGCTTCACGGCTCGCCGCCGGCGGGTCGATCGGCGCCGAGTCGAGCCTCAACAAGGTCTTCTGGTCCGAGCTGGACATCGCCCTGCACGAGACCGCCCTGGACCTGCTCGGCCCGTACGGCATGCTCGCCGACGAGGCCGACGAGGCACCCGCGCACGGGAGTTGGGCCGACGGGTACACCTTCTCGCTCGCCGGGCCGGTCTATGCCGGCACCAACGAGATCCAGCGCGACATCGTCGCCGAGCGGCTGCTCGGCCTGCCGAAGGGGCGCAGGTGATGCGGTTCCTCCTGACCGATGAGCAGCGGGAGTTCGCCCGCACGCTGGACGGCATGCTGGGGGCGTCCGGCACACCGGCCGTGGTGCGCGCCTGGGCGGCCGGGGAGCAGAAGCCCGGACGTGAGCTGTGGGCGCGGGTCGCGGCGGCGGACGTGTTCGCGCTCGCCGTTCCCGAGCGGCACCGGGGAATGGGATCGCTGCCTGTCGAACTCGCCCTGTCCTTCGTGGAGTTGGGACGCCACGCGGTGCCGGGCCCGCTGGTGGAGACAGTGGCGGCGGCCGCGTTCCTGGAGCGTCTCGGCGAGGAGGCCGGGGCCGGGGTGTGGCTGCCGCGGATCGCCGCGGGCGACGCCCTGGTCAGCCTGTGCGCCGGAACCCCCTACGCGCTGGACGCCGATGCCGCCGATGCCGTCCTCGTCGTCCAGGGCGACACGGTGCGCCGTGCGGACACCCACGGCCCCGTGCAGCCCTCCCTCGATCCGGCCCGACGGCTGGCCCGGCCGCTCGGCGGCACTGTCCTGGCCAGGGGCCCCGCGGTGACCGCGGCCGCCGCGCACGCCGTCGATGTCGCACGGCTCGCCACTGCCGCGCAGTCCCTCGGCCTCGGCCGGGCCCTGCTCGCGGCGACGGTGGCCCATGCCGAGCGGCGCACCCAGTTCCAGGTGCCCATCGGCTCATTCCAGGCGGTCAAGCACCGGCTGGCGGACACCCTCATCGGGCTGGAGTTCGCCCAGCCGCTGGTGTATGCGGCGGCCCTGGCGCTGGCGGCGGGCGCCCCGTCGGCAGGCCGGGAGGTGGCGGCGGCGAAGGTCGCGGCGGGCGAGGCCGGTTACGCCGCGGCGCGTACGGCACTGCAACTGCACGGCGCCCTCGGTTACACGGAGGAGCTGGACCTCTCGCTGTGGATCCGCAAGGCCCGCCCGCTGCGGGACGCGTGGGGAACTCCGGCCGACTGCCGCGCCCGCGTCCTCGCCGGCTGACCGCGGACGTGTCACCGTCGTCCGGCGTCTCGGACGACGGACCCGCGTCGCCGCTTCACGGGCTCAGGAATCCGCCCGTCCCGCAGAGCGAGTCGGCGTCCGCCCCACACCCCTACAGGTGCCTGCGGTCCCGCTCCTCCAGGTCGGCCAGCATGGCATCGGCCAGATCCCGCTCAGCGGTGTAGTACCGCTCCGACCACTTCAGGACGAGCGAGGGGTAGGCCCAGGCCTCGTCGGCGTGGGCGCCCGCGACGTCCACCTCGGCGCGCTGCCGCATCGTCTCCGCGTACTCCCGGTGGCGGCCCAGCACTTCACGCATCCGGTCGGCCTCCAGCAGATGACCGAGCCACAGCCGCAGCATCACCCCGTGCTTGAGGACGGGAGGTTCCACCGGCGCCTCGCGCGCCCAGTGACGGACCGCCGCCATCCCCTCGTCGGTGATCACATAGACCCGCTTGTCGCGGTTGCCGGTCTCCTGGGCGACCATCCGGGAGCTGACGTAACCGACCTTCTCCAGGCGCTTCAGTTCGCCGTAGATCTGGCTGAAGGACGGGCTCCAGTAGAAGAGGCGCAGCGACCCGTTCGACCATTTCTTCAGGTCGTAGCCGGAGAGCTCCTCACCGAAGGAGAGCAGGCCCAGCACCGCCCAGCTGGTGGCCGGCAGCGCAGGCCGCTCCGCGTCTCCGGTGTTCACGGCGCCCGCCTTCTTCTCCGTCACGTGCCGCAGTCTACGGTCCGCGTCCGCGCAGGCCCGCCGCGGAGATCGCCAACTCCCCTCCGCGGCCCGTGCCTTCCTGTGGTGGTCCCGGTCTTCTTGCGAGAGGTACTTCTGTTCGAAGTACCGGGCGCTTCCGGGCCCGGGGCGGCAGTGCCGCAGGAACCGCTCCGGGCTGGTGGACGCGGGTCGGCCGCCGTCCGCCACCTCCACGCAGCCGCCGGGGCGCCCGCGCGGTGCGGACCCGGACCCGCTGGCCAATAGTGGAGAGGTGAGCCCGCTACAGGGAGCTTCCCCGCGGTCCGGGCCGCGGCAGTCGGCCGGCGGGCCCGCCGGGGCGGTGCTGCGCAGACTGCGCTGTCTGCTGGAGCACGGCAGACACGGCCTGCGCGGACACCGCTCCGTGGTCGGCAACGCGGTCCGGGTGACGGCGGGCTCGTGCGTGGCCTTCTACCTCTGCCGCTACGCGCTCGGCCTGACCGTCATGTCCGTCTACGCCACGTTCACCGTGGTGGCCCTCGGCGTGCTGGCCCGGATCCCGGGATCCGGGCGCCAGCGCGCCACGACCGTCCTGACGGCGATCCCGGCCGGGCTGGCGCTCGTCACGCTGGGCACACTGCTCGCCGTGCAGACCTGGGCCGCCGTCCTCGGCATGCTCGTCATCGGCTTCGTGGTGGCGTACGCGGGCACCACCGGACCGCGGATCGCCGGGGCGGCACCCGGGATGCAGCTGCTCTACATCCTGCCGTGCTTCCCGCCCTATGCCCCGGACGCCCTGGGCCAGCGGTTGTCCGGCTTCCTGCTGGGAGCCGTCCTGCTCGCGCTGGCCCAGCGCTTTGTGCTGCCCGAACCGGACACTCCGCCCTTCTGCCGGCTGCTGGCCGACGCCGCCGACGCCGCCGCGGACCTGGCCGACCACCACGGCGGGCCCCTCCCCGTGGAGGCGCTCGCACGGGCGCACCGGACCGGGGACGCCCTGCGTCCGTCCCGTGTGCCGCCCGCCGATCTGCCCGCCTCCCCCACCCTCACCCACAAGGCCATGGCGCACGCCACCGAGGGTGTCCGCACCTTGCTGGCGCGACTGGAAGCCCTGCACACCGCGGCCGGGCCGCACGACGTCTACCACCCGGAGACGGTGGTGCTGCTCCAGGGCATCAGCGCCGCCGCCCGTGAGGCGGCGGACGCACTGCGGCGCGGCAAGCGGCTGCTGTCCGGCGAGGGCCCCTCCGCGGCGGCCCTCCAGAGTGAGCTGAACCCCGTGCGGGCCCACCGGGCCGTGGACACCCTGGAGCGGCTCAGCGCCGACGACCGGCTGGTCTATCTGCGCCGCCGGTCCCAGGTGGTGCAGGCCGCCGACTGCGCCGTCGTTCTCGCGCTGGCCACCCGGCTGCTGCTCGGCGACCGGTCCGTCGAACGGAGCCCCGCCGGGCACGCCTTCGCCTATGCGCAGGCGCATACCCACCAGCTGTGGTGGCAGCGGCTGACCACGCATCTCACCCCCCGCTCGGTGATCTTCCAGAACGCCTGCCGCTTCGCGCTCGGCCTGGCCACCGCGCGGGCCATCGCCGGACTCCTCGACCTCCAGCACGGCTTCTGGGTCCTGCTGGCGACGCTCACGCTCACCCGTACCACCAGCCTGGAGACGTGGTCCGCGGTCCGCCAGGCGCTGAGCGGCACACTGGTCGGCGCGATACTGGCCGGCGGGCTGCTGGCGCTGGTCCACGACCGGAACACGGTCTACGCGGTCGTGCTGCCGCTGGTGATGCTGGTGGCGTTCACCGTGGGGCCGCTGCGCGGGCTGGCCTGGGCGCAGGGCGGGTTCACGCTGGTCGTGGCCACGCTGTTCGCGCAGGTCTCCCCCGTCACCTGGCAGCTGGCCCCGGTCCGGCTGGTGGATGTGCTGGTCGGCAGTCTCATCGGGCTGGCCTGCGGGCTGGTGGCCTGGCCGCGGGGCGCGGGCCGGGAGGTGCGCAGAAGCATGGCAGGACTGTGCTCGGCCATCGCCGACGCCATCGGGCACACCACCGCCCGGGTCGTCGAACGCTCCGGCAGCACCGACTGCTTCGTGATCAACCGTGCCCTCACGCTGGCGCAGGAGAGCCTGGCCCAGTACCACTGCGAGCTGCGGGAGGAGACCGCCAGGCAGCCGGACTGGCCCGCGCTGCTGGTCGCCGGGTCGGACGCGCGGCGCGGCGAACGGCTGCTGCCCGGCCGGCCCGGCCGGATCACCGCGCACGAGGTCGGCGCCTGGTTGCGGCATGCGGCCGACCGGACGGCGGCCGACTACCGTTCCCTCGCCCGGCATCTCCGCACGGACGGCGCGATGGCCTGGGAAGAGGCCCGGCCACTCGACATCCGCGCCCTGTTGGCGGTGACCCCGGCCATCGCGCGCGAGAGTCCGGACCGGGACACCCGGGCGCTGGCCGCCGCTCTCCTCCTGGACTCGGTGATCTGGCTCGATGGGCTCACCGCCGATCTGAACCGGATCCACAAGGAGATGTGACGCCACGCCGCCGACCGGGGGTGCCCGGTTCACCGCGCCCCGGGCGGCCGCCATTCGAGCAGCAGGATCGTGGCGTCGTCGCTCAGTCTCTCGTCCTGGCTCTCCAAAATGGCGTGGATCAGCTGGCGGAGCGCTTCGGAGGCGAGTTCGCCGGCCGCGGTGGCACGGATGATGGAGTCGGTGAAGGCCTCCAGGCCGAAGCGGCCGCCACCGGCCGTGCGGGCCTCGGTCACGCCATCGGTGTAGAGCAGCACCCGGTCCCCCGGCTCCAGCGCCGCCCGGTGGACCGTGCGCGGGGCGTCGCCGAGCGCGGCGGGCATGCCCATCGGGGGTTCGCCGGGGCGCTCCAGCGCCTTTTCCAGGACCTGGTGGTCGCGGATCAACAGCGGTGGCGGATGGCCGCAGTTGCACCAGGTCAGCACCCCGCTGGTGAGATCCAGCCGGGCGGCGATGCCGGTGCAGTACTGCTCGGGCAGCCACTCGGCGAGCACCTCGTCCACCGTCTTGACGAGGTCGGGCAGGGCGGCGCCCATCCGCCGTGCGCTGCGGCAGCCGGCCATCGCGATCGATGTCGTCAGCCCCGAGGCGAGATTGTGGCCCATCGCGTCGAGAATCACCGCATGCAGCGCCGACTCGGTCAGTGCATGGTCGAAGGCGTCCCCGCCCAGCTCGTAGGCGGGCTCCAGGACGGCGGTCGACACGGCCTGTGCGCTGGCGACGGTCCGCGGGGGCAGAAGGGAGCGCACCAGCTCGGCGGGCAGCGTCATCGTGTCCGTACGGGCCCGCTGCACCAAGTGGTCGCTGACGGCCCGCTGGGAGGTGATCGCCATGGACAGGACCGAGACCAGCGTCCGGCAGCGGCGCAGCAGGGCGCTGTCCAGCGCATCGACGTGCATCCCCACCACCCCCAGCCGGTCCGCACCGTCGACCAGCGGCAGCCAGACGGTCAGCGGGCCGCCGGCGCTCTCCTCGACGCGGAGCCCGAGCGTGCGATAGGACCAGCCGGCCGGCGACTCGTCCACCAGGAGCCGTTCCCCGCCGTCGAGGGGTGTCAACTGACGCTGCTGGAGGTCGACGAGGTAGAGGGCCACCCGGCGCAGTCCGATCTGGGCGGCGTAGCGATCGACCAGGGCGAGGAAGTGCGATGGGGGCGCGGTGTGGACGGCCGTCAGGAAGTCCTGAAGCAGGCGTTCGCCGTCACCGGCCGGAACACTCTCGACGGCCATCCCCGCTTCCCTCCGCGCACCATCCCTCCGGGCACTGCGAGCCAAATCTCTTCCGGGCGCCCGCGCCATCCGGGAGCGCCATACGGCGGAGCCGGGGCGTTCCGGCACGGGCCCGGCCGCGGGGTTGCCGGGCTCCGGCCTGCCCGGGTGCGGATGGGGTTGCGGGACCTGATCCTGAAGCAGTGAAGCCGTGTACGACGTGTGGCGTCGCCTCTCGCGGGCACCCGCCGGCAGGAGCACGTAGCCACAGCACAAGGAACCCGACAAGGCAGCATGTCGCGGTACCGCCGTGACAGCGGAACGGACACACATGGGCAACGGATTCATGGGTCCGGAGGGTTACGGCCCGGACTCGTTCGGTGACTTCCTCGCGCGCTTCTTCGGTGCCGCGCAGTCCGCGAGCGGCGAGCCGGGGCAGCCCGCGCCCCGGCAGGCGGACATCGCCCGCATGATGAGCGGGCCCGCCCGGGATCTGGTGACCTCCGCAGCCGCCTACGCCGCCGAGCACGGCAGTCCGGAACTCGGTACCGAGCACCTCCTGCGGGCCGCCCTCGCCGCCGAACCGACCCGCCGCATGCTGCAACAGGCGGGGGCGGATCCCGACACGCTGGCGGCCGAGATCGACCGCGGCGCGGGTTCGGGGCCGAAGCAGGCCAGCGTCGCCGTGACCCCCGCGGTCAAGCGGGCCCTGCTGGGCGCGCACGATCTGGCGCGGGACAACGGGGCCTCGTACATCGGCCCGGAGCATGTGCTGGACGCGCTGGCGGCCAACATGGACTCGGCAGCGGGGCGCATCCTGAACCTCGCCCACTTCGATCCGCAGGCCGCACCGCAGGGCAGCCTCGGAGGCCAGCACGCGGGGCCCGAGCACGGCGCCCCGCCGAAGCACGACACGCCGACCCTGGACAAGTACAGCCGTGATCTGACCGACCTGGCGCGGGCGGGCCGGATCGATCCGGTCATCGGCCGCGAGGAGCAGATCGAGCAGACCATCGAGGTGCTCTCGCGCCGGGGCAAGAACAACCCGGTGCTGGTCGGTGACGCGGGGGTGGGCAAGACCGCGATCGTCGAGGGCCTGGCGCAGCGCCTCGCCGACGGGGACATCCCCGAGAACCTGGCGGGACGGCGTGTCGTCGCCCTGGATCTGACGGCGGTCGTCGCCGGCACCCGCTACCGCGGTGACTTCGAGGAGCGGCTGAACGGCATCATCGAGGAGGTCCGCGCGCACCCCGAGTCGCTGATCGTGTTCATCGACGAACTGCACACGGTCGTCGGTGCCGGCGGGGGCAGCGGAGACGGCGGGTCGCTTGAGGCGAGCAATATGCTCAAGCCCGCCCTGGCACGCGGCGAGATGCATGTCATCGGCGCCACCACCCTGGAGGAGTACCGGCGGAACATCGAGAAGGACGCCGCGCTGGCCCGCCGCTTCCAGCCCATTCTCGTGCCCGAGCCCGATGTCTCCGACACGGTGGAGATTCTGCGCGGGCTACAGGACCGCTACGAAGCCCATCACCAGGTGCGCTACACGAACGAGGCGCTGCTCGCGGCGGTCGAGCTCTCGGACCGCTATATCGCCCACCGCTTCCTTCCCGACAAGGCGATCGACCTGCTCGACCAGGCGGGCGCACGGGTCAGGCTCCGTTCCGGCGCCAAGGCCACCGACGTACGCGACCTGGAACGCGAGCGGGAGCAGCTGGTGCGGGACAAGGACCAGGCGGTCGCCGCCGAGCAGTACGAGCGGGCCACCGAGCTGCGTGACCGGATCGCCGCACTCGCCGCGCGGATCGAGGCCGGCCGGGGCGAGCCGCTGAGCGACGGCCGGATCGTGCAGGTCACCGCGGAGGACATCGCCGAGATCGTGTCGCGGCAGACCGGTGTGCCCGTGAGCAGTCTGACCCAGGAGGAGAAGGAGCTGCTGCTCGGGCTGGAGGAGCGGCTGCACACCCGGGTGATCGGCCAGGACGACGCGGTCACGGCCGTCTCCGAGGCGATCCTGCGGTCGCGGGCCGGACTTGCCGACCCCGACCGCCCGATCGGCAGCTTCCTCTTCCTCGGCCCGACGGGTGTGGGCAAGACCGAGCTGGCCCGCGCGCTCGCCGAGGCGCTGTTCGGCACCGAGGACCGCATGGTGCGGCTGGACATGAGCGAGTATCAGGAGCGGCACACGGTCAGCCGGCTGGTCGGTGCTCCCCCGGGATACGTCGGTCATGAGGACGCGGGACAGCTCACCGAGGCGGTGCGCCACCACCCGTATGCGCTGCTGCTGCTCGACGAGGTGGAAAAGGCTCACCCCGATGTCTTCAACATCCTGCTCCAGGTCCTCGACGACGGGCATCTGACCGACTCCCAGGGTCGTCGGGTCGACTTCAAGAACACCGTCGTCGTGATGACGAGCAACCTCGGCTCCGAGGCGCTCAGCGGCGGCCGCGGAGTGCTCGGCTTCGGCCCGGACAGCACGGGGGCCGACGGGGGCGACGGCGCGCGGGAACGGGCGCTCGGCTCCTTGCGCGAACACTTCCGCCCGGAGTTCCTCAACCGGCTCGACGAGATCATCGTCTTCCGCCGGCTGACCGACGACCAGTTGCGGCAGATCACCACCCTGCTGCTCGACGGGACCACCCGCAGGCTGCGCGCCCAGGACATCTCCGTCGAGTTCACGCCCGGCGCCGTGGACTGGCTCACCCACCGCGGCCATCAGCCCGAATACGGGGCCCGGCCGCTGCGGCGCACCATCCAGCGCGAGGTCGACAATGCGCTCTCGCGGCTGCTGCTGGACGGTGCGCTGACGGCCGGGGGCGAGGTGCGGGTCGAGGTGAAGGACGACGAGCTGGCGTTCCGCATCGACGAGAAACGGTAGGAGCCGGGGTGGCGGCGCTGGGCCCTCGTGACACGTCCGAGGGGCGCGACGAGTCGCCGGAAGAGCGGGCCGACCGGCGGTGGAACGAACTGCTGCAAGAGGTGCGGGTGATCCAGACCGGGGTGCAGATCCTCTTCGCGTTTCTGCTCACCGTCGCCTTCACCCCGCGCTTCACCACGCTGGAGCCCACCGACAAGGCCATCTACGTGGTGACGGTCCTGCTGGGGGCGGCCACGACCGGCGCGCTGATCGGCACGGTGACCTTTCACCGGCTGGTCACCGGCCACCGGTTGAAGCCCGAGACGGTGATGTGGGCCTCACGCCTGGCCCTGCTCGGCATCGTCCTCCTGCTGGGGACGGTCGCCTCCGCGCTGCTGCTGATCCTGCGCATCGCCCTGCACAATGCCGCCGTTCCCTGGGTTGTCACAGGGATGGTCGTCTGGTTCGTGGTCTGCTGGTTCGTGCTGCCCGCCTGGATTCTGCACCGGTATTCGGCCAGGGACTGAGCGGAGCGAGCAGACCGGGCGGTGCGAGCGCTGGGAGCGGGGCACACCACGGGCGCGTCCGGTGCCCGGACCTCTCGTGCCCCTGTGGTGCCGGCGCCCCGCCGCCCGATGCGCCCCGCCGCCCCGTGCGTCAACGGCCGCCAAGGGCGCGGGCCGAGACCCTGATCTGGGTCTCGGCCCGCGCCCTTGGCGGCCGTTGCGCCGTCGCCGGCTAGGCGCGCGCGGCGGCCGGACCCATCCGGCGCGGGCGGTAGAGCAGCGCCGCGCCCGCGAGCCCGGCGCTGACGATCGCCAGTCCCACGGCCATCAGCTCGGGCCACATGCCCGTTTCTCCCAGGCCGCTGCCCATGGGCGCGAAGACGCCGGCCCGGGACAGCGCGTGCAGGGCGATGATGATCATCGCCGCGGCGGCGCTCACCGTCCAGACCAGGGCGGTGTCGCGCATCGCCAGCCAGCCGGCCAGCAGCAGGTAGACGATGGCGATGGCCATCGAGAGCCCGGCGGTCGTCTGGGCGCCCTGGAGATGCGACGAGTTCACGGGCAGATGGCTCAGACCGCACAGCGCCAGGGCCACGGCCGCGGGCCAGCGCAGGACGGACCTCAGCACACCGGAGACGGCGTAGCCCGGCGGCCGGCCCTCGTCGCCCGAGGAGGCCCCCGAGGAGGCCCACGGCGGGCTGCCCTGCGGCATGGTGCGGGCAGGCGGCTGGGCCCAGGGCGCGCGCTGGGGCGGCTGGCCCATGGCGGACTCGCGGTGCGCGGTGTTCAGCGGCTGCCCGTTGGCGCCCAGGGGGCGCACATCGGGGTCGAGCACATGCATGGACGCGGTGGGCTGGGGTTCTGGTTCGAAGGGGTCCCCGGGGCCGGCCGGGAAGTGATCGGCCATGGCGTGGACACCGGCGGCGCCGGCCTTCGTCCGGTCGAACAGCTCGATCAGCTGCGCCACCTCCTCGACGGATCTGTCGACGGCCACCGCGCGCAGCGCCTCATAGCTCGATTCCGCGGTGTGCGGGGTGGCCCGCAGCATGTCGAAGAGCGCGGCGACCTCGCTCACCGGACGGGCGACCACTGCCATGCGAAGGGCTTCATCGCCCGGGTTGGGAACGTCGCCGCTGCGCTTGAGCAGTTCCACCAGGGCGGCGACTTCCTCCAAGGGCCGATTGGTGACTGCCTCCCACAAAAGGGTGTGGGCCGAGTTTTTCTCATGGGTCATGGGCGGAAAGTGCTCGCCGGGTTCTGTCGAGGACAGTCCGGCGTCGCCCCCACAAAGAGCTGGTTCGGATGTCATGGAGGGACTCCACTGAACGAGGGGAGCGTCAAACACCAGAAGCGCTGACACTCGGCGGACGTTGAGAGTGCTGTGGTTCAGCCAACGTCCCTTCTGTGTGCCCTCGCCATTCAGGAAGGCCATCCGGTGGAGACACGCCGGTACGGCCGGGCGCGCCGCGGTCGGCGGTCGCGCATCGGCGGCCCCGGACCGAGGGACCCGGCCGGCTCGGTCCGGTCGGTTCGGGACCGTTCCGCGATCCCCGGAATCGGGCGTCGCGGCACCTGTCCCGGCACCTCTCCGCCCCCACTGATTACAGCCGGATATGTGCCCTCGCGGAACGTGACTCTTCGACGTGCCGAGAGCCGCCGAGCCTGATTGCCTGGTAGGTGCAGCTCCCTCTACAGCGTTTCGAGGACAGATCATGAACGCCACAGGAGAATCACGCGGACGAATCCAGCAGATGCGCGACAAGGCCCAGGAATTGCAGGCGGCCGCGGAACGGTCCGGCGACCCGGAGGAGCGCAAGCGGCTCCAGGAGAAGGCCCGCAGGCTCGCGTCCCAGAGCGAGCAGGAAAGCGGTATGGCCAGCGGAGACATTTACCCCGCCGAGTAGGGCCCCACGTTCTCGCCCGGCAGCGGAAGAATGGGGTGATCCGTGGACGGGACGCGCGCCCGGCGCCGCGTCCCGTCTCTGTGCGCCACGGCGTGCGCGGCCGCCGCGCCCGTCCCTCACACCGTGAACGGCCGCTGCTCCAGAAATGCGTCGGCGGGCCGGCCGGCCAGATACAGATTCGGGCTCTGGGCGGGCGGCATATCCAGCCCGTCGGCGTGTGAACACGCCGATGCGCCCAACCGCCTGAACGGTCCCGCCGCGGACGGGGCGCCGCCGGTGCGCGCGGCTGGTCGAGTGGCTTCGGGGTGGGCACCGGGCGGCGGTCAGCGCCACCGGGAAGCGGATATCGCATGATCCCATCAGATTCCCCACGGGCCGGTGGGGCAGTGGCCGGTACGGCGTCCGGGCCGTCGTTCCCGCTTCGGCGCAGCTGAGCGACGGGAGGGGCGCGACGGTGCCGGGTAGGTGCGGTATGCCGTCGACCGGAGCGTCAGCACACACGGCTGTTCCACGCTGGGCGGCAACAGCGGCTCACCCGTCATCGGCCTCACCGACCACCGTGTGCTGGGCCTGCACTTCGGCTGCCGCTACGGCTTCGGCAACTACGCCGTACCGCTGTGGCAGCTGGTGGACGATCCGTTGCCGGGCCGGGCGGGGGTCAACTTCGTATGAGCCGCGCTGCGGTGCCGTCCGCCGGTTCTCCGGTCCACCCTATTTCTTGACGAATTCGGTGGTGTAGGTCTTCTTCAGGTCCACCGTGGCGTTCTTGAGGTTGGGGTTGAAGGCCTTCAGGACGCGTTCGACGGTTGCGGGGCCGTCGGCCGGCATCACACCGTCCTCGGTGAACATGGGCAGGGTGTCCTTGATGGCCTGGGCGTACAGTTCCTTGCCGCCCTGGGCGTAGTCGGACGGCATCTTCGCGGCGATCTGCTCGGGGGTGTGCGTGGACATCCACTTGAGGGTCTTCACCAGGGCGCGGGCCAGCTTCCGCACGGTGTCCTTGTGGCTGTTCACCCAGTCGGTGTTCATGTAGAGGCTGGAGGACGGGTACGGGCCGCCGAGCGCCTTCTGCGAGCCCTCGGGGGTGCGCATGTCGATGAGGACCGTGCCGAGCTTCTTGTCCAGGATCTGCGCGACCGTCGGGTCCGTCGTCATCCCGCCCTGGATCGAGCCCTGTTGGAGGGCCGAGATGAAGGTCTGTCCGGCGCCGACCGCCACCGGGGTGAACTCGTTCGTCTGCACGCCGTTCTTGACCGCGAGGTATTTGGTCAGGAAGTCGGTGGACGAGCCGAGGCCGGTGACGCCGAGCTTCTTGCCCTTGAAGTCCTTGGCCGAGGTGAGGTCGCCTGCCGCCTTGTGGGAAACGACTTCGACCTCACCGGGGGCGTGCGCGAGCTGCACCACCGATTCCACCTGCTTGCCCTTGACCTGGAGATCGAGGGTGTGGTCGTAGAAGCCGACGACGCCCTGGACGTCGCCGGAGACCAGCGAGGTGGTGGCCTGCACACCGGCCGGTTCGGTCAGCAGCGTGACGTGGACGCCTTCGTCCTCGAAATAGCCCAGCTGCTGGGTGAGTCTCGCGGGCAGATAGATGACCTTGTCGAGGCCGCCCACCATGATCTTGATCTTGCCGTTCTTGTCGTCGGGGCCGGCGGCCGAGGAGCCGCCGCAGGCGGTGAGGGTGGTCAGGGCGAGGGCGGCGGCGGCCACGGCGGCCGAGAGCTTCAGCGGGGTACGCATGGTCACGTCCTTGTGAGAGGGAAAGAGGAAAGCGGTCTGGAGGGGCCGGGGTTCAGCGGTTCAGCGGCCGTCGGCGGCATCGGCCGGCTTCCAGCGGAAGAGCCGCCGTTCGAGGAACGCCAGCAGCCCTTCGGCGAGCAGGGCGACGACGGCGAGGATCACCATGGCGGCGTACACACCGGCCGCGTTGAAGGTGCCCTGGGACGCCGAGACCAGCAGGCCGAGGCCCTTGGTCGCCCCGATGTACTCGCCGACGATCGCGCCGATCAGCGCGAAGCCGAAGCTGACGTGCAGGCTGGTGAAGATCCATGAGGTGGCGGAGGGGATCACCACCTGCAAGGTGACCTGGCGGTTGCTCGCGCCGAGGATGCGGGAGTTGGCGACCAGGTCGCGGTCGACCTCCCGGGCGCCCTGGAAGGCGTTGAAGAAGACCGGGAAGAAGACGAGGACGACGGCGGAGGCGACCTTGGAGGCCGGTCCGAGGCCGAACCAGATGAGGAAGATGGGGGCCAGGACGATCCGCGGCAGCGCGTTGAGCACCTTGATGTACGGGCCGAGCACATCGGCCAGGAAGCGGATCCGGCCGAGCGCGATCCCCAGCACCACACCGCCGATGACGCCGATGATCCAGCCGAGCAGCGCTTCGTAGAGCGTGTACCAGATCTGCTCCCACAGCGAGCCCTGCGGGGTGCCGTGCAGCGCCCACTGGCTCATCTGGTCCCAGATCCTGGAGGGCATGGAGAAGTTGAACGGATCGATGACGGCGGCGCGGGCCAGCCCCTCCCACAGACCGATCAGCCCGACGAGCAGCAGCACCCTGGTGCCGTGGACCAGGAGTTTGTGGTGACGCGCGGCGCGCGCCCTGGCCTGCGAACGGTCCGTACGGCCCGTTCCGGCCGGGGACTTGGCCACGGTGACGGTCTCAGGCGGCATCCGCGGCACCCCTCTCGCGGGTGATCCGGACCTCTTCGCCGAGCGAGGACCAGATCTCCCGGTAGATCTCGATGAACCGGGGCTCCAGCCGGACGGTCTCGACCTTGCGGGGACGCGGCAGATCGATCTCGAAGACCTCCTTGACGGTGGCCGGTCCTGCGGTCATGACCACGACCTTGTCGGCGAGGGCGATGGATTCCTCCAGGTCGTGGGTGACGAAGACGACGGAGGCGCCGGTCCCCGACCACAGCTCCAGCAGCTCGTCCGACATCAGCGCCCGGGTCTGCACATCGAGGGCGGAGAACGGCTCGTCCATGAGGAGGAGTTCGGGGTCGTTGACGAAGGTCGCGGCGAGCGCGACACGTTTGCGCTGCCCGCCCGAGAGCTGGTGCGGATAGCGGTCCTCGAAGGCCGTGAGCCCGACCCGGGCGAGCCACTCCCGCGCCCGCTGCCGGGCCTCGGCCTTCGGTACGCCGCGGAACCGGGGCCCGGCCATCACATTCGACAGCACGGTGCGCCACGGGAAGACCGCGTCCTGCTGGAAGACGAACCCGATCTTGTCGCCGATGCCGCGGACCGGCTCACCGGCGACCAGCACCTCGCCTTCCGTGGGCTCTTCCAGCCCGCTGACCAGCGTCAGCGTGGTGGACTTACCGCACCCGGTGGGGCCGACGACCGCGACGAACTCACCGCGTTCGACGACCAGATCCAGATCCCGGACGGCGGTGTGCAGCGCCCCCGAGGGAGTCCGGAATGCCTTGCTCGTACCCCGCAGTTCGATAGCGGGGCTCGTGTGGCTGTTCATGGCTCGGGAGGTTAGGAGTGATCCGGGCCACAGCGGCAGCCTTGTGGGCGCAAGCGACCTTTCTGCGCGCAAACCCTGTTGTGCTCGTTCTGCTCACGCTAGAACGGCTAAGTCCTCACCAGGGGGTGTGCGCGCGCTCACACACGGCTTACGGTGCGGGCACCACGAGATGAAAATGGAAGATTCGGTTCCGCAAAGGGCGGAGGGCCGGAGACAAGGGAGACCCGATGCGGATCCGCTGGCCCCGACGGGTCTTTGCGCAGGTGCTGACCGCGCAAGTGGCCCTCACCACCGGGGTCATGGTGCTCGCCACCAGCCTGTTCCTCGCCCCGCTCAGCTCCGAGCTGGACGACCAGGCGATGCGCCGGGCACTGTCCATCGCCCAGACCACCGCCGCCGACCCGGACCTCGCCCGGGAGCTGGTCGCCACCGGGCCGACGGTGCACGGGCCGGTGCAGGCCGACGCGGAGCGGATCCGTACCGCGACCGGGGCGCTGTACATCGTCGTGATGGACACCCGCGGAGTGCGCTGGTCCCACACCCACACCGACGAGATCGGGCGGCATGTCTCCACCGATCCGAGCCGGACCCTCGCCGGGCGGCAGGTGCGCCAGATCGACACCGGCACACTGGGGCGGTCGGCCCGCGCCAAGGTGCCGCTGCGCGATGGCCACGGCCGGATCGTCGGCGCGGTGTCCGTCGGTATCGCCTACGAGAGCGTCCGCGGGCGGCTGTTCGGCACCATTCCCGGACTGCTGCGCTACGCGGGCGCCGCACTGGCCGTCGGTGTGCTGGCCGCGGTCGCGCTCTCCCGGAGACTGCGGCGCCGTACGCACGGTGTGGCGTTCGCCGATATCTCCGCGCTGCTCGACGAGCGGGAGGCGATGCTGCACGGCATCCGTGAGGGCGTCGTCGCCTTCGACCGGCGCGGCCGCATCCGGCTGGTCAATGACGAGGCCGCGCGGTTGCTGGGCCTGGACGCGCGGGCGGCCGGCCGGGCGTTGGACGAGGTGCTGCCGCCGGGCCGGACGACGGATGTGCTGGCCGGGCGGGTGGACGGCGCGGATCTGCTGGCCGTCAGCGGCGGGCGGGTGCTGGTCGCCAACCGTATGCCGACCCAGGACGGCGGGGCGGTGGTGACCCTGCGGGACCGCACCGAGCTGGAGCTGCTCGGCCGTGAACTGGACAGCACACAGGGGCTGCTGGACGCCCTGCGGGCCCAGGACCACGAGCATGCCAATCAACTGCACACCGTGCGCGGGCTGCTGGAACTCGGCCGGCACGAAAAGGCGGTGGAGTTCGTCAGCGAAGTGGCCAGTGCGCAGCGGACGTCCGCGGAGCAGATCGCGGAGCGGGTGCACGATCCGCTGCTGTCGGCGCTGCTCGTCGGCAAGGCGGCCGTCGCGGCCGAGCGCGGGGTGTCGCTGCGGGTGTCGTCCGCGACGCTGCTGCCCGATGCGGTGGTCGATCCGCGCGATCTGGTGACCGTGCTGGGCAATCTCATCGACAACGCGCTGGACGCCACCGCGGAGCGCCGCTGCGACGAGCCGTTCGTCGAGGTGGAGCTGCGGGCCGAGCGCACCACGGCCGTATTGCGGGTCTCGGACACGGGGCCGGGGGTGCCGCCGCGGCTGCGGGAGCGGATCTTCGCCGAGGGCTGGTCCTCCAAGGCCGCCCCGCCCGCCGCCGGGGCCCCGTCGTCCGCGCACCCGGCGGCCTTCCACCGCGGCCGCGGCATCGGCCTCGCGCTGGTGCGCCGGCTCGCCGAGCGCTACGGCGGGATGGCCCGGGTGACCGCCCGCGCGGGCGGCGGCGCGGTCTTCACCGTCGTCCTCCCCGAGGCGCTCGCCCGGCAGGACGACTCCCCGGAGCGCCGGCTCACGGCGGCAGGAGAGCCACGGTGAAGGAGGAAACACTGGTGAAGGGGAGACCACGGTGACAGGAATGCGACGACGGCCGCGGCGCCACGGGCGCGCGGCGCCGCAGGGGCGAAGACCCCTGGCCGGCGGAGCGCCACGATGATCGATGTGCTGGTCGTGGACGACGACTTCCACGTCGCCGAGATCAATGCCGCGTATGTGTCCCAGGTACCCGGCTTCCGGATCACCGGCCGCGCCCACACCGCCGCCCAGGCCCTGGCCACCCTGGAGCGCACCCATGTCGATCTGGTGCTGCTCGACCACTATCTGCCCGATGAAACCGGCCTGGCGCTGGTGCGGCGGCTGCGGCAGCTCGGCCACCGCGCCGACGTGATCATGGTGACCGCGGCCCGCGATGTCGCCACGGTCCAGGACGCGATGCGCTGCGGTGCGCTGCAATATCTCGTCAAGCCGTTCGGCTTCTCCGGACTGCGCGCCAAGCTCGACGGCTACGCGACGCTGCGCCGGACCGTGGAGGGGGTCGGCGGCCGCGGCGAGGCCGGCCAGGAGCAGGTGGACCGCATCTTCGGCGCCTTCAGGACCACCGACTCCCCGCACACGGAGCTCCCCAAGGGCCACTCGGCGGCGACCGTCGATCTGATCCGCCGGGTCCTGGGCGCGGCCGGACACCCACTGTCCGCCCACGAGGTCGCCGAACGCGCCGGTGTCAGCCGCTCCACGGCCCAGCGCTACCTCAAACACCTCGAACGCGGCGGCCACATCACCCTGACCCTCAAATACGGGGACACCGGACGCCCCGAGCACCGCTACCGATGGGCGGACGCACACTGACCGGCCCGGTCACGACGGTCCGTACGGCCGGCCGCCCGGCAGTCCCCGCGGAATCCGCGCAATCCGCAGAATCCGCGAGGCCGAGTCCGCCAGGAGCACGAGCCGGACGGGACCGTGCGGACCCGCCTAGGCTGCCGATCATGAATGCAGTGACAACCAGTGGGACGGGCCCCGGGCCCGTCATCCTCGACGCGATACGACTGACTGCCGATCCGGAGTCGGCGGCCGGCTTCGCCGCGTCGGCGCACCGGATCCTGGCGGACCTGGTCCGCGGCGGTGCGCCGCTCGGCTGGGTCGACCCGCCCCCCGTGGACGAGGTGGCGGAGCTCGTCGACCGCGTGCTGCGCGCCGCACGGTCCGGGGACGGGGCGCTGCGTGCGGCGTATGCGGGCGGCCGGCTGGTCGGGCTGGGGTACTGGCTGCGCTATGCCCGTCCGACCAACCGGCAGCACGCGGATCTGGAGAAGCTCGCGGTGGCGCCCGAGGCTCATGGCCAAGGCATCGGCCGGTCGTTGACCAGCGCTCTGGTCGAGGACGCCCGGGATGCGGGGATCGAGGTCCTCACCCTGGACGCACGGGCCGACAACACCCGGGCACTGGACCTCTACCGGTCGCTCGGCTTCAGCGAATACGGCCGCCTCCCCGACTTCGTCGCCATGGGCGGCCGCCGCTACGACAAGGTCTTCTACATGCTGGACTTCCGCGGAACCGGGCAGCCGGAGCAGCAGGCGCCGCACCCGCAGTAGCGGCGTCGTCACGAAGGGACACGGGGCCGGCCCACCGGGAATCCCCCGCGCCCCACCTCTTGACAGTTCCCCCCGCGGGAACTGACGATCCACGGGTGAACCTGTCAGACAGCCAGACAGCTGGCGATGTGCCCCGGCGGATCAGCGCGATGGAAGCGGTCCTGCACCACTTGCGCGGCGCCATCGAGCGGGGCGACTACGCGGTCGGGGACAAGCTCCCCTCCGAGGCGGAGCTCTGCCGGCGGCTGGAAGTGAGCAGACCCGTGCTCCGGGAAGCACTGCGCGCGCTCCAGACAATGGGGCTGACGGTCTCGCGTACCGGCAAGGGCACCTTCGTCGTCTCGGACGGCGCGGTGGCGGACCCCACCTTCGGCGACTACGCGGCGAGCGACCTCCTCGAGGTGCGCCGGCATGTGGAGATCCCGGTGGCCGGGTACGCGGCGGTGCGCCGTACGCCGGAGGACCTCGATCAGCTGACCCATCTGCTGGAGCGAATGGAGCAGGAGACCGACACCACCGCATGGGTGGCGATGGATTCCCTCTTCCATCTCGCCGTCGCGCAGGCGGCGCGCAATCCGGTCTTCCGCAGGGTCATCGAGGAGATCCGCGATGCGCTGGCCCGCCAGTCGGCCTTCCTCAACGAGCTCGGCGGCCGGCGCGAGCAGTCGAACCGGGAACACCGGGCGATCGTCGAGGCACTCGTCGACAGCTCCGAGAACGACGCGGTGGACGCCATGCGGCACCACCTCGCACGCGTCGAGACGACGCTGACCACCATCGTGCGGCCGCAACACCGTACGACCCCCTCCACGGAAGACGAGGATCACGCGTGAGCGAGCAATCCCTCCGGCAGGCGGAACGGCAGCAGCAACAGGGAGCAGGACAGGACGCCGCACAGCGGCCGTCGGGCGGGCATGTGGACGCCGGTGACGCCGGGTACCAGAAGTCCCTCACCTCCCGGCACGTCAACATGATCGCGATCGGCGGGGCCATCGGCACCGGGCTCTTCCTGGGCGCGGGCGGCCGGCTCGCCGGCGCCGGGCCGTCGCTGGCGGTGGCGTACGCGGTCTGCGGTCTGTTCGCGTTCCTGGTGGTGCGCGCGCTGGGCGAGCTGGTGCTGCACCGGCCGTCCTCGGGTGCGTTCGTGTCGTACGCGCGGGAATTCCTCGGCGAGAAGGGGGCGTTCGTCGCGGGCTGGATGTACTTCCTGAACTGGGCGACCACCGGGATCGCGGACATCACGGCGGTGGCGACCTATACACACTACTGGGGCATGCTCTCCGACATCCCGCAGTGGGTGATCGCGCTGATCGCGCTCGCGGTCGTGCTGACCGTGAACCTCATCTCCGTGAAGATCTTCGGCGAGCTGGAATTCTGGTTCGCGATCGTCAAGGTCGGAGCGCTGGTCGTCTTCATGCTGATCGGCATCTTTCTGCTGGTCACCCAGCACCCGGTGGCCGGCCACTCCCCCGGCCCCTCGCTGATCGCCGACCACGGCGGGCTCTTCCCGACCGGGACCCTGGCGATGCTGCTGGTCATCCAGGGTGTGGTGTTCGCCTACGCCTCGGTCGAGCTGGTCGGTGTCACGGCCGGCGAGACCGCGGAGCCGGAGAAGATCATGCCAAGGGCGATCAACTCCATCATGTGGCGGGTGGCGCTGTTCTACGTCGGCTCGGTGGTGCTGCTGGCGATGCTGCTGCCCTGGAACTCGTACTCGGCCGCCGAGAGCCCCTTCGTCACCGTGCTGTCCCGTGTCGGGATACCGGCCGCGGGCGGCGTGATGAACCTCGTCGTGCTCACCGCCGCGATGTCCAGCCTCAACTCCGGCCTCTACTCCACCGGGCGCATTCTGCGCTCGATGGCGATGTCCGGCTCCGCGCCGCGGTTCACCGGGGTGATGAGCCGCAGCCAGGTCCCCTACGGCGGCATTCTGCTCACCTCGGGAGTGTGCGTACTGGGCGTGGGGCTCAACTACGTCGTCCCGAGCCAGGCGTTCGAGATCGTGCTGAACTTCGCGGCGATCGGCATCCTCAGCACCTGGGCAATGATCATGGTCTGCCATCTGCTCTTCTGGCGGAAGACGCGGGCCGGGCTGCTCGTCCGCCCCGGCTACCGGCTCCCCGGATCGCCCTGGACCGAGTGCGTCACGCTGGCCTTTCTCGCCCTCGTCCTGGTGTTGATGTGGGCCGACGGCGGAGCCGGCCGTACGACCGTGCTGTCGCTGCCCGCGATCGTGGCGGCCCTGGTCGGGGGCTGGTTCCTGGTACGGGGCCGGGTCGGCACCCTCCGGGACGCGGCGGCGCGCGAGAGCGGCGGGCAGCCGGCCCCCGACGTCGCCGAGCGCGCGACGGGCAGCGGCAGCACCCCGCACTCCGAAGACACCAACAGCACCGAAGACAGCAACAGCACCGAAGACAGCAACAGCACCGAAAGCACCGAGAACGGATCATGAGTCAGAGCACCACCACCCTGCCGCCGCACCGCACTCCGGGCGAACCGCCCGCGCTCCGCGTACCGGCCCACGTCCCCGTCGCCCATGTGGTGCGCGGAGGGCTCGTCGAGGGCGTCCACCACGGCTCGGTCGTGGTGCTGGCGGCCGACGGGAGCGTGGCGTTCCAGGCGGGCGACATCGAGGCCGCGTTCTACCCGCGCTCGGCGCTCAAGCCTCTCCAGGCGGTCGGTCTGCTGCGCGCGGGGCTGCCGCCGCTGGACGACGAGGCGCTGGCCCTGGTCGCGGCCAGCCACTCCGGTGAGGAGCGGCACCTGGCCGGCGCCCGGAACATCCTGACCCTCGGCCAACTGACCGAGGACGACCTGCGCAACGTCCCCGATCTGCCGTACGACCCCGCCGTACGGGACGCGTGGATCCGCCGCGGCCTCGGGCCCACCCGCCTCGCGCAGAACTGCTCGGGCAAGCACGCCGCCATGCTCCTGACGGCCCGCACCCGGGACTGGCGCCTGGACGACTACCTCGCCCCCGGGCACCCGTTGCAGCGGGAACTCGCCGCGACGGTGGAGGACCTCACCGGCCAGGGCATCGCCCGGGTCACGGTCGACGGCTGCGGCGCCCCGCTGTTCTCCGTCTCCCTGCACGGTCTGACCCGGGCCGCGGCCCGGCTGGCGACGGCCGCCCCCGGCACCGACGAGGGCCGGGTCGCGCACGCCATGCGCGAGCACCCGGAGATGGTCTCCGGCAGCGGCCGGGACGTTGCCCGCCTGGTACGGGCGGTGCCCGGGCTGCTCGCCAAGGACGGTTTCGAGGGGGTGCAGGTCGCGGCGCTGCCGGACGGGCGGGCCGTCGGCGTGAAGATAGCCGACGGCGCCGACCGCGCCCGGATGCCGGTGACGGCGGCGGCCCTGGCGCACTGCGGGGTCGACCCCGACGTCCTCGCCGCCTTCGCCACCACACCCGTCATCGGCGGTGGCGCTCCGGTCGGGACGCTCCACGCGACGGATTCCCTGACCCCACAGGACATCTGACACCCCGTCACCTCAGTCGTCCCCTCCCCTGCCCCACCTCACAAAGGACCACCTGCACCATGACTGCCGCCGGCCACCGCCGCGAACACGATCTGCTCGGCGATCGCGAGATACCCGCCGACGCCTACTGGGGCGTGCACACCCTGCGGGCCGTGGAGAACTTCCCCATCACCGGTACGCCGATCTCCACCTACCCGCACCTGATCAATGCGCTCGCCGCCGTCAAGGAAGCCGCGGCCCGGGCCAACGAAGACCTGGGGCTGCTCGATCCGGAGCGGGCCGACGCCATCGCCGACGCCTGCCGGGAGATCCGGGCCGGCGGGCCGTTGCACGACGAGTTCATCGTCGATGTCATCCAGGGCGGTGCCGGTACGTCGACGAACATGAACGCCAACGAGGTGATCGCCAACCGGGCGCTGGAGATCCTGGGGCACGCCAAGGGCGACTACCACCGTCTGCACCCCAACGAGCATGTCAACCTCAGCCAGTCGACGAACGACGTCTACCCGACGGCCGTCAACGTCGCCACGATCATCGCCGTACGGGAACTCCTCGAGGCGATGACCGTGCTGCGCGAGGCCTTCGCCGCCAAGGCCGAGGAGTTCCGCGACATCCTCAAGATGGGGCGCACCCAGCTCCAGGACGCGGTGCCGATGACCCTCGGCCAGGAGTTCTCGGCGTACGCGGTGATGCTGGAGGAGGACCAGAGCCGGCTGGCGGAGGCCGTCCTGCTCATCCACGAGATCAACCTCGGCGCCACCGCCATCGGCACCGGCCTCAACGCCCCCAAGGGCTACGCCGAAGCGGCGCGCAAGCGCCTGGCCGCCCTGACCGGTCTGCCCCTGGTCACCGCCGCCAACCTCGTCGAGGCCACCCAGGACTGCGGGGCGTTCGTCCATCTGTCGGGTGTCCTCAAGCGCGTCGCCGTCAAGCTCTCCAAGAGCTGCAACGATCTGCGGCTGCTCTCCTCCGGCCCGCGGGCCGGCCTTGCGGAGATCAACCTGCCGCCGGTACAGGCCGGTTCGAGCATCATGCCCGGCAAGGTCAACCCGGTGATCCCCGAGGTCGTCAACCAGGTCGCCTTCGAGGTCATCGGCAACGACGTCACCATCACCATGGCCGCCGAGGCGGGCCAGCTCCAGCTCAATGCCTTCGAGCCGGTGATCCTGCACTCCCTCTCGGAGAGCATCACCCACCTCGGGGCCGCCTGCCGCACCCTCGCCGAGCGCTGTGTCGCGGGCATCACCGCCAACACCGAGACGCTGCGCGCAAGCGTGGAGAACTCCATCGGGCTGGTCACCGCCCTCAACCCGCACATCGGCTACACCGCGGCCACCGCGATCGCCAAGGAGGCCCTCGCCACCGGACGCGGCGTTGCCGAACTGGTCCTGGAACAGGGGCTGCTCCCGGCCGACCGGCTCGCCGCCCTGCTGCGCCCGGAGGAAATCGCCGGCACGGGCGGGGACGTGCTCGCCGTCTGAGCCGCGGCGGACCCGGGACCGGGACGGTCCCCGACGGGCCGGGCCGGCGCCCCCTCGGGGTGCCGGCCCGGCCTTGGCCGTGGACCCGGCCGTTACGGTGCGCGGCGCGGGGTCAGCCGATCGGTTCCGGCATCGGAACGACGTCGTAGGCGAGCGTGATGACATTGCCGGTCGCCGGGTCGGCGAGTTCGACGCGCCAGCGGGCCGCGAACTGGTCGACGCCCTCGCGCATCGGGATCGTCCCCGAGATCAGGACCGTGCCGGGCCGCAGCTCGCCGCGCTCGCGCAGGACCTCGGTCCAGTAGCCGGGCGGGAGCAGCTCGCCCGCCGTACCGTCCTGGACGAGGAGCTCCTCGCCGCCGCCGACAGGGGTCACCCAGGCGCGCAGGGTCAGGGTGTCGAGGCGGTCGGCGACCTCGGCCAGGCGCCATGCCGTGCGGGCGAGCACATCGGGCCCGGCGTTCTTGCTCCAGGCCACGCCGTGCGCCTCCAGTGCGCGGTCGGTGTGGTCGCAGGCCGCGGTGAGCAGCAGATCTCCGGTGTCGTCCACGACGAGCGCCCACTCCGCCTCGCCCGAGGTACGGGCGTGCTGGACCGGCACCCGGGTGGTCTGCTGACCCAGGTATGGCGCGACGGGGTAGAGGGCAGGGGTGGTGGACGGTGCGGGCACGCCGAGTTCGGCCAGTTCCGCGACATGGGCGGCCACATCGTCCTGGCTGCGGCCGGCGTAACCGGCGTTGAGCAGGCTCACGGCCGCTCGGCGGATTCGTCTTCGGGCGGCTCGGGGATGTCATCGGCCGCAAGAAGGTGCTGGTGGCGACGCTGATGCTGATCGGTACCGCGACCCTGCTGATCGGCCTGCTGCCCACCCAGGCCGCCATCGGCCCGGCCGCGCCGGTCCTGCTGGTCCTGCTGCGCTTCGCCCAGGGCGTCGGGGTCGGCGGCGAGTGGGGCGGCGCCGTGCTGCTGACCAGTGAGTACGGGGACTCCCGCAGGCGCGGCTTCTGGGCATCGGCGGCGCAGATCGGCCCGCCCGTCGGAAATCTGATGGCCAACGGCGTGCTGGCGGCCCTCGGCTCGCTGCTGTCCGAGCAGCAGTTCCTGGCCTGGGGCTGGCGGATCGCCTTTCTGCTCTCCGGTGTCCTGGTGGTCTTCGGGCTGTGGATCCGGGTGCGGCTGGAGGAGACCCCGGTCTTCCGGGCCATGCAGGCGAGCGGCGACCGGCCCGCGGCGCCGGTCCGCGAGGTGTTCACGACCCAGCCGCGGGCCCTGGTGGCCGCGATCCTCAGCCGGGTGGCGCCGGACGTGCTCTATGCGATGTTCACCGTCTTCGTCCTCACCTATGCGACCGAGCAGCTGGGGCTGCCCCGCGGGCAGGCGCTGGCGGCCGTACTGATCGGCTCGGCGTTGCAGATCGTGCTGATCCCGCTGGCCGGGGCGCCGTCGGACCGCTGGAACCGGCGCCGGATGTATCTCGGCGGTGCGGTCGCGGCGGCGGCGTGGCCGTTCGTGTTCTTCCCCATGGCGGACACCGGTTCCTGGGGGCTGCTGGTGCTGGGGGTCGTGGTGGCACTGGCGATCCACTCCCTGCTGTACGGGCCGCAGGCCGCATTCGTCGCCGAGCAGTTCACCCCGAGGTTGCGCTACACCGGCTCCTCACTGGCGTACACACTCGCCGGGGTGATCGGCGGGGCCGTGGCGCCGCTGCTGTTCACCGCGCTGCTGGGCTCGTTCGGCAGCTGGCTGCCACTGGCGCTGTACCTGGCCGGGACCGCCGTGGTCACCATCGTGGGCGTGCTGCTGGGGCGGGATCCGGCGCACGATGAGGACGAGGAGTACGCCCGCCTGGCGAAGGGCACCGGGCAGTCGCCGGGGAGGATGGTGCGGGGAGCACCCGGCCGCTGAGACGGCCGCCCGGCACCGGGTCCCGAAGGCACCGAAGGCACGAGAGAAGAGAGATCCGTATGCGCATCGCGCTGTGCCAGATGACCGCATCGACCGATCCGAAGGAGAACCTCGCGTACGTCCAGGACCAGGTCCGTCGCGCGGCGCGCGAGGGGGCCCGGCTGACGGTCCTTCCCGAGGCGGCCATGGTGCGGTTCGGGGTACCGCTCGCGCCGGTGGCCGAGCCGCTGGACGGGCCGTGGGCCGAGGGGGTGCGAGCGGTTGCCCGGGAGACGGGGGTGACCGTGGTGGCCGGCATGTTCACCCCCGCGTCCGGCGGGCGGGTCGCCAACACCCTGCTGGCCACCGGCCCCGAGGTCGAGGAGTCCTACGACAAGATCCATCTGTATGACGCCTTCGGATTCCGGGAGTCCGACACGGTCGCCCCGGGCAACCGGGTGGTCACCATCGATGTCGACGGTGTCCGGGTGGGCCTGGCGACGTGTTACGACCTGCGGTTCCCGGAGCTCTTCCGGGCGCATGCGGACGCAGGGGCGACGGTGTCGTTGCTGCCCGCTTCCTGGGCCGCGGGGCCGGGCAAGCGCGCGCAGTGGGATCTGCTGGTGCGGGCGCGCGCCCTGGACGCGACGGTCTGGCTCGCGGCCGTCGACCAGGCCGCCCCGGACCCGCAGGTCGATCCGGAGGCCCCCGCCGAGGCACCGAACGGCGTCGGGCACACCGCACTGATCGGCCCCGACGGCACCGTCCGCGCCCAGCTGGGCAGCGCGCCCGATCTGCTGGTCGGGGACGTGGACACCGAGGAGACCGCGCGGATCCGGCGGGCCGTGGCGGTGCTGGACAACCGGCAGTTGTAGCCCCGCCCCGCGAGGTCAAGCGGCCAGGAGGATGCGCTGGGTCGCCTGGATGTGGCTGTCGATGGCCGCACAGGCGGCCTTGGCATCCCCGGCCACCAAGCCGTCGAGGATCCGGCGGTGTTCGGCGAGCACATCGTCCTGGCGGTTGCCCGAGCGGTAGAGGGCGAGGACGCCGGCCCGGATCTGACGGCTGCGCAGGGCGTCGTACTGGCGGCTCATCAGGGTGTTGCCGACGGCGGCGACGAGGGTCGCGTGGAAACGGTGGTCGGCGGCGATGAACTCCTTGGTGGAGTCCTCGCCCCGCAGGGTGTCCTGGTGGGCCAGGATGTCGGCCATCTCGTCGACGGGTGCGGTGCCTCGGTCGGTCGTGCGCTCCGCGGCGAAGCGCTCGATCAGGCCGCGCATCTCCATCAGCTCCCGGATCTCGCGGCCGGACAGCGGGGCGATATGCGCCCCGCGCTTGGGGACCAGCCGCACCAGATCCTCGGCGGCAAGCAGCAGCAGGGCCTCGCGGATCGGGGTGCGGGAGACACCGATCCGGTCCGCGATCTCCTGCTCGGACAGGAACCGGTCCTGCATCTCCGGGTCGGTCAGCACGCTCTCCTTGAGATACGCGTAGGCCTTCTCACGCCCCGACTGCATCGCCCGCTCTCCCCTGCGCCACTGGAAACTGCATACAACCCGTATGCGCAGGCTACATGGTGGGCGACCGCCGCGACGCGCGGTGCTCACCGTTCCTGACGGGCCGCCAGGTGTCCCCGGGCGCGGCCGCTGCCCCGCACCGCCGGGGCCCCGGGGGGGGAGCGTCAGTGGCCGGTCGAACGGGCCGCGGTGCGGCACACCGGAACCGCTCACACGTCGGTACGGATCACCACCTCCAGGGTGCGCGGGCCGTGCACGCCCTCCACCCGCTCCAGCTCGATGTCGGAGGTGGCCGAAGGGCCGCTGATCAGTGTGGTCGGATGCTCCGGCACGAGCTCCGCCAGCGCCTCCGGCACGCCGGTCCGCACCGACGACAGGTCGACGACGCACACATGCAGGTCGGGGACGAGGGTCAGCGCGCGCCGTCCCTGGTCCGCCGCGGCGCCGTCCAGGAAGATCGTGCCGGTCTCGGCGCAGCTGACGGCGGAGGCCGTCACCACCCCGTCCAGCACGTCGAGCCGGGGCGCCGGAAGGTCCGGGGAGTCGGTGCGGATCTCCACGTCGTACCCGGCCAGCCAGGCCGGGTCGAGCCCCGGAGGGACCCCGATCTTCCGTGCCCCGCGCGCCCGGAGCACCTCGGCGATCACCGTCGCGGTGGCACCGGCCGTGCAGGTGCGCACCTGCGCCTTGTAGTCGACGAGCCGGTCGACGAAGAGGGCGAGCCGCTCCCCGTCAAGGAGGGTCCGGCCGGTGCGGTAGCCGCGGGGGACGGTCACCTCGGGCCGGTCGGAGCGGGCCAGCGCGTCCTGGACGCGTCGGAGCACCGTCTCCCGTGCGGTCGTGGTCACTGCGCCTCCTGCGGATCGTCGTCGGTGTGCCGTGCGCCTTCCTCCGCCGCCGCCCGCATCGTGGCCGCGCCCTCGGCGGAGGCGAACCAGGAGCGGAAGGACTGCTGGGGCGGGGCCGGAGTGTCGCGGCTGTCGCTCCAGCCCTGGAACGGCGGGGGCAGACGGGAGAACGTGCCGTCGCGGCCCGCCAGTACGCGCCCGAGTCCCGCCGTCCTCTGTGCGGCCGTGAACAGCTTCGGCCGCTTCATGACCGCGGCGGCGGCCTTCATCGCCAGCCCCTCCGCGGTCGTGCCGGACTCCTCGGTGTGCTGGTGCCGCAGCTCGACCAGCAGCGACGGAATGTCGATCTTCACCGGGCAGGCGTCGAAGCAGGCTCCGCACAGACTGGAGGCGTACGGAAGCGAGCTGTTGGGGTCGTCCTCGGCGGCGTGCATACCGGCGAGCTGCGGGGTGAGCACCGCGCCGATCGGGCCGGGGTAGGTCGATCCGTAGGCGTGGCCGCCGGTCCGCTCGTACACCGGGCAGACATTGAGGCAGGCCGAGCAGCGGATGCAGTTGAGCGCCTCGCGCCCGATCGTGTCCGCGAGCGCCGCCGTCCGCCCGTTGTCGAGCAGCACGAGGTGGAACTCCTGCGGACCGTCGCCCGGCGTCACGCCCGTCCACAGCGAGGTGTACGGGTTCATCCGCTCACCGGTCGAGGAGCGCGGGAGCAGCTGGAGGAAGACCTCCAGGTCCTGGAAGCGCGGCAGCACCTTCTCGATGCCCATGACGGTGATCAGCGTCTGGGGCAGGGTCAGGCACATCCTGCCGTTGCCCTCGGACTCGACCACGGACAGGGTGCCGGTCTCGGCGATCCCGAAGTTGGCGCCGGAGACGGCCACCTTGGCCGTCATGAACTTCTCGCGCAGATACGCACGTGCCACGGCGGCCAGTTCGGCGGGGGCGGCGCCCAGCGCGGGGTCGACGCCGGGGATCCGGCGGAGGAAGATCTCCCGGATCTCGTCGCGGTTGCGGTGGATCGCGGGGACCAGGATGTGCGAAGGACGGTCGTCGGCGAGCTGCACGATCAGCTCGGCCAGGTCGGTTTCCAGGGCGGCGATCCCCTGGCTCTCCAGGTGCTCGTTGAGGCCGATCTCCTGGGTGGCCATCGACTTGACCTTGAGGACCTCGTCGCCGCCGGTCCGCCTGACCAGCCGGGTGACGATCTCGTTCGCCTCGACGCCGTCGCGCGCCCAGTGGACGGTGCCGCCGTGTTCGGTGACCTTCCGCTCCAGCTGCTCCAGCAGTTCGGGCAGCCGGTTCATGGTGTCGGTCTTGATCGCGGAGCCGGCGTCGCGCAGTTGCTCCCAGTCGGGCAGTTCACCGGTGACGTCCAGGCGCTTGGCGCGGATGGAGTGGGTGGCCCTGCCCAGGTTGCGGCGCAGCTGCTCGTTGCCCAGCTCGTCCTGGGCCGCCTCGGGGAAGGTGCGCTCGCCGCGCAGATGGCCCGTCCCGTACGGGGAGCGCGGGGGGACGGCCGGCATGCCGAGGAAGGTGCCACGCGTCGAGGGGCCGGTCGGCATGCTCATCGGGCGGCCTCCGTCAGGGCGTACGGCGCGGTGCGGGTGGACGCGAGGATCTGCGCCAAGTGCAGGGTCCGCGTACCGGACTTGATGCGTGAGAGGCCGCCGCCGATGTGCATCAGACAGGACGAGTCGCCCGCGGTGCACACCTCGGCGCCGGTGCCGGCGATGTGGTCCATCTTGTCCCGCAGCATCGCGGAGGACGTGCCGGCGTTCTTGACCGCGAAGGTGCCGCCGAACCCGCAGCATGCGTCGGCCTCGGGAAGTTCCACCAGGTCGATGCCCTCGACGGCGCGCAGCAGCCGCAGCGGCTTCTCGCCGACCCGCAGCATCCGCAGCGAATGGCAGGTGGGGTGGTAGGTCACCCGGTGCGGGAAGTACGCGCCGACGTCGGTCGCGTCGAGAACGTCGACGAGGAACTCGGACAGCTCGTACGTCTTCGTCTTCACGCCGGCGACCCCGGCGCGCAGCGCGGCGTCCCCGTACCGGTCGGCGACGATCTCGTGCTGATGACGGACCGAGCCCGCACACGACCCGGACGGCATCACCACCGCCTCGATCGACGGGTCGCCGAACTGCTCGGCGAAGTTCCGCACCAGCGGCACCGGCTCCCGCTGATAGCCGGTGTTGACGTGCATCTGGCCACAGCAGGTCTGCTGCGGCGGGAACACCACGTCATGCCCCAGACGGGCCAGCAGGACCGCGGTGGATTTCACCGCTTCCGGGAAGAGCGTGTCTCCCAGGCAGGTGGCGAAGAGCGCGATGCGCATGGAACCTCCCTCGCTTATGGTCCGACCATACTCGCTTCGGACCGACGAAGAAAAGTAAGGGCGCAGTTTGGTCCGACCTTATTGACATGCGACATCTTCAATGGGCTACTGAGGGCCGATTCTCAGCCACCGGGCGCGCCGCCCTCGCCGGGAACGGGACATTCCGACAGGCCGGACGGCGCGCAGAACTCGATGACTCGATGAGGAGCACTCCGTGGCCACCACACCACCCGCCGCCCTGGCGGCCTACACCCCCGACGTGGCCGCCGTCGGGGACAGCCTCACCGCCACCGCGCTACTGGGTCTGGTCCCCCTGGCGACCTTCTTCGTGCTGCTGATGGCGGCCCGGCGCCCCGCGCTGCACTCCGCCCTCGGCGCCCTGCTGGCCGCGCTGCTGGTCGCGGTCCTCGGCTACGGGATGCCCCTCCAGCTCGGCGTTCTGTCCGCCACCCAGGGGCTGGCCTTCGGCCTCTTCCCGGTGATGCTGATCGTCGTGTCGGCCATCTGGTTCTACGAACTCACCGTGGCCGGCAACCGCTTCGAGGATCTGCGCCGCTCCTTCAACTCCGTCGGCCGCGGCGATCTGCGCATCCAGGCCATGCTCATCGCGTTCTGCTTCGGCGGACTCCTCGAAGCCCTCGCCGGGTTCGGCGCCCCCGTCGCGATCACCGCCGCCATGCTGATGGCGCTCGGGCTGCCGCGGCTCACCTCGGCCGTGACCGTCCTGGTCGCCAACACCGCGCCCGTCGCCTTCGGCGCCATGGCCATCCCCATCACCACCGCGGGCACCCTCACCGGCATACCGGCCGAGGACCTCGCCGGCGTCATCGGCCGTCAGAGCCCGCTGCTCGCCCTCTTCGTCCCGCAGCTCCTGCTCTTCCTCGTCGACGGGCGCCGCGGGCTGCGCCAGCTGTGGCCCATCGCCCTGGTCACCGGGGCGGTGTTCGCCCTCGCCCAGTTCTGGTGCTCGGCCCACTTCGCGTACGAGCTCACCGATGTCGTCGCCGCGCTCGCCGGTTTCGGCGCCGCCGTGATCATGCTGCGCTTCTGGTCCCCCACGACACCGGACGACCAGCGCTCCCTGGTCGAGGCCGAACCGCTCACCGGCCGCCGCGTCTCCCTCGCCGTCCTGCCGTACGTCCTGGTGATCGCGGTCTTCGCGCTCGCCAAGCTCCACCTCGGCGCACTCGACGTGCCCAAGCTGCTCGGCGCCCTCACCCTCCAGCTCAACTGGCCCGGCCTGTACGGCAATCTCCTGGCCGCCGACGGCTCCCCCGCGGGCAGCGCGGTCTACAAACTGGAGGTCCTGGGCAATCCCGGCACCCTGCTACTCCTCTCCGGCCTCCTCGTGATGCTGATCTACAGCCGCGCGAAGGACTCCGACCGCTTCCCGATGAGCGCACGCATCGGACTGTCCTGCGCCGGGCGCACCCTGCGGAACATGCGGACCGCCATCGCCACGGTCGCCACCGTGCTGGCCCTGAGCTACGTCATGAACCAGTCGGGACAGACCCTCGCCATCGGCACCTGGCTCGCCGCCACCGGCGGCTTCTTCGCCGTGCTCTCCCCGGTCCTCGGCTGGCTCGGCACCGCCGTCACCGGCTCGGACACCTCGTCGAACGCCCTGTTCGCCACGCTCCAGCAGACCGCGGGCAAGGCCGCGGGCATCGACCCGACCCTGCTGGTGGCCGCCAACACCACCGGCGGCGTCGTCGGCAAACTCATCAGCCCGCAGAACCTGACCATCGCGGCGACCGCCGTGGAACAGCCTGGCACCGAGCGGATCCTGCTGCGCAAGGTCGCCGGATACAGCGTCGCGATGCTGGCGGTCCTGTGCGTCCTGGTCGCGCTCCAGTCGCTTCCGGTGCTGTCCTGGATGCTGCCGTAGGGGAACGGGCGAGGAGGGGGCGGAGCGGGCCCGCCCCCTCATGCCGGTCCTGTCCCGGTTCCGCCTACGGGCCTGGGACTCGGCCGCCCTGCCGACTCAGCCTTCCCGGCCTTCCCGACCCACCTCGTCCGCCGTGCCTGCCTGCTCCACCTGGGGCTTCTCATCGACCAACGTGCCATGGAAACCACGGATATGCGCCTCGACCAGGTCGGCCGCCTTCGCGCCCTTGCCCGCACGCACCAGACGCAGCAGTTCGGTGTGCTCGGCGTTCAGCGCACCCGCCGTGGCCGGCCAGTCCTCCGCCGTCTCCAGCGCCCGCAGGATCAGCGGACGCACCGACTCCCGTACGGCCGAAGTGAGCGTGGAGGTGAGCTGATTGCCCGAGCTACGGGCGATGGCGACATGGAACCGGGTGTCCAGGTCGTTGAAATCGGCGACGCCCACCTCGGGCTCCTGCATACGCACCAGGAGCGCTTCGGCCTCGTCGAGGTCCTCCGCCGGAGCGTGTTCCGCGGCCGCCTCGAAACTGGAACGCTCCAGCACCACCCGGGCCTCCAGCACGTCGTGCAGGCTGTAGCTCCCCAAGGCGAAGTGCAGGCGCAGCAGCCGGCCGAGCGCGTCGTCCGGGTTCCGTACGATCCGCGCCCCCGCGTCCGGCCCGCGGCCCGCCTGCGCGACCAGCACCCCGATCGTCTCCAGCACCCGCAGCGCCTCGCGCAGCGCGGACCGGCTGACGCCGAGTACCGGTGCCAGCTCGCGCTCGGGCGGCAATCGGTCCCCCGCCTTGAGCTCTCCCGCGAGCACCCGTTCCTCGATGCGCTCCAGCACGAGCTCATGTGTGCGCGACTGCCGCACAGGTCGCCATTCGGCAGACATCCACCACTCCCCGGCTCGGCCCCGTGCTCCCTTGCCAAAACTATGTCACACAGGGCGTGTGGTCGGACCATATGGCCGGGGCTCAGAGCGTTTGTTCCGCCGGTCGGGCCATGCAACCCCTCAGCGGCCCCTGAGGAACAAATCAGGCACGCTCCCCCTCCAGGTGGTCGGTGACCCAGTGGTGGAAGGCGCCGATGTGGTGCTCGCTGGGTACCAGGACCCCGCCGGCGCGGTAGGCGCGGGAGCTCATGGCCGGCTGGGTGCGTTCGCAGGCGTCGAAGTCCTGGGTGTTGACGCGGTGGAAGAGCTCGACGGACTTGGAGACATCGGCACCGGAGTCGACGACCTCGGGCAGATACAGCCAGTCGCATTCGACGACGGTGCGGTCCGGGGCCATCGGGAACATCCGGTGGACGATGACATGGTCCGGGACGAGGTTGACGAACACCTGCGGCCGGACGGTGATCGCGTAGTAGCGGCGGTCCTGGGTGTCCTCGATGCCGGGGAGCCGGCCGAAGCCGTCGGTGCCGTCCACGGTGAATCCGGTGGCCTCGTCGGCGAAGGACGCACCGTGCCCGACGTAGTACTGGGCGGCGAAACCGTCGGCGAACTCCGGGAGCACCTCGGTGAGTTCGGGGTGGATGGTGCCGCAGTGGTAGCACTCCATGAAGTTCTCGATGATGAGCTTCCAGTTGGCGCGCACGTCATAGGTGAGGCGCTTGCCGAGGGCGAGTCCTTCGGTGCGGTAGCGGTCGAGGGAGGCGGCGTCCCCCAGCCGCTCGACGGCCGCGCCGATCACCGAGTCCTCGAAGGAGGGCGGCTCGTCGGCCAGGCACACCCAGGCGTAGCCGAGCCATTCGCGGAGGGGGACGGTGACCAGTCCCCGTTCGGTGCGGTCGATGTCCGGCATCTTCTGGAGGTTGGGGGCGGCCACCAGGCGGCCGTCGAGGTCGTAGGTCCAGGCGTGATAGGGGCACTGGAGGTTGCGGCGGACCTCGCCGGACTCCTCGGTGCACAGCTGTGCGCCGCGGTGTCGGCAGATGTTGAGGAAGGCGCGCAGCTCGCCGCCGCGGTTGCGGGTGATCAGTACGCTCTCCCGGCCGACCCGGACCGTACGGAAGGCGCCGGGCTTCTCCAGGTCGGCGCTGCGTACCGCGCAGAACCACAGCCGCTCGAAGATCTTCTCCTGCTCCTGGCGGAAGATGTCGGGGTCGGTGTAGTGGTGCCCGGCGAGGGTGGCGATCAGGCTCGGGGAGGTACCGGCCGTGGGGGTGGAGGCCGCGGGGGTGGAGGCCGGGGCCGGTGCGGACTCGGTGTGGGTGGTCGTCATGGCGGTCTCCTCAAGCGGCCGCGGCAGCGGGCCGGCGCGGGTCGAAAAGCTCGATGGGGTGCGCGGTGGCCCCGGTCAGCGCGAGATCGGCGACGATCTCCCCGACCACGGGGACGAACTTGAAGCCGTGTCCGGAGAATCCGCAGGCGACGGTCACGGTCTCCGGGTGTGCGGGGTGCCGGGTGATCACGAAGTGCTCGTCGGGGGTGTTGGAGTACATGCAGGTGGCGGCCTTGAGGAAGCGGCCGGGCAGGGCAGGGATGCGCGGGCTCATCTGGTCGGCCATGGCACGCACCTCGTGGTCGTGCACGGTGCGCTCGATGGTCTCCGGTGTGCAGACGGTGCCCCTGCGGAAGAAGGCGACCTTCGCGCCGCCGTCGGGGCCGTCGATCGACGGGAAGCCGTAGACCTGGACGCCCTGCGCGTCCTCCCAGATGTAGATCGGGTGCCGCTCGGGGACGAAGGGCGCGGTGCCGCCGTCGGGGGCGAACCAGTACATGACCTGCCGTTCGATGGTGAACGGCACACCCAGGTCGGTGAGCAGCTGGGGCGCCCAGGCTCCCGGGCAGATCACCAACTGCCCCGCGGTGTAGGTGTTCTCGGGAGTGTGGACGCGGACCCCGGCGCCGCCGGGCAGCTCCTCCCAGCGGGTGACCGGCTCCTCGAAGTGCAGCTCGGCGCCGTCCTGGGTGGCGAGCTGGACATGTGCGGCGACGGTGTACTCCGGCCGGACCAGGCCCGCCCGTGCCTCGTACAGCGCGACCTCGTCCTCGGCGGGGGTGAGCGTCGGGAAGCGGCGGCGGATCTCCTTGGGGTCGAGCATCTCGTGCGGGAGGTCCCACCGGCGGGCGGATTCCAGGCTGCCGCGGACGGTGCGGCTGTCGGGGCGGCCGATCATCACCCCGCCGCAGAGGGTGGCGATCTCCCGGCCGCTGTCCCGCTCCAGCTTCTCGTACAGCTCGTAGGAGCGCAGCAGCAGCGGTACGTAGGCGGGGTCCTCGAAGTAGGACTGCCGGGTGATACGGGAACCGCCGTGGCTGGAGCCCCGGTTGTGCACCGGGCCGAACTTCTCCAGGCCCAGGACCCGGGCACCGCGGGCGGCGAGGTGGTGGGCGGCGGCGCTGCCCATGCCGCCGAGGCCGAGGACGATGACGTCGTAGGTGGGAGCCATGCGGTTGCTCCTTCTGCGTACGGAGGGCGGGGAGCGGATCACGGGGTCACGGGGTCACGGACCGGCCTACCTGCGGATACGCTCCATCTGCGGATCGAAGAGGGGCTCTTGGGCGACGGTCGCGGGGATCTTCTCACCGAAGTACTCGATGTGCACGGCGGTACCGGGGGCCGCCGCGGCGGCCGGCAGCCAGGCGTAGGCGATGCCCCGGCCGAGGGTGTAGCCGTAGGCGGCGGAGGTGACGTAGCCGGCCGGCCGGCCGTCGACGTGGACCGGTTCCTTGCCGAGGACGACGGCATCGGGGTCGTCGAGGGTGAGGCAGCTGAGCTTGCGCGCCGCGGTCCCCTCGCTTCGGCCCTCCAGTGCGTCGCGGCCGAGGAAATCGCCCTTGGCGGGGCGGACGGCGAAGCCGACGCCGGCCTCGTACGGGTTGTGCTCGGTGGTCATGTCATGGCCCCAGGCGCGGTAACCCTTCTCCAGGCGAAGGCTGTTGAAGGCGCTGCGCCCGGCGGCGATCACCCCGTGCTCCCGGCCCGCCTCCCAGAGCGTGTCCCACAGCCGCAGCCCCATATCGGCCGTGGTGTACAGCTCCCAGCCGAGTTCCCCGACGTAACTGAGGCGCATCGCGGTGACCGGTACATGACCGAGGTAGGTGTGCCTGGCCTTGAAGTAGCCGAAGGCCTGGTGGGAGAAGTCGTCGCGGGTGAGCGGCTGGACCAGGTCGCGGGCGAGCGGGCCCCAGACGCCGATGCAGCAGGTGCCGGAGGTGATGTCACGGACCTGGACCCCCTCGTCCGGGGCGTGCCTCAGCAGCCAGTCGAGGTCGGATCCGCTGTTGGCGCCGACCTGGAAGCGGTCCGGGGCAAGCCGGGCGACGGTGAGGTCGGAGCGGATGCCGCCGGTCTCGTCCAGGAGCAGGGTGTAGGTGACCGCGCCCGGCTTCTTGGCGAGATTGTTGCTGGTCATGCGCTGGAGGAAGGCGAGGGCGCCGGGCCCGGTGACCTCCAGCCTGCGCAGCGGGGTCATGTCGTACAGGGCGACCTTTTCGCGGGTGGCCCTGGCTTCGGCGGCGGCGATCGGCGACCAGTAGCGCGCCGACCAGGCGTCACGCTCGGGGAGCCGGAGCCCCTCCGCGAGCGGGGCGTTGGCCTCGTACCAGTGCGGGCGCTCCCAGCCACCGCCCTCCAGGAAGTACGCGCCGAGCTCCTGCTGCCGCGCGTAGAAGGGGCTGGTGCGCAGCGGCCGCGGCTGCTCCATGGGCTGTAGCGGGTGGATGACGTCATAGACCTCGATGAAGCTCTGGGCGCCGCGGTCGGCGATATAGGCGGGCGAGCGCTGGGCGTCCTCGAAGCGGTAGAGGTCGCATTCGTGGATGTCGGTCGCGGGCCGGCCGTCCGTCATCCATTCTGCGACGGCCTTGGCGACGCCCGCGGAGTGGGTGACCCAGACCGCCTCGGCCAGCCAGAATCCCCGCAGTGCACGGGACTCGCCGAGGACCGGCATCCCGTCGGGGGTGAAGGAGAAGACACCGTTGAAGCCCTCGGACACCCGCGAGGCGCCCAGCGCGGGCAGCAGTCCGACACTGTCCTGCCAGCTCGGTGCGAAGTCGTCCTCGGTGAAGGGCAGCGAGGACGGCATGACGGGAGCCTCGTCGAAGGCGGGAAGGGTGAAGGGGTCGACGGGCATCGGACGGTGGGCGTAGGAGCCGATGCCGATCCGGTCGGTGTGCTCGCGGAAGTAGAGGTCGCGGTCCTGGAAGCGCAGGATCGGCTTGCTCGCCTCCATACGGGAATCGTTGACGCCGTCGAGCTCGGGCAGCGGCTCGGTGGTCGCGTACTGGTGGGCCAGCGGCAGCAGCGGTACGTCCACCCCGGCCATCGCTCCGATCACCGGGCCCCAGAAGCCGGCGGCCGAGACGACATGGTCGGCGGGGAAGGTGCCGCGGTCGGTGACGACGCCGGTGACGCGGCCGTCCTCCTGCTCGATTCCGGTGACGGTGTGCCGCTCCAGGAAGCGGGCGCCGCGGCTCTCGGCCCGTGCGATCTGCGCGCGGCAGGCGAGCACCGCGCGGGCCAGGCCGTCGTCGGCGGTGTGGAAGCCGCCGTGGAGCTTGGTCTCGTCCAGCATCGGCCAGAGCTGCTTGCACTGCTGCGGGGTGAGCAGTTCACCGCGTACGCCCCAGGAGGCGGCAAGTCCGGCCTTGCGGTGCAGATCGGCCCAGCGGGCCTCGGTGGTGGCGACCTCCAGGCCGCCGACCGGGTGGAAGCAGGGCAGCCCGTCCACCTCCAGGGAGCTGAACTTCCGGACGGTGTAGGCGGCGAACTCCGTCATGGTCTTGGACGGGCCGGTCTGGAAGACCAGGCCGGGTGCGTGCGAGGTGGAGCCGCCGGGGGCCGGCAGCGGGCCCTGTTCGAGGACGGTGACCTCGGTCCAGCCGCGGGCGGTCAGCTCGTCGGCGAGCGAACAGCCGACGATGCCGGCACCGATGACAACCACACGGGAACTGTTTGCGGGCGTGCGGGACATGACCCTCCTCCTGCTGGTCGGGTGGCCGACTGTGGGTGACGCCGTTACAGGAGCACGACGGAGCGCAGTACCCGGCCGTCGCGCATCTTGTCGAATGCGGATTCCACCTCGTCCAGGGCGATCGTCTCGGTGACAAATCCGTCGAGGTCGAGCCGTCCGCTGAGGTAACGGTCGATGAGTACGGGGAAGTCGCGGCTGGGCAGGCAGTCGCCGTACCAGGAGGACTTCAGGGCGCCGCCGCGCGAGAAGAGGTCGATGAGCGGCAGCTCGATGCGCATGTCCGGTTCGGGGACGCCGACCTGGACCAGGGTCCCGGCGAGGTCGCGCATGTAGAAGCCCTGCCGGTAGGTCTCGGGGCGGCCGACCGCGTCGATCACCACATCGGCGCCATGACCGCCGGTGAGTCCCCGGACCGCCTCGATGGGGTCCGTACCACGGGAGTTGACGGTGTGGGTGGCACCGAAGCGGGTGGCACCGTCCAGCTTCCGGTCGTCGATGTCGACCGCGATGATCCGGCGGGCTCCGGCGATCGAGGCACCGGCGATCGCCGCATTGCCGACCCCGCCGCAGCCGATGACGGCGACGGTGTCACCGCTGCCCACCGCCCCGGTGTGCACGGCAGCGCCGTACCCCGCCATCACTCCGCAGCCGATCAGACCGGCGGCTTCGGGGCGGGCGTTGGGGTCCACCTTGACCGCCTGCCCGGCGGCGACCAGGGTCTTCTCGGCGAACGCCCCGATGCCGAGCGCGGCGGCGAGCGGAGTGCCGTCCCGCAGGGTCATCGGCTGGGTGGCGTTGCCCGAGTCGAAGCAGTACCACGGCCGTCCGCGACGACAGGAGCGGCAGTTGCCGCAGGGCGCCCGCCAGGCGAGGACCACGTAGTCACCAGGGGCAAGGCCGGTGACGCCGGGGCCGACGGACTCGATGACACCGGCCGCCTCATGGCCGAGCAGAAAAGGGAATTCGTCGTTGACCGCACCGTCCCGGTAGTGCAGATCGGTATGGCAGACACCGCAGGCCTGCACGGCGACGAGCACTTCTCCCGGGCCGGGATCCGGCACCAGAATCGTCTGAAGCTCGACCGGCGCGCCTTGTTTCGCCGCGACGACGGCATGGACTTCGTGTGGCATGCCCTACCCCTCAGTGTTGCGCACTGCACGACTGGTTGCGCGATGAGAGACATAGTGGGAACGCCGGATCGGCACCGTCAAGAGGTACGGGCCGACTCTTGGTAAAGGACTCGTTACGCCCCTGGGCACAGCTCCGGAGTCAAATCCCCCCGCTCCAGCGGCGCCTCCATTTTCCCGCCTGCCACCAGGTCAACAGGCGTATCCCAGCCGCCGCGACAGCCCCTCGGCCGCGACAGCCGCGCACCTGGCGCCCCCGGGCAGCCGCCCCTCGTCCGGCCGGCGGGCGGGCGCCGGCACACCGGCACCCCGATCACCGATCCGTCGCGCGGGATGCGACGGTCCGGCAATTCCGGGGATCCCTTGACGCATCCGCTCCCCATCGGGATTCTGTTGCGCATAGCGCTTCATCGTGCGCACCGCGAAACTCGATGATACCGATCAGTAACAGGGGGGTCCCGTGATTCCTGTCTGCCCTCTCGCCGACCTGCCGACAGGCGAGTCCGTACGCATCGACACCGCACCGCCGATCGCCGTCTTCCACACCGACGGACAGCTGTACGCCATCGACGACACCTGCACCCACCAGGACGCCTCACTGTCGGACGGCTGGCTGGAAGGCTGCCTGGTCGAATGCCCCCTGCACGCCGCCTCGTTCGATCTCCGCACCGGAGCGCCGACCTGCCTGCCCGCCCGGCGGGCCGTGCGCACCCACCCCGTGACCGTCGACAACGGCATGATCTACGTCCACCACGCCGCCGAGGAGGGCAACGCCGCATGAAGTCGGTCGCTGTCATCGGGGCCTCGCTGGCCGGCCTGTACGCCGCGCGGGCCCTGCGCTCCCAAGGGTTCGACGGACGCCTGGTGATCGTCGGGGACGAGTGCCACGGCCCCTACGACAGGCCGCCGCTGTCCAAGGACTTCCTCACCGGCGCCACCGCCGACCAGGGTCAACTGGCCCTGGCCGACGCCGAGGAGATCGCCGAGCTGGACGCCGAATGGCTGCTGGGCACCCGGGCCACCGGACTCGACACCGGCGGACGCACCGTGCTCCTCGATGGTGGCCGGTCCCTGACCACCGACGGCGTGGTCATCGCCACCGGCGCCACTCCGCGCCTCCTCCCCGGCCCGGCACCCACCGGAGCCCACACCCTGCGCACCCTCGACGACGCCCAGGCGCTGCGCGCGGAGCTGGCCTCGGGCCCGGTCAGGGTGGTGGTGATCGGCGGCGGCTTCATCGGTGCCGAGGTCGCCTCGTCCTGCGCCGCCCTCGGCCACGACGTCACCGTGGTCGAGGCCGCCCCGCTCCCCCTCGTCCCCCAACTCGGCGACACGATGGCCGGGATCTGCTCCGCTCTCCATGCGGACCACGGCGTCACCCTGCTCACCGGGACCGGTGTCGCCCGGCTGCACAGCGGCGGCACCGAGAACCGCGTCACCGGGGTCGAACTGGCCGACGGCCGGCTGCTCCCCGCCGAGGTGGTCGTCATCGGCATCGGCGTACGCCCCAACGCCGCCTGGCTGGCGGACTCCGGACTCCCGCTCGACGACGGGGTGCTGTGCGACGCGGGCTGCGCCACCCCGCTGCCCGCCGTCGTGGCCGTCGGCGACGTCGCCAGGGTGAACGGCACCCGCGCCGAACACTGGACCAGCGCCACCGAACAGGCCGCCGTCGCCGCGCAGAACCTGCTGGCCGGCAGCACCGTCGCGACCCACCGGAACCTGCCGTACTTCTGGTCCGACCAGTACGGCGTACGCCTCCAGTTCGCCGGCCGGCGACTGCCCACGGACACCCCGCGCATCGTCGAAGGCTCCCCCGACGACCGCAGCTTCCTCGCCTGCTACGAACGCGACGGACGCGTGACCGCGGCGCTGGCCCTCAACCGTCCGCGCCCTTTCATGCGCCTCCGCCGCGAAATCGGCCGCGCTCAGGCGGCCACGGCCTGATCTTCGCCCCACGTATGTGGCCTTGCCCACGTTTTCGGCTGTCCCGCCATGGTGTTTGTCGCCGTTGCGGGACAGCCAAAAACGTGGGAAGAAAAGCAACGTGGGCGCGTGGCGGTCAGACCGCCTTCAGCTGGGCGGTGGCGGCATCGACGGTCTGGGTGAGCAGGGTGGCGATGGTCATCGGGCCGACGCCGCCGGGGACCGGGGTGATCAGGGAGGCGCGGGTGCGCGCCGAGTCGAAGTCCACGTCACCGATGTTGCCGGGGTTGGAGCCGGCATCGATCACCACGGCTCCGGGCTTGAGGTGCTCGCCGTGCAGGAAGCGGGGCCGCCCCACTGCGGCGACCAGGACATCGGCCTCCTTGGTGATCGACGCGAGGTCGGTGGTGCGGGAGTGGCAGTAGGTGACGGTGGCGTTGCGGGCGAGCAGCAGCATCCCGACGGGCTTGCCGAGAATCGCGCTGCGGCCGACCACGACGGCATGCTTGCCGGCCAGGTCGACGTCGTAGTGATCCAGGAGGCGGAGGATGCCGCCGGGCGTGCAGGAGGCGAAGCCGTCCAGGCCGAAGCTCATCGCGGCGAAGGAGTGGCAGGTGACGCCGTCGACGTCCTTCTCGGGGGCGATGGCCTCGAAGGCGGCGCGCTCGTCGATGTGCGGGCCGGCCGGGTGCTGGAGAAGGATGCCGTGCACGTCGGGGTCGTGGGACAGCGCGGTGATCGTGTCGACCAGCTCCGCGGTCGTGGTGGCGGCGGGGAGCGCGATGTGCCGGGAGCGGATCCCGGCCTTCTCGCAACGGGTGCGCTTCATGCGGACGTACGTCACCGAGGCGGGGTCGTCGCCCACCAGTACGGTTGCCAGGCACGGGGACGTTCCGGTCTGCCGGGTGAGGTCCGCCGCGCGTTCCGCGGCCTGTTCGACGATGCGGCGGGCCAGTGCGCTGCCGTCCATGAGGCGGGCGGTCTCGGACATGGAGTACTCCTGAGCGTCGCGTCGGATCGCCCAGGCGCGCGGCACCGGCCAGAAGTGGCCGAGCCGCTCCCCGGTGGTACTCCACCCAAGCGCCAGTCACGGCCCGCCGCCCACTGTAATCGACGCCGGAAGACTCCTGGGGGCGGCGTCGGGCATCGGCGTCACGGCGCTCGTCGTGCACCTCGGCGGCCCGCGGGACCGGGCCCCTCACACACCTCCCTGACCAGGTGCGGAGAGGGGCGGAGTGGTGGAGGTGGTGGCCTCCCACTGGCTGAGGATGCCGTCCCAGTCGTGCTGGGCGGCGGTGATGGCATTGGCATCCCACGTGGGATGAGGGGGCTGTTGATACTGCTGGTGCGGTGCTTGGTGTTGGTGCGGGTGCTGGTGTGGGTGGTGCCCGTGATGTTGGTGCTGCTGTGAATGCTCCTCGTACACCCGGTAGTCCTGATACTCCTGCTGGTCCGGGTAGTTCTGGTACGGCTGCTGCTTCCAGGGCTCCTGCTCGTACGGCTCCCGTGGGGACTGCGGCGGCCGCTCGCGCCAGGCCGGATGGGCGCTCTCGGCCGGTGGGGAGGGCGGGAGATTGACCATCCGGCGGTGCCGGCCCGTGCGGTCCGGTGGGGCCTGCTGGGCCGGACGGCTTTCGGCGGACAGCTGTTGGGCGCGTGCGACAAGGAGCCGGACATCGAGACCCAGTTCGGCGGCGAGGGCGGTGAGGTCAACTCCGTTGTGCCAGCTGCTCATCAGGACCGCGTCCAGGGCGGGGGCCCAGGCGGGCTCGGTGAGCTGGGGGGCGGGGGCCGGGGCCGCCGTTGGCGGGGCCGTGGCATGGGTCGCGAGGGGCGTGGGGGGTGCGGGCTGCTGCGCGGGGGGCGTGGCCGGGTGCGTGGCGGCCTGCTGGGCCGGGGGCTGCTCGCGCGGGGCCTGGGCGAGCAGGCTCTGGGCAACCGCGCGGGCGTCTTCCTTGCCCACCGTGCGGCGGGCCAGGCGCACTTCGCGCTCTTCCAGGCCGAGCAGCTCCGCCACCACCGCGTCGCTGCCCACGGTCACGGCGAAGGCGGCCAGGGTCCGCGAGCGGCGGGCCTCGGCCTCGTCAAGGAGTCCCTGCGTACGGCGGACCTCGTCATCGCTGCTGCAAAACGCCTGTGCGAGTACGGCATGGCGCTCCCACAACTCCCTCGGTTCCATGACTGCGACAACGTTTCCTCGCCCGGATTGGACCGCTTCCCAGCTATAGATCACTGCATAAGGTGATATTCGAGAGAGATATGCCCTTGCCTCCACGGCATCAGTACGGGCCGCTGCAAAAATACGCAGTGACTCCAGCGAGGAAGAATCGTTTCTACGGCCATGAGCGACCCCTCTTCCGGCACCGTCGCAGGTCACGGACAGACCCCCCTCCCGCGCCCCGGGCACATGCCGCGGTGGATCACCTCGGAGATCATCAGGCAGACACCGGTGTACGCCGGGCTGGTGAAGCAGTGGACGGCGCGCGCCGCCACTGTGCCCGGGGTCGCCGATCCGGAGTGGCAGCGACTGGTCTCCTACCGCGCGCTGATGGAGGAGACCGAGACCGCCCTCACGGCCCTCCGGCCCCATCGTGCGCCCGATGTACTGCCGCCGAGAAAGTCCGTCCCGGCGGCCCGTACCGCCCGTCTCGACGCCTGAAACCGGTGACGCCGAAGGCTCCCCGGCCGGCGGCCTGAAGCGTCGCCCCGGCCGGAGTACCGTGGAGTTGTCGAGGATGTCCCGCTGCCCGGCTCGTGCGCCGGCAGCGGCTTTGACCAGCGACGGAGCCCGGGTGAGCGCGACGGATGAGACGGACTTCAGCCCGATCGGGGTGATCGGGCGGGTGACCGTTTCGATCCCGACCGACGGTCCGGGCGAGGTGTTGCTGCCCGTACGCGGCGGGAGCGAGGCCTTCGCCGCCTGGTCCCGCGAGCCCATCAGCCGCCATACACAGGTCATCGTGGTGGACCACACCTCGGCGCGGTCGGTGATCGTCGCGCCGTTGCCCGCGTGAGCGGCCGCCCGGAGGACCGTGGCCGGCCACGTGAGCGTTCCGTCAACCGCAGCCGTCCCCGCACCGACCGAGGCCGGTTCCACCGGACCAGGAGCCTTCCGATGTTGTTCTGGCATGTTCCTGCGCCGAACGAGGCGCTGTTGATCTCCGGCTCGAAGCGCCGGACCGGGGACGCCCAATTCCGTATCGTCACGGGTCATGGCTGCTGGGTCATGCCCGTCAAGCAGAAGGCGAGCGTGCTGGCGCTGTCGCTGCGGGAGGCGGAGATCTCCGAGGACTGCGTCACCCAGCAGGGCATCCGGATCGGAGTCCGGGCAGTCGCCGTCTTCAAGGTCGGTGACGACCAGACCTCGATCGCCAACGCCGCGCGGCGGTTCCTGGACGAGCAGACCACGATGGAGGAGCTGGTGGGCCGGATCTTCGCCGGTCACCTGCGGTCGATCGTCGGCGGGCTGACCGTCGAGCAGATCATCCGGGAGCGGGACCGGGTCGCCCAGGAGGTCAAGGAGGGCAGCCACTCCGAGATGGAGAAGCTCGGCATCGTCGTCGACGCCCTCCAGATCCAGGAGATCGCCGACACCTCCGGCTACATCACCAATCTCGCCGCCCCGCATGCCGCGGCGGTCGCCAGCGCGGCCCGGATCGCACAGGCCAAGGCCGACCAGGAAGCCACCGAGCGGGAACAGCAGGCGGCGGCGCTCAAGGCCGAGTACGAGCGGGACACCGCGATCAAGCGGGCCGGGTTCCTCGCCGAGACCGAGCAGTACAACGCCCGCGCCGCACAGGCCGGTCCGCTGTCGCAGGCCAGGGCCTCGCAGGAGGTCATCGAGGAGCAGACCTCGCTGGCCCAGCGGCAGGCCTCACTCGCCGCCCAGCGGCTGGAGGCCGAGGTGCGCCGCCCGGCGGACGCCGAGGCCTACCGGCTGCGCACGCTGGCCGAGGCACAGCGTGACCAGGTCCGCTTCGAGGCGGATGCCCGCGCCTACACCGAGCGGGCCGTCGCCCAGGCACGGGCCGATGCGAACACCGCCCTCGCGGGCTCCCTGCGGGACGGCAACCAGGAGCTGATCGCCGCCAACCGCACCATCGAGAACCTCCCCGCACTCGCCAAGGCCGCGGCCGAGGGCCTCTCCGGCTCCCGGCTGACCGTCCTCAACGGCACCGACGGGGTGAACGAGATCGCCTCCGGCATCGTCGGCCAGGGGCTGGCCATTCTCGACAGCCTCAAGCAAGGGACCAGCACTCCCGGCTCCACTCCCCCGCTCGCCGACGGGGCGGGGCCGCTGCCCCAGAAAGTGACGAATCTGAAGCGGGACGGCGCGGGGTCGGCCGACTCGTCCTGACCGGAAATCCGGGCCTGGCCCGGACCCTCGCGCCCTGCGGGCCGTGTCGGCCGGTCAGGCGTCGAGGACGGCCAGGTCGAGCTGCCGAAGCCGGGCGGGGTCGGCGATCACCTCGTACTCGGTGACCTTTTCGCCCTCGACGGTGAGGGTGAGGGCGAGGAGCAGCCGTCCACGCGGGGCCACGACGATCCCCACGGTCCCGTTCACGAGCGCCGGTGCCGCGAACCGTGACCTCCGCCCGAAGACAAGGGTCCCCTCGGCCACGGAGTGCGCGCCGCGGACCTCTGTCGCCGCACCCGGCGGCAGGGCGGCGGGGTCGGCGCGGCGCACGACGTCGGGGGCGAGCACCGCCAGCAGCGCATCGAGGTCGCCGCCGCGCGAGGCGGCGAGAAAGGCGTCGACCACCTTCCGTTGCCGGGCGAGGTCGGCGGCGGGAACTGCGGGGGTGCCTTGGACCTTGTGGCGCGCGCGGCTGGCGAGCTTCTTCGTGGTCACCGGTGAGCGCTCCACGAGGGGAGCGATCCGGTCGAACGGCACGGCGAACATGTCGTGCAGTACGAACGCGACCCGCTCGGCGGGGGCCAGGGTGTCCAGCACCACGAGCAGTGCGCGGCCGACAGAGTCGACCAGCAAGGCTTCCGGTTCCGGGCCGCTCCCGTCACCGGCGTCCTGAACCGGATCGGGCACGTGCTGCCCGACCGGCTCCTCCCGTCGTGAGGTCCGGGAACGCAGCATGTCGAGGCACACCCGCGACACGACCGTCGTCAGCCATCCGGCCAGGTTCTCGACGGTGCTGCTGTCGACGCGGCTGAGCCGTAGCCAGGCTTCCTGAACGGCGTCGTCCGCATCGCTGAGGGAGCCCAGCATCCGGTAGGCGACCGCTCGCAAGTGGCTGCGATGCGTCTCGAACCGTTCCGCCAGCCGGTGCTGCTCGTCCATCGGTCACCTTTCCTCGTCGTGCTCCGTCACCTTGATGACGCGCACCACGGACGCAAGGTGACCGGGAAGCACGCTGCCCGGCCGAGGTTCCGGCCCGGCAACCGCCCCGGCCCTGATGACGAGGAGGAACACACCATGAGCAGCACTCTGCCGAACGCCCTCGACCAGCCGCTGCTGCGGCGCGCGGACCTCGGGGACTTCCTGTTGCCCAACCGCGTCGTGATGGCCCCGGTCACCCGGGGCCGTGCCGCCAACGACGGGCTGGTACCCACGCAGTTGCATGCCGCCTACTACGGCCAGCGGGCCACCGCCGGACTGATCATTACCGAGGGGACCTGGGTCAGCGAACGGGCCATCGGCTTTGTGAACGTTCCCGGCATCTACCGCGAGGAGCAGGTCGCCGGGTGGCGGCGGGTCACCGACGTCGTGCATGCCCTCGGCGGCCGTATCGTGCTCCAGCTCTGGCACACCGGCGCCGCCTCGCACCCCGATCACCTGGGAGGAGAGCTGCCCGGCGGACCGTCCGCGATCAATCCCCACACGAGGTGCTTCACCGCCGGCGGATTCAAGGAGTCCGTCACTCCACGGGAGATGACCACCGCCGACATCACGGCCACGGTCGCCGACTTCCGTGCCGCCTCGGCCCATGCCCGACGTGCGGGGTTCGACGGGGTGGAGATCGGTGCCCTCGGTTCGTTCCTGATCCCTCAGTTCCTCAACCCGCGGCTCAATCACCGCACCGACGCATACGGCGGCGACCGTACGGGCCGGCGGCGTCTGCTGCTGGAGATCTTCGACGCGGTCGCCCTGCCATGGAGCGGACGGCGCGTCGGCGTCCGTCTGGGGCCGTACTGGACCGAGGGGGACCGCTTCCGTGCCGACGAGGAGACACTCGCCGACTACGACGCACTGGTGAGGGAGCTCAACGACCGTCCCGTGGCCTACCTGCACCTGCGGGGACGGGACCGCATCGCTGCGGCCGGCACGCCCGACTTCGCGGCGATCGCGCGCTACCGGCGGCAGTTCGACGGTCCCCTGATCGCGAACAACGGCTTCGACCGCGCGTCAGGGAACGCCGTCATCGACGCCGGGATCGCCGACGCCGTCTCCTTCGCCACGCACTTCATCGCCAACCCCGACCTCGTCACCCGCTTCGCGCTGCATCGCGAGCCGGCCGTCGGCGACCCTGCCACGTACTACGCGGGCGGGGCCGACGGCTACGTCGACTACCCCATGAGCGGGATGGAGGCTTCCCTGCTCGAACGGCGATGAGGGCTGGGGAAGGGCAGGACGCCCCTGGCGGCCAACGGCCCCTGCCGGCGGCGCAGGCTGCCGGACACGCAAAGGTGCCCGGCAGCCCGTGCGGGCCTCGGTGGCGCCGTGGCTGCCGCCGGGGAACGGACCGCTCAGATCACGTGACGGATTCCGTGGACGTACGGCGCCAGCGGGTCAGGACGAGGTGGGCGACGACTCCGAAGAGCAGGCCCCAGAAGGCGGATCCGATGCCGAAGAGGGTGACGCCGGACGCGGTGGCGAGGAAGGTGATCAGGGCCGCCTCGCGGTCCTTCTCCTCCTTCACCGCCCCGGTCAGGCCGCCGGCCAGGGCGCCGAACAGCGCGACTCCGGCGACCGCCGCCACCAGTTCCTTGGGCAGGCCCGCGAAGAGCACCACCAGCGTCGAGCCGAACGCCCCGATGAGGAGGTAGAACGCGCCGCAGGAGACTCCCGCCACGTACCGGCGCCGCGGGTCGCGGTGGGACTCGGGGCCGGTGCAGATCGCGGCGGTGATCGCCGCGAGGTTGATGGCGTGGGAGCCGAACGGGGCCAGGACCGTGGAGACCAGGCCCGTGGAACCGATCAGGAGGCGGTCCTTGGGCCGGTAGCCGGATGCGGTGAGCACGGCCATGCCCGGTGCGTTCTGCGAGGCGAGCGTCGCCAGGATCATCGGTACCGCGATGCCGATGAGGGAGGCGAGCGAGAACTCCGGGGTCGTCAGCACCGGCTTGGCCAGTTCGATCCGGTCCAGGTGGATGTCCAGCCGGGAGCTGACCGCGCCGGCCGCGACGCCCGCCGCCAGGGCGACCAGCACGGCGTACCGCGGCAGCCACCGTTTCGCCAGGAGGTAGGCGAGCAGCACCGAACCGGCAATGAGCGGTGCGGTCTTGAGGGAGGTGAAGACTCCTGTGCCGAAGGAGAACAGGATGCCGGCGAGCATGGCGGAGACCACGGCGGTGGGCACCTGCCGCATCAGCCACCCGAACACCCCGGTCAGGCCGACCAGGGTGATCACCAGTCCGGTGATGAGGAACGCGCCGATGGCTTCGGCGTAGGAGTAGGCGCCCAGGCTCGTGACCAGCAGGGCGGCGCCCGGTGTCGACCAAGCGGTGATCACCGGCATCTTGGTGCGCAGGCTCAGTGCGATGCAGGTCAGGCCGCTGCCGATGGAGATGGCCCACACCCATGAGCTGGTCTGGGCGGTGTTCAGATGTCCGGCGGATGCCGCCGCGAGCACGATGACGAGCGGGCCCGAGTAGGACACGACGACGGCGACGAAGCCCGCCAGCACGGCGGACAGTGAGGCGTCGCGCACGAAGCCGGGCCGGCGCCCCGGCCCCGCGGCCGGGGGCTCGACGGCGCCCTCCGGCACCGCGGCGCCCGCCGGCGGGGAGGAGTCCGGCGGTGCGGCGTCGGGGTGAGGAGTGGGGGTCTTGGAACTCAACGGTCTTCCTTAGCGGCCTTTTCAAGGGCCTGTTCGAGGTCGGCGACGAGGTCTGCGGGGCTCTCCAGACCTATGGACAGGCGCAGCATGTCCTTCGGCGAGGTACTACCCGGCCCCTCGAAGGTGTAGCGGTGTTCGATCAGGCTCTCCACGCCGCCCAACGAGGTGGCACGGATGAAGAGTTCGCAGTGGTTCGAGGTCCGCAGGGACTGCTGCCATGCACCGTCGACGTGCAGGGAGAGCATGCCACTGAATCCCCCGGTCATCTGGCGGGCGGCGATCTCGTGCCCGGGGTCGGTGGCCAGGCCCGGGTAGGCGACACGCCGGATGAGGGGGTGCTGGGCGAAGTGCTCGGCCACCGCCATCGCGGTGGCGGAGATCTGGCGCATACGGGGGAAGAGCGTGCGGATGCCCCGCATGAGGAGGTAGGTCTCCAGCGGGCCGAGGATCGGTCCGGTCAGCCGGCGGTGCAGCTGGAGCCGCTCCCAGATCGCGTCCCTGGCCTCCGTGCTCTCCGGCGCCTTGACGAGCAGTCCGGCGACGACATCCGTATGGCCGTTGAGGTACTTGGTGCCCGAATGCATGATCAGGTCGGCGCCGAGCGCGAACGGCTTGGAGTGCACCGGGGTGGGGACGGTGTTGTCGACGCCGAACAGGGCGCCGGCCCGGTGCGCGATCTCGGCGCACGCGGCGATATCCGTCACCGTCCAGGTGGGGTTCGCCGGGGATTCCGCCCATACCAGCGCGGTCGGGGCGGCGGTCACGGCGGCGGCCACCGCGTCCAGGTCGTTCATCGGCACCTGCACGACCTCCAGACCGCGCTGGGGGCCGAACTCCCTGAGCCACTTGGTGAGTCCGAAGTACATGGTCTGCGGAACCACCACCCGCGCGCCGGCGGGCAGCACCTGGAAGACGGAGGTGGCGGCCGCCATACCGGACGAGAAGACGAGCGCGTCCGAACCGCCCTCCAGTCCCGCCACGACGTTCTCGACCTGCTCGTACCCCGGTGTTCCCTGGTCCCGCAGGTACGCCAGCCCGGCGGGCGCACGGTACTCGTTGTCGCGCGCGTAGGTCGCTCCCAGCCCGATCGGAGGCGGCACGGCGCCGGTGGTCGGACAGCGCCAGCCGTCGCCCTGCGCGGCGCGCGTCTCGGGCCGGTACTCCTGCGTCCACGGGGTGAAGGTCTCGCTGTTGTTCATCGCTTCCTCGTCATCAGTGCCGGCAGAGCTGTGCCCAGGGCGAGTTCCGCGTCCAGCAGTGCACGGGAGGGCACGCCGGGCGAGGGCACATAGTGGTTGTAGTAGCTGGATCCCTCGGTGTGCGGACCGAGGAGGAACAGGCGGGGCTGCGGGGCGCCCGTGCGGTCGACGCCCTGGCCCCGGCGGGTGACATCGAGGCCGGGCACCGTGGCCCCGCGGTGGGCGAGGGTGCGGAGGCGGCCCGCGGAGACGAGCGTGCCGAGCAGGGACCCGGGCGTCCGGTCCGCACCGGGTTCGGCCACGTGCGCCTGCACCACGTGGTCGGCCTCCATCCGCAACGGCTGGGCCAGGCAGGTGGATTCCAGCCGCCAGGGGCCCGCTCCGGCCGGTGCGACGATCTTCGGCTGCGGGCCGGGGCCGAGCCGGACGACCCCCGCGTCGATCAGGGAGAGCAGCTCTGCCGACCGGTCGAGCTGCGGGCCGATCACCAGCCGGTTCACCAGCGGGGCGAACTCCCCGAAGAACGTGGCCAAGGACGCGTCGTCGACGCCCGGCGCGTCGATGACCGCCCGCAGGACATCGCGGTGGTCGCGGAGGACCTCCAGGGCCTCCTTCAACGGGCTCACACCGAGGCCTTCCCTCGCCTCGGCCAGATCGGTGCCGACCTCGGCGGTGAACCAGTCGAGGTAGGCCTCGTACCCCGGCCACCGCCGGTCCGCGAGGTCCGCTGACAGGATCGCCGGGACCGGGGTGGGCCCGAACTGTGCACGCAGTTCCGCCAGCACCCGCTCGTGGCCTGCCCCGGCGCAGCGCCGGGTGAGCTCCCGCCCCGCGCTCACGGCGTCGCCCGTCTCCCGGGCCAGCACGGCGCGGTAGTAGGCGAGTTCCATCTCGGCCTCGATGAGCGGCAGGACGTCGTCGGTGAAGCGGAGCCGCCGGTCCGCGTGGCGGGCACGGATCGCGTCGAGACGGTCCGTGGTCAGTGCCAGCGGTGCGCAGCGCACCCGACCCGGGTGGAGGCGGGGGCGGCTGCGCGAGGGCAGCCCGGAGCGGTTGGTGAGCACGATCGACGGCTCCCGCCCGCTGGGCAGATAGCGCATCCCGTGCTCGTCCGTCGTGTGCTTGCCGCCACGGCCGAGTGTCAGCGTGGCGATCACGTCCATGGCGGTCAGCCCCATGCCGAGGACGGCCACGCGTTCGCCCGGCCCGATGCTGTCGAGCGCCGCGGGCAACGGGTAGGGGCGGGTGACCAGTCGTGGGTCGGGTGCGGGTGCCGCGGGCCGGTAGAGCGTGTGGTGCCCGACGGTGACGAACACGGCGTCCGCGGCGATCCGGCTGCCGTCGGCGAGGACCACCGTCTCGGTGTCCGACGTACCGGGGAGGATGTCGACGGCCGTCGTACGGTGCCGGACCAGCGTGAGGCTCTCGGGCGCCGCGGCGGCGATCTCCTCCGCCGCCCAGACGAGATATTCGCTCAGGAGCCTGCGCGGCAGGAAGTCGTTCGGCTGGATCTCCCGGCCTTCGCCCGCGCGCACGGTGTAGCCGTCGTCCGCCAGCCGCAGGTCCCGGCGCCGGCACCAGTCGTGGAGCGAGGGACCGGGCAGCGGTACGGGCCCGTCCACCATCTCCGCGTCGGCAAAGGCCGTCAGCTGTGCGCAGACGGTGTTGAGCAGGAGGTGGTCGGGCTGCCCCGGCAGGTGGAACCCGGCGCCGAAGGGCTGGGGGTCGATGAGGTGAACGGTGAGCGGGTCCGGCCGGTCCAGGCTGTGCGCGACCAGCCGTTCGAAGACGCCCAGACCGCGCGATCCGGCGCCCACGATCGCAACGGTGCGGGGTATGTGGTTCACCACCGGCGGGTCTCCCCGAAGAAGTTGGGCACCTCGATGGCGGTGCCGTCCTTGCGGGCCTCACCGAGGACGAACGCCCCGACGGCCAGGTCGAGCACGCCCAGGCCGAACGGCGAGAAGATCACCGGGCGGTCCGGGGAGAGCGTCACCTCACCGTTCAGGACTCCGGCGAGGGTTCCGTTCACGAACTCACGGGAGCCTGAGCGCTGCTCGGCGAGGTGCGGTGACGTCTGCGCCTTGAGGCAGTGGTCGATGTCGTCGAGGACGTTGTCCGCCGCGAGGACCACCTCCGGGGCGAGGTCCCGCAGGGAGACGTGGAGAACGACCTGACCGGGCTTGAACGGCGTGCTGACGTAGGGCTCCAGCGCGGTCGTGGCGAACACGACGGTGTCGGCCCGCAGCGCGTCATCGAGGTCGGTGGTGAAGACGGCCGGACAGTTCTGGGTGGTGCGCACGTGGTCGGCCAGGGCCTGTCCGGACGTCTCGTCGAGATCGTGGACGAGGTACGAGTCCGGGACGCAGCCCGCGACGGCCAGGTAGTCGCAGATGTTGCGCGCGATGACTCCCCCGCCCACGACGGCGATCCGGGTCCCCCCGAAGCCGTCCGGGCGGAGTGCGGTCGCCGCGACGGCCGCGGAGGCGGCGGTGCGTGCCGAGCTGATGCTCGCGGCTTCCAGACAGGCGATCGGATACCCGGTCTCGTAGTCGTTCAGCAGGAGAACGGCCGATGCCCGCGGGGCTCCGATGCGTGTGTTGCCCGGGAAGCTCGCGATCCACTTGATACCGGCTAACTGAACATCGGCCCCCAGAAAGGCGGGCAGCGCAATGATCCGGGAATCCGGCTTATCCGGGAATCGGAGAAAGTAGCTGTCCGGATTGATGGAATCTCCGGACTCATGTGCCTGATAGGCGCTGCGCACAATACCGAGAACGTCTGCGCGCTTGTCGTCGAGAACGTGACGAACCGTCTCTCCGGCAACTATCTCGAAGTTGAACATGAAGATTCCCCCTTCTCAGGCAGGTGCCTGAGACATCTGCCGGCCGGATATGCCGGGCCAGCGTTCCGCCACCCATGCGTCGTTGTAGATGGTCTCCAGATAGCGATCGCCGAAGTCCGGTGAAATCGCCACCACGACGCTGCCGTCCGGGATGTTCTTTGCCGCGTCATGCACAGCGGACAGAACTGTTCCGGTCGACCCCCCCAGAAGCAGTCCGCGTTCTTCGGCCAGCATCCTGCACATCTCGACGGAATCCGATTCGGGGACGAGCACCACATCGTCGATATTCCGCGTGTTCACTATTTCCGGGCGCCTGCTCGTCCCCAGGCCCGGAATGTGACGGCGGGCGGCCGGCCCGCCGAAGGTCACGGAGCCCACGGCGTCCACCGCGATGATCCGGGTGGCGGGGCTGTGCCGGCGGAGGTACTCCGCGCAGCCCATCAGCGTTCCCGTCGTCCCGGCCCCGATGAACGCGTAGTCGATATGACCGATCTCCTCCAGGATCGCCCGGCCGGTGCGGTCCCGGTGCGCCTGCGGCCCGGCCGGGTTGGCGTACTGGTTCAGCCAGTGGAGATCGGGATCACGGCGCAGACGCTCGCCGATGTAATCGATGCGCGATTGCAGATAGCCGCCGTGGGCGTCCCGGACGTCGATGACGACCACTTCGGCGCCGAGGACCTCCATCAGGCGCCTCGACTGGACATTGGCGTTGGGGTCCGTGACACAGGTCAGTGGGTAGCCCTTTGCCGCGCACACCATCGCCAGGGCGACGCCGAGGTTTCCCGACGTCGACTCGATCAGCCGGGTCCGTGGAAAGCAGCGACCGGATTCCTCAGCCGCCGCTACCAGCGCGACGGCGGTCTTCAGCTTTACCGAACCGGCAGGATTGAGACCTTCCAGTTTGAGGAAGACTGAACTCCCAGGCACCAGTTGGTCGAGCCGGATGAAGAGATCATCCAGCACCAGATCATAAACTTCTTCCGCTATCACCAGAATCCAAACCGTTGAAAATGGGCAGCGCAGAGCTGCACACTCGCAGCAGCGAGATCGCCCATGGGCTTGTTGGTCGGCGCACGGGTCAGGTGCGCGCTACGCAGAAGGGACCCTTCCCCCCGTCCCCCAGTGGCCGCAAATCCCCCATTCGCGATGCGACAGGGCAATCCTGCCACTTCGCAAGCCCCATGACAACGATTCACCTGACGCCAAAAAACGTTGATGAGTGAAATGCTGCGGGGGCGGCCCGCGGAATGCAAGGCTCCTTTTATCCGCGCGGCCGGAACGCGGCGCGGCATGCAGAGGGGCCCGGGATCAGCATCCCGGGCCCCTGCGTGACTACCTGACGGGTCCTAGAGCAGCCCGAGCAGCCCGAGGCCGAGCAGCCCGTCCTTGCCCGTGCCGAAGCCGTCGCGGGCGTTGCCGTCGCGGCCCAGTCCGTCGCGGCCCAGTCCGTCGCGGCCCAGTCCGTCGCGCCCGAAGCCGTCGCGCTCGTATCCGCTGTCACGGCCGTCGCGCTCGTATCCGCTGTCACGGCCGTCGCGGCCGAAGCCGTCGCGGCGGCTGCTGTCGCGGCCGAAGCCGTCGTAGCCGTCGTGGCCGCCGTGCCCGAAGCGACCGTGGTGGTGGCCGTGGTGACGGTTGTGGTGGCGGTTGTGGTGTCGGTTGTGATACCGGTCGCCGTAGTGGCCCCTGTCACAGTGGTGCGAGTAGCACTTGGCACTGTGCGAGGTGTTGGGGATCGGGGTTGCGGCGGTGGCGGCGCCTGCCGTCGGCACCACCAGGGCAGCCGCGGCCAGGCCGGCCACTGCAAGGCCGCGAGGGATCGAACGGAGCATGTTCCCACCTTCACTCGACTGTGCAGAAAATGAATATTCTCTGCAAAAGCGACAATAAGGGGGGTTTTGTCCACCGACTTGCGACCCGCCGCAGAGTCACTGGAACGCAGCACGGAACGCAGCACGGACCGCAACGGCCCACGCCGTGGTCCCGCCGGTTCACTCCGGAATACCACCGCTTTCCCCGTCGGCCTTACCGCCCTGCGGCAGGCTCTCCAACATTCCCCCCAGGGCGCCCACGACGAGCCTGCACACCGTGTCCGGGTCGGCGCTCGCCAGCGGCTCCTTGCCGACCACCACACGCATCAGGCCGATTCCCAGCAGCCAGGACAGTGCCAGATCGCCGCGCAGGCTCCCGGTGTCGGACTCGGAGAGCGTGGCGAGCACCGCCGCGTACTCCTCCCCCAGCCCCCGTAGCGCGTCCGCGATCTCGTCACTGCCGCCGATGGAGCGCAGACACACCTCCAGCGAGCGGTCGGCGCCCTCCCCGCCGCCGGCCAGCATGCCGCGCAGCGCCACCTCGAACAGCCGCTCGGCGGGGGTGGTGCGCAGCTGCTCCTGGCCGCCACGCGCCATCACCTCGCCGAACAGGGCCTTCTTCGACCCGAAGTAGCGGAACAGCAGGGCCTGATTGGCCCCGGCGCGGGCCGCGATGTCGCGCACCGTCGCCCGTTCGTAGCCACGCTCGGCGAACAGCTCCGAGGCGGCATCGAGCAACCGCAGCCGGGTGCCCTGTGCGTCCCGGCGGTGGGTGCTCGCCGCGCCGTGCTGCGGGGACTCCGCCATCGCCGCTCCTCTCCGTTGGCCCGTCACGGTGACGGCCAGCATGCATCGTTGACCGTCCCGGCGGGGCGGCCTACCTTATGTAAGCAGGTGCTTACACAAGGGAGGTCACCATGACCACAGCCGACACAGCACCCCTCTCCTACCCCTTCAATGTCCCCGAGAGCCTTGAGCTTTCCGATGAGTACGAGCAGGCCCGCAACCGTCCCGGGCTGCTGAAGGTGCGGATGACCTACGGCGAGCCCGCCTGGCTCGTCACCCGGTACGCCGAGGCCCGGTTCGTTCTCGGCGACCGGCGCTTCAGCCGCGCCGCGGGCGCCCTGCACGACGAGCCCCGGCAGTCCGAAGGGCGCCGCGACAGCGGCATCCTGGGCATGGACCCGCCCGATCACACCCGGCTGCGCACGCTGGTGGCCAAGGCGTTCACCGTCCGCCAGGTCGAGAAGCTCAGGCCGCAGGTCAAGCAGCTGGCCAACGAGCTGCTCGACGAGCTGGCGGCGGCCGGCCCGCCCGCCGACCTGGTGGACCGTTATGCGCTGCCCATCCCCGTCGCCGTGATCTGCCGGCTGCTCGGTGTGCCGGCCGAGGACCGGCCGCGGTTCCGGGTGTGGAGCGATGCCGCACTGTCGACAAGTTCGCTGACCGCGGCGGAATTCGACGCCAATCTTGAAGAACTCCGCTCCTACATGGCGCAGTTGATCGAGGAGCACCGGCGCGCGCCGCAGGACGATCTGATGACGGCGCTCATCGATGCCCGGGATGTCAACGACCGGCTCTCCGAGCTCGAACTCGTCGACCTGTGCGTCGGGATTCTGGTCGCCGGGCACGAGACCACCGCCACACAGATCCCCAACTTCGTGCTGGCGCTGCTGGATCACCCGGGCCAGCTCGCCCTGCTGCGCGCACAGCCTGAGCTGATCAACGGGGCGGTGGAGGAGTTACTGCGGTTCGTACCGCTGGGCAGTGGCGCGAGCCAGCCCCGTTATGCGACGGAGGACGTCGAGGTCGGCGGGACGCTGGTGCGGGCCGGCACCCCGGTCCTGGTGGCGGTGGGCGCCGCCAACCGGGATGCGCTGCGCTTCGACTCGCCGGGGACGCTGGACATCTCCCGGGGCGGGACCAACCAGCACCTCGGGTTCGGGCACGGTGTCCATCACTGTCTGGGCGCGCCGCTGGCCCGTCTGGAGCTTCAGGAGGCGCTCATCGCCCTGATCACCCGGTTCCCTGAACTGCGGCCGGCCGGCGATGTGGTGTGGAAGAGCCAGATGCTGGTGCGCGGTCCGCGGGTCATGCCGGTGGGGTGGTGAGCTGATGACCTGGAAGGTGGTGATCGACCCGCAGCAGTGCATGGCCTCGGGGTCCTGCGCCGCCATCGCGCCCGACCTGTTCGTCCTGGACGGTGAGCATGCCCGTCCGCTGAAGGAACGGATCGACGAGGACGAGCGCGCCTTGGACGCCGCCGATGTCTGCCCGGCCGTCGCCATCACCGTCCGGGACGGTGCGGAGGTCGTCGGGCCCCGGCCCTAGGGGCCCCGGCCCTGGTGACCGGGTCAGAGGCTCGGTGGCAGTAGGGGCCGGCAGCGGCTGACGGGGCGTGGCGGGTGACCGACCGCGCCCCGTTTGCGGCTGGATGAGGGCTGCTGACGTCCCTGGCGGGTCATCGGAGGGGCGGGCCGAGAAGTTCGGGCCGGGACCGCATCCGCTTCGTACGGTCGCGCCGTGCGGTCGCGCCGGATCCCGGCCGATGCAGCAGGTCGGGGCCCCTGTCGTTCCGCTGGAGGGCGGGGGTGCAACGATGGGCCTGTCATGGATGCGGGGCAGGTTCTCAGGGGGCTACGGGCCGCGGTGTTCGCGGCGGTCTGTGTGCTGCTCGCCGCGCTGGGGCACATGGCGATGTCGGATGCCGTGATCCCCGCGTGGATACTGCTCGTCGCCGGGGTCGGGACCGCGGCCGGTGCCTGGTGCTGTGCGGGCCGGGAACGCGGGCCGCTGATGGTGGGGTTGCTGACCGTCGGTACTCAGGCGGCCCTGCACACTGCCTTCTCGTTCGGCCAGGCGGTCGCGCATTCCGCGGGCGGCGGGCGTTCGCTCGCGCAGCAGTGGTCGCAGGCCTGGCTGTGCGGCGCACAGGGGACGCGGCTCTCCGGCCAGGACAGCGCGCAGCTGCTGCGTCTGATGCATCAGCAGATGGCGGCCATGTCCTCCAGCGATCATGCGAGCCGGATGCCGGACATGGGCGGCATGGAGCACATGGGCAGCATGGCCCCCACGGATCCGATGCCGGGGATGCACGGCAGTGCGACCGGAATGCTGGCGGCCCACCTGCTGGTCGCCCTGCTCAGTGCGGGGTGGCTGTGGGGCGGCGAGCGGGCGGCGTTCCGGCTCGTACGGAGTGTGTCGGCCCGGCTGTTCGCGCCGTTGGTGCTGGTCCTGCGGGTCCTGTTGCCCGAGCCGCGCCCCGCCGTCCGCGCCGCCCGTCAGGAGCCGCGGCGTGTGGTGCGGCTGCTGCTGGCGCATACGAGGTCGTTGCGGGGTCCGCCGCATGAGCCGGCTGTCGGCTGACAGCACGGTCGATTTCCTGAGCCGGCGGACGGCCGGGCGCCGAGCGCGCCCGCCGGCGCCCCGGCTTCGACGTCACCGGTCCCGCCGCGCGCGGCGACCGGATCATGCGAAGGACTCCAGATGATGCTTCCTGTCCGGATGCCGGTGGCACTGCTGCCCGCATCCGCTCCCGGCGCACCGGCCGAAGGGCGCGGGCGCCCCCGGGCCACCGCGTCAGCCGGCCCGTGTGCCGCCGTTGTCCGTCGTACCGGGAGATACCGCTCCCGGTCCTGCGGAGACCGACCGCAGCCGGGCGAGCAGCGCATCGGCGGCCGCCGGGTCGTCTTCGGGGTGTGCGGTGGCGCGGCCGAGGCCGGCCGTCAGGGCCCGTGCCTGCGCGTCCCACCGCCGGCAGTCCCGGCAGCCGGTGAGATGGTCGTCGAGCCGGCGGGGGGAGAGCCCGGGGGGCAGTTCCTCGCCGTCGAGGCGGGCGGAGAGTGCCGTACGGATGCGCGAGCAGAGCATGCGGCCATCCTCCCCGACGCGCGGGTGTGCGGCGAGGGGCGGTCGCACGATGCGGGATGACGAGGCGGTGACGGGCTGGGCGCTGGCCGCCCGTAGCGGGGACGAGCGGGCCGTGGAGCAGTTCGTGCGGGCCACTCAGCTCGATGTGCGGCGCTATGTGACGCATCTCAGCGGTGATCCGCAGGCGGCCGACGACCTGGTGCAGGACACCTATGTCCGGGCGCTGCGCAGTCTGCCGCGGTTCGAGGGCCGGTCGTCGGCACGGACCTGGCTGCTGACCATCGCCCGGCGGGTGGTGGCGGACCGTATCCGGTCCCATGCGGTGCGGCCGCGGCTGGCCGCGACGGACGACTGGCAGACGGCCGCGGAGCGGATGCAGCCGCGGGGCGTACCGGGATTCGACGAGGGCGTCGCACTGGCCGAACTGCTGGCGGCGCTGGCGCCGCAGCGGCGGGAGGCGTTTGTGCTCACGCAGTTGCTGGGGCTTCCGTACGCGGCGGCGGCCGGGGTGATGGGCTGCCCCGTGGGGACGGTGCGCTCCCGGGTGGCGCGCGCCCGGGAGACGCTGGTCGCACGGCTGACGGAAGCGGAGCGCCCCCAACCGGCCGAGGAGCCGCGCGCTTTCGCGGGTGCCGTGGCCTGACGGGCCGCGTGCGGGAGGCGACGGGGCTCATGGACGGGCCAGGGCATGTCCATGAGCCCCGTGGTGTGTCCGGCCCGGCGGGATCACCGGCCGGGACGTACCGCCCGTGCCTCTACGGTCCGTGGTGGGCTGTCGCGGAAGTGCAGCGTGAAGGTGAGCCGGTCGCCGGGCGCGAGGCGTGGCGGTGGGCTGACCATGATGTCCAGGGTGGTCGGCGTCATGGTCAGCGCGCCGCCGGCCGGGATGGTGGCGGCGCGGACCATCGCCATGCTCCGGGCGTTGTGCCCGATGTCGACGGTGCGGCCGAGCATCGCGCGATGACCGGCGGGGCCGGTGACGCCGGTCAGGACGTCATCGGCGCCGCCGGTGTTGCGGAGGGTGAAGAACGCGGCGGTGGCCTCGGTTCCCGTAGGGATCAGCACCCGGCCCTCGGTGACGCTGAGCTCCGCCGGCCTGCCCGCGTTGCCGGTGGCGGTCCATGCGGTGAGCGTGCCGAGGGTCACCAGGCAGGTGAGCAGCGGTACGGCGACGGACGGGACGGACGGCCGTTTCATGACGTCTCCCCACGGGGTCGGGTCCGGCGGCTGTGGGGGCGGCGGGCCGATCGGGCGGGCCCGCCCGGCCGCCAGCCGCGCAGCCGGAGGCTGTTGCCCACGACGAGCAGTGAGCTGGCGGACATCGCGGCGGCCGCCAACATCGGACTGAGCAGGCCGACGGCGGCGAGCGGCACGGTGACGAGGTTGTAGCCGAAGGCCCAGACGAGGTTGGTGCGGATGGTGCCCAGGGTGCGCCGGGCCAGGCGTACCGCATCGGCGATGGCCTGGAGATCCTCGCGTACGAGGGTGACATCGGCGGCGCCGATCGCGGCGTCGGTGCCGCTGCCCATGGCGATGCCGAGGTCTGCGAGGGCAAGGGCCGCCGCGTCGTTGACGCCGTCGCCGACGACGGCGACCCGGCCGCCCTGCTCCTTGAGGGTGGTGACGAGGGCGGCCTTGTCCTCGGGGCGGGCCCCGGCATGGATCTCGGTGATGGCGAGATGGCCGGCCACCGCACGGGCGGTGGCGGCGCGGTCGCCGGTGGCCAGGACGGGCCGCAGCCCCAGGCGGCGCAGATGGTCGACGGCGCGGTAGCTGTCGGGGCGCAATGCGTCGCCGACCGCGATGACGGCCTCCGGGGTGCCGTCGACGACGACCAGGACGGCGGTGTGCCCGGCCGTCTCTGCGGTGTGCACCGCGTGCGGCAGCGGAGCCGGCAGGCCCGTGAGGTCGCCGGGCCGGGTGACCTCCACGCGGTGCCGGTCCGCCGTGCCGTGTACGCCGTACCCGGGTGTGGCACCGAAGTCCGCTACGGGCGGCAGTGGTTGGCCGGGCAGCCGTTCGGCGGCGGCTGCGCCGACGGCGCGGGCCAGCGGATGCTCGGAGCCCTGCTCGACGATGGCGGCCAGCCGCAGCGCCTCCGTGGCGTCGAGGCCGCCGGTGCGTGCGGTGAGTGCGGTGACGCCCATCCGGCCGGTGGTGAGGGTGCCGGTCTTGTCGAGGACGACGGTGTCGATACGGCGCAGCCGCTCCAGCGCCTCCGGCCCGCGGACCAGGATCCCGAGCTGGGCGCCCCGGCCGGTGGCGGCCAGCAGCGCCGTCGGGGTGGCCAGCCCCAGCGCGCAGGGGCAGGCGACGACGAGGACGGCCACCGCGGCGGTGACCGCCGCCTGCGGGTCGGCGCCGGCGCCGAGCCAGAAGCCCAGGACGCTGACGGAGACGGTCAGTACGGCGGGAACGAAGACGGCGGCCACCGCGTCGGCGAGCCGCTGGACCTTGGTCTTGCCGGTCTGGGCGTCCTCGACGAGCCGGGTGATCCGGGCGAGCTGGGTGTCCGCGCCCACCGCGTCGGCCCGTACCTCCAGCAGACCACCGGAGTTGACCGCGCCGCCGACGGCCGCCGTGCCCGGACCGGCCTCGACGGGTCGGCTCTCTCCGCTGATCAGGGACAGATCCAGGGCGGAGCTGCCCTCGACGACGGTGCCGTCGGTGGCGACCCGTTCCCCGGGCCTCACCAGGAAGCGGTCACCGACCCGCAGCCGGTCCACCGCGATGCGCCGCTTACCGTCCGCCGTCCGTACGGCGACGTCCTTGGCGGCGAGTTCGGCCAGGGCGCGCAGCGCGGCCCCGGTGCCGCGCCGGGCCCTGGCCTCCATCCGCCGCCCGGCCAGCACGAACAGCGGTACGCCGACGGCGGCTTCGAGGTAGAGGTGGGCAGTCCCGTCGCCGGCGGCGGGCAGCAGGCTGAACGGCATCGTCATCCCCGGCGCCCCGGCCCCGCCGAAGAACAGCGCATAGGCGGACCAGGTGAAGGAGGCGACGACACCGAGCGAGACCAGGGTGTCCATGGTCGCGGCCCCGTGCCGCAGACCGCGCAGCGCACGGGCGTGGAAGGGGGCGGCGCCCCATACGGCGACGGGCGCGGCGAGCACGAAACACAGCCACTGCCAGTCGCGGAACTGCCAGCCGGGCACCATCGACAACACCAGGACGGGGAGCGAGAGCAGGGTGGTCACCAGCAGCCGGTGCCGCTCGGCGCGGGCGCCGTCGTCCCGGTCGTCCGGGCGGCCGGCGGGCGTCGGCCGGTCTTCCGCGTCCGGCGCCGGGGCGGGCTCGGGAAGCTGCGCGGTGAATCCGGCCGCCTCGACGGTGGTGACGAGGTCGGCGACGGACACCGCCGCGGGGTGGCTGACCGTGGCCCGGCCGGTGGCGAGGTTCACCGAGGCGGCGACGCCGTCCAGCCGGCCGAGTTTCTTCTCGACCCGGCCCACACAGGCGGCGCAGGTCATGCCGCCGATCGTGAGGGTGGTGGTGCGGGGCGGGCCCGGCTCCGCGAGGTACGGCGACGGGGGCTCGGGCCGGGGCTGCGCCGTCATCGCGGTGCTCCCACCGTCACCGGGCGGGGGGCCGCGGCGCCCATGCCGTGCATACCGCCCATGTCCCCGTCATCGGCGGGCGTGCCGCCTCCGGTACGGGTGCCGCCGGCCGGGTGCAGATCCGGGGCCACCGGGCCGGCGGCGGCACCGGCCACGTACGACAGCGTGCCGAGCAGCGCCAGCAGCACGAGGAAGCCGAGGACCGGCCGTGCGGGCAGCAGCCGTTGGACGGTCTGGCGGAGAGGGGGCCGAGTGCGGTCGGCCGAAGAGCAGGACATCGCGTCATGGTGGCAGGCGGAGGCGGCGTCGAGCGGGCGATCGGGGGCTCGTCGGGGGTGAGGTTTGTCCTGTTCCGGTACCGGAACTCACCGGCCCCCGGGCCCGACTAACTGGGATGGGGCAGCGGCCTCCGCGCCGTGCCGACCGGCACCCTCTGCGCCGCCCCGCTCCCCGCCCGGCCGAAATCCCCGGCTCCCGGCGGGAACTCGACGTGCCTGGTGCCCGACCTCTCCAACGCCGCGCCGTCCGGGCGCGGTTCATCACCGACCGGCACCGTCGAGGAGGACTCATGTCCACACCGCCCGATCCCGTAGAGCTCTACGGGCCGGAGTACACCCGCGACCCCTATCCCATGTACGCCGAGCTGCGGGCGCGTGGCCCGGTCCACCGGGTGCGCTTCCCCAGCGGGGTGTGCGCCTGGCTGGTCACCGGCTACGAAGCCGCTCATCAGGCGCTGACCGACACCCGGCTGGGCAAGCACCATTCGCGGGGCAACGCGGCCTGGCGGGCCCGCGCCTCGATCATGCCGGAGCCCCAGCACTCCCAGCTCCAGGTGCATCTCCTCCACCAGGACCCGCCCCGGCACACCGCGCTGCGCCGACTGATCACCGACGCCTTCGCGCCGCAGCGGGTGGAGGGGCTCCGCCCCCGGTTCCAGGCGATGGCCGATGCCCTGCTCGACGGGCTCCCGGACGCCGGCGAGGCTGATCTGGTCGAGGTGTTCGCCGGACGCTTCCCGTTCCAGGTGCTCGCCGAAGTCATCGGGCTGCCACGGGAGTTCGAGGATCGCTTCGACCGGGACTGGGGCAAGGTCGTCCAGCCCGTGGGACCGGCGGACCCGGGCCGCCCCGCGTACGAGGCACGGCTGCGCGGACTTCAGCAGTACATCGCCGATCTGGTCGTCCACAAACGCGACGAGCACGGCGAGGATCTGCTCTCCCGGCTGGTGGCCGCCCGCGACGACGGCCGGCTCGGCCAGGAGGAGCTGGATTCGGTGATCTTCCAGCTGCTGGTCGCGGGACAGGAACCGGTGACGAACCAGATCACCACGGCACTGGTCACCCTGCTGCGCCACCCCGCGCAGCTGGCGACGCTGGCCGGGAGCCCGGAGCTGCTGCCCCGGGCCGTCGAGGAACTCCTGCGCCATGACAGCGCCTTCGAGCTGACGACCTGGCGGTTCTTCGCGGAGGACGCCGATCTGCACGGGACGCGGATCCCGGCGGGTGACTCCGTCATCGTGTCGCTGTGTGCGGCCAACCGCGATGCCCGGCAGTTCCCCGACCCGGACGCCCTCCACTTCGACCGCTCCCCCAACCCGCATCTCGCCTTCGGCCACGGCATCCACTTCTGCCCCGGCGCCACGCTCGCCCGTATCGAGCTCCAGATCGCCCTGGGCACCCTGCTGAGACGGCTGCCCGACCTGCGGCCGGCCGTCCCGGACAGTGGGCTGAGCTGGATCCCGGCCGTACTGGCACGCGGAGTCGACCGGCTGCCGGTGGTCTACGGCACGCCGGCCGCCTGTCCGGTCGCGCACGGTCCGGATGCCGCGTGCTGACCAGCCCGGCCCCGCCGCGTCCCGGCAGGCCCGCCGGCCACCCGGCCGGTGGTGCGGCGGTGCTCGCCACGCTCCTGCCGTACCGCCGCACGCTGGACACCGGCCACGGCGACGCCCCCGACGCGTTCCCCGCGCAACTACGGCAGCTCGCCGGGCCGGTGGCGGCGGGCGAGCCGATCGTGTTCACCCTGCCGGGCTTCCCCTGCAAGTCACCCAACCCCGCCAAGGTGCTCGGCCACCTCCCCGACGAGGGCGAACGGCTCGCACTGCGCTTCCTGGACGCCCTGTGCGCCCGGATCGCGGCCGTCCACCCGCCCGGGGCGCGGATCGTCATCTGCTCGGACGGGCACGTCTTCAGCGACCTCATCCAGGTGCCCGACCGCCACATCGATGCCTATGCCGACGCCCTGCGCGCGCTGATCCACGACGAGGGCCTGACGCGGCTGGACGTCTTCGACCTGCGCCAGGTGTACGGGCAGCGGCTGTCGCACGACGCCAAACGGGCCCTGATCCACGAGCACCACGCCCCGGCCCTGGAGACCCTGCGGTCCCTGACCCGCAGCGACGAACCGACCCGGCGGCTGTATCAGGGCATCACCCGGTTCCTCTTCGAGGACACCGTCTCCTTCGCGGGTACCCGTTCGGCGCTGCAACGCGACTGCCGCCGCCGCGCCTACGGGGTGATGCAGCGCAGCCGCGCCTGGGGCGAGCTGATCGCCGGGTACCACCCGGGTGCGTTCCGGCTCTCCATCCATCCGCAGCCCCGGGGCTCGGCGAAGTTCGGCATACGGCTGCTCGACACGCCCGATGTGTGGCTGACGCCGTGGCATGCCTGCGTACTCGAACACCCCCACGGAAGGCGGGAGTTGCTGCACCGGGCGGATGCCGAACGGCTCGGCCGGCCGGTGTTCCACCGGGGGCGGCCGAGCCACTTCGTCGCCGGGTGAGGGCGACGGGGCCGGGGGGCGGGCCGGGAGGCGACCGTCACGGCGCTTCCCGGCAGGCGCCCCTCACCCGTCCCCGGCGGGCAACGGATCCCGGTGGTCGAAGGCGATCAACGGGTCGCCGGTGAGGGGATGTTCCGTCACCGCGGCGCGCACCTCGAACACCTCGGCCGGCAGCTGGGGCGTCAGCACCGCGCGGGGCGTACCCGACGCCACCAGCCGCCCGCCGTGCAGCACATGCAGCCGGTCGCACAGGGATGCCGCGGCATTCAGATCGTGCAGCGAGATCAGCGTCGTACGGCGCTGCGCCCGCAGCAGCGCGAGCAGCTCGACCTGGTGCCGTACATCGAGGTGGTTGGTGGGCTCGTCCAGCACCAGGACATGCGGGTTTTGGGCGAACGCCCTTGCCAGCAGCGCCCGTTGGCGCTCGCCCCCGGACAGGGCGGAGAACCGGCGGGCGCCCTGTCCGGCCAGGCCGACGGCGGCGAGAGCGCGGGCCACGCTCTCCCGGTCGGCGCGGTCCTCGCCCGCGAAGGCCCGCTTGTAGGGCGTACGGCCCATCGTCACCACCTCGCGTACGGTCAGCTCGAAGTCGCTGCCGCGCTCCTGCGGCAGCGCGGCGACCGCAGCAGCCGGCGGTGGTCGCCGCCGATGTGCAGCCGGCACAGATGCGGCACCATCAGACCCACGAAGCCGATGGCTCCGGAGGCCGCGACCACGACGCCGGTCAGCAGACTGCTCACCACGAACCGCTCGCGCCGCAGCCGGGTGACATCCACGCCCACCCCCGGCCGCGGTCTCGTCGCCCATGATCAGCGCGTTCATGGCGCGGGCCCGTGCCTGGAGGGCCAACAGGCCTGCGGCGACCGCGAGGGCCGGCATCCAGAGTACGTTCCAGGTGGCGCCGCTCAGGCTGCCCATCAGCCAGAACAGCACACTGCGGGTCTGCTGTTCGTCGCCCGCCTGGAGCACGGGGTAGCTGGTGAAGCCGGACAGGAACTGTCCGATGCCGACGCCGGCCAGCACCAGGCGCAGCGGCATTGCTGGCGACGATCTTGCGCGGCGCCGAGGCGAAGGTGGTGGTGTCGCCCTTGCAGTCGGCGAACCGCACGGGAAAGCCGGACCCGCGGGCGCCCTTGTCCGTCCCCGCGCCACTGTCTTCTCCGCTGCCGCCGCAGCGGCCGACGGGCCGCAGACGCGACCCGGCCCAGGTAGTCGGCCGGGGCCCGGAGGCGGTTCCAGGAGGGGGCGGCCTTTTCCGGCCGGAAGCCGGCCGGGCCGGGGTGGCGCGGCACAGCGGCGCCGTGTCAGGCGTCGAGGCCACTGCCCTGGGGGCCGTACAGATCCAGCAGGCGGACGCGGGTGCCGTGCAGCCGGTCGGCCACCGTCTCGGCAACATAGCGGTACATCGCCCGGCCCACGACGGGATCGGACTCGCACAGTGCGCGGACCACGCCGGCATCGAACTCCACGGCCTCCACGGGGCCGACGGTCTCCGCTCCCAGGTGCCACAGGTAGGGCGGGAACAGCCAGGACCAGCCGAGCAGTTCGTCCCGTCCGAGGGTTTCGACGACCGCCGCCCGGCGCCCCGGCACGCGCTGGTCGAGCACGACCTGGCCGCTGCGGATGATCCAGAAGCGGTCCGCCCGCCGGCCCTCCTCGAAGAGGCGGGTGGCACGCGGCATCGACACCTCGACGGCCAGATCGGTCAGCTGCCGGCGCCGGTCGGACGGCATCTCATGGAACAGGTGTCTGATGGTGGCCATCGCATCCTCCGCTCGCTCCCTGCACGATATGCGGTGCTTCGCGGGGATGACGGGAAGGCTCGACCGGCCGGGGCGGCGGACCGGGGCCCGGCGGGCTCAGGCCAGCTGACGCCGCACCAGATCGTGCAGCCGGCCGCCCGTGTCGGCGAGCAGCTCGGCCGGGGGGCCCTGCTCGACGATCCGGCCCTCCGCCATGACGATCACCCGGTCGGCATCCATGACCGTGGACAGCCGGTGGGCGATCACCAGACGGCTGGCACTGAGCCGGCGGGTGCTGTCGCTGACGATGCGCTGGGTCTCGTTGTCCAGGGCGCTGGTGGCCTCGTCGAAGAACAGGATCCGCGGGCGGCGGACCAGCGCCTGGGCGATCATCAGCCGCTGCCGCTGACCGCCGGAGATGGCGCCACCGCCGGAGATCATGGTGTGCAGCCCCATCGGCATCCGCTTGATGTCCTCGGCCAGACCCGCCATCTCGGCTGCCGCCCAGGCCTCTTCCTGGGTGAAGGACTCGGCGCCGCAGATGCAGTCCAGGATCGATCCGGTGAGGGGCTGCGCGTTCTGGAGGACGACCCCGCACTGGCGGCGCACCGCCGCCTGGTCCAGGGCGGCCAGGTCCTGGCCGTCGTAGAGCACATTGCCCGAGGAGGGCTTGTCGAAGCCGATGAGGAGCCGGAGCAGGGTCGACTTGCCGCAGCCGCTCGGGCCGACGACGGCCACGAACTCGCCGGGCTCGACCCGCAGCGAGACCTCGTCGAGGACCAGCGGGCCGTCGTCGGTGTAGCGGAAGGACAGCTTCCTGGCTTCGATGCCGCCGGAGAGCGCGCCGGGCTGGGCGCTGGCGCCGCGCACTTCGGGCTTCTCGTCCAGCACCGGCTGGATCTGCTCGAACATCGGCAGTGCGGCGGCGGCCGAGACGAAGGCGCCGGTGATCTGGGTGACCGAGGTCAGCAGCATGGTCACCGAGGTGTTGAAGGTGAGGAACGAGCCGGCCGACATGCTGCCGCGGGCCGGTCCGGCCAGCAGCATGAACATGGCGAGCGAGCAGAGCGGCAGATAGACCGCGTTGAGCACGGTGGTCAGGTTCTTGATCCGGCCGGCCTTCTGCTGGAGCTCCCGGGAGCGGGCGAACTCACGGGCCCAGGCCGCGTAGGCAAAGCTCTCGGCCGCGGCGACCCGCAGCTTGGGCAGCCCGCGCAGGGTCTGGAACGCCTGGTTGTTGAGCTTGTTCCCGAGCTTGACCAGGCGCCGCTGCCAGCGCAGCTCCCACAGGCCCATGGCGAGGAACACCGCACCGATGACGAGCAGCATGGCGACGGCCGCCAGCGCCAGCGGCACGCTGTAGAGGAGCAGCAGCACGAGGTTCATCGCGCCGACGGTGGTGGCCTGCACGGCCACCGGGCCGAGGCCGGAGAGCACCCGCCGGATGGCGCTGATACCCATCGCCGCGCTGGCCAGCTCTCCGGTGGAGCGTTCGGTGAAGAACTTGGTCGGCAGCCGCAACAGCCTGTCCCACACGGCCGGCTGCAACGCGCTCTCGATCCGGCCCTCCATCCGCAGCACGGTGAGGTTCTGCAACAGCATGAAGGCGGCGGAGACGACGCTGGTGATGATGACGGCCAGGGAGACCTGGACGATCAGGCTCTTGTCGGCGCTCGGGACGTACACCCCGAGCACCTTGCCGGTCGCGATGGGCACGAGGGCGCCGAGACCGACCGTCACCAATCCGGCGAGGGCCAGATTGCGCAGGTCCAGCCGTGTGCCGCGCAGGCTGAAGCGCATCAGGCGCCACAGGTTCATGGGCCGCTCCGGCAGCGGGCGGTAGAACATGACGGCGCGCGGTTCGAGTTCGTCGGCGTTGTCCTTGCCGATGCGCATCCGCAGCCCGGAGGCCGGGTTGACCGCCTCGTAGCGGCCGCGGCGCCACAGCAGCGCCACGGGGGCACCGGACTTGGCACGGTGGCCCACCAGGGGGCCGGTGTCGGTCCGCCACCAGGGGCCCTGGAGCCGGACGGCGCGGGTGCGGATCCGCGAGCTGACCGCGATCCGTTCGACGGGGGTGATGCGGTCGTTGGCGGCGGCGCCCTTCGGCGGCTCGGTGAGCGTGATCCCGGCCGCCTCCGCCACCGTGCGGCAGACCGCGAAGGTGGCGTCGTCGCCGGCCCGGTCCATCCCGGTGCCGCCCCGACCGGCCCGGTCCTGGCGGCCGATGGAGGCGATCAGCGCCTGGTCGGCCCGCTCGCGGACGGTCTCGCCCGCCTTGATGCCGGCCGCCGTACGGTCCTCGTGAGCGCGTTCCAGGTGCTCGATCCAGCGGTCGACGGCGGACAGCAGCCGGTACTGCTGATTGACCATCTGCTGCCACAGCTCGGGGTCCACCAGCAGATCGCCGGCCGCCTCCGCGCTGTAGGAGGCGCCGTACTGCACGCTGCCGGGCGGCACCGGCATCCACAGGATGTCGTCGTCGGCCACCGCCTCGTCGGCGGGCCGGCCGTCGAGCGGTGCCTCGAACAGCACGCCCAGGCTGCGGGCGGTGCCCAGCGCAAAGGCGTGCTCCAGCGCGGAGGGTGCCTCGCCCTGGCCGCCGTACGCGGGGCCGTGGCCGTAGCCGCCCTGGGTGCCGTACTGCGGGTAGGAACCGGTGTCCCACTGTTCGCCGTACTCGTACCGGGGCAGCTCGCGCAGCGGGATCCGGCGCAGTCGGCAGTCCTGTGACGGCCGGCCGAGCAGGGTGTGCTGCGGGCCCGCGACCGGGCCGAGCAGCAGGGTGCCCGCTTCGAGCCGGCCGAGGAAGTGCCAGTGCCCTTCCTGGGCGACGTCGACCGCGAAGAGGTCCAGCCACCCGCCGGTGACGAGCCACAGCACATGCGGGCCCTCCAGGGGCACGTTGCGCAGCCCGGTGCAGTCGACGGGCGTGCCGACGCTGCCCAGCGCCTGCGTCACCGCGTCGGTGTCGCCCGGTCCCACGAGCGCGGGCGGGGGTACGGATGACACGTCAGTGCTCCTTGACCAGCTCGGCGTACGGGCCCCCGGCGGCGACCAGGTCCTCGTGCCGGCCGCGTTCGACGACCACGCCGTGGTCGAGGACGACGATCTCGTCACTGTCGCGGACCGTGCTCAGCCGGTGGGCGATGACGACGCAGGCGCAGCCGCGCCGCCGCAGGTTGTCCATGATGGTCTGCTCGGTCCGGGCGTCCAGTGCGCTGGTGACCTCGTCGAGGACCAGGATGCTGGGGCGCCGGACCAGTGCGCGGGCGATCTCCAGCCGCTGCCGCTGCCCGCCGGAGAAGTTGCGGCCGTCCTGCTCGACCCGGCTGTAGATGCCGTCGGGGCGACGGACGATCACATCGTCGTAGAGCGCGGCGTCCTGGAGGGCGGTGATGACCGCGTCGTCCGGTATCGAGGGGTCCCACAGCGCCACGTTGTCGCGGACCGTGCCCTCGAAGAGGAAGATGTCCTGGTCGACGAAGGACACGGAGGCGGCCAGCGCACTGCGGGAGAGGTCCTCCAGCCGCTGTCCGTCGATGCGGATGGCGCCTTCCCAGGGGCTGTAGAGGCCGGAGATCAGCCGGGAGACGGTGGATTTGCCGCTGCCGGATCCGCCGACGAGGGCGACCTGCCGGCCGGGGCCGACGGCCAGCGAGAAGCCGGTGAGCAGCGGTTTGTCCAGCGGGCTGTAGCCGAAGGTGATGTCCTCCAGCGTCACATGGCCCTTGAGCCTGCGGGTGTCGGCGTCCGGCTCGGGACGCGAGTAGAGGGTGTCGACGGGGAAGCTCTCGACGTCCTTGAGACGGGCCACGTCGGCGGCGAAGTCCTGGATGCGGCCCGCCACGCCGTTGAGCCGGGTGATGGGTGCGGTGAAGCGGGTCACCAGCGCCTGGAAGGCGACCAGCAGACCGATGGAGATATGGCCCTCGACCGCCCGCAGTCCGCCGATCCACAGGATCAGTGCGCTGTTGAGGGTGGCCAGGGTGGGCGCGACCATGGCCAGCACGGCGCTCGGCACACCGAGGCGCTGCTGCACCTCCAGCGTGGTGGCGTGCTGGCCGGCCCAGCGGCGGAAGTAGCCGTTCTCCCCGCCGGTGGCCTTCATCGTCTCGATGAGCTGGAGGCCGGTGTAGGAGGTGTTGGTGAGCCGGGCCGTGTCGGCGCGCAGCTTCTGGGTGTGGGTGGACCGCAGCCGGATCACGATCCGCATGGCGACGACGTTGAGCAGGGCGATGCCCACGCCGATGACCGTCAGTTGGGGGTCGTAGGTCCACAGCAGGACGGCGTAGAGGATGACGACGATCCCGTCCACGCCTGCGGCGGCGAGGTCGCGCGCCAGGGTTTCGGCCACCGCGTCGTTGGACTGGAGCCGCTGGACCAGGTCGGCCGGGCTGCGCTGGGCGAAGAAGGTGACCGGGAGTCTGAGCAGATGGCGCAGGAACCGGGCGCTGGTCAGGGTGGAGGAGATGATGCGGCCGCGCAGCAGATTCGCCTGTTGCAGACCGGTCAGTACGGCGGTCAGCGCCACCATCGCGGCCATCGACGCGAAGAGCGGCCCCAGCAGCGAGGTCTGGTTGCCGATCAGGAACATGTCGATGTACGTACGGCTCAGCGCGGGCACCGCCGCGCCGACCGCGACCAGCAGCAGGCTGGCGAGCAGCGCGGCGAGCAGGGTGCCGGTGGTGCCGCGCATCCGGGCGGGCACCGCGCCGAGGACGCCGGGCTTGCGGCCGCCCTTGCGGAAGTCCTCGCCCGGCTCGAAGACCAGGGCGACACCGGTGAAGCTGGTGTCGAAGTCCTCCATCGCCACGAAGCGGCGGCCCTTGTCGGGGTCGTTGATGCGCACGCCGCGACGCCCGAAGCGGCGGCAGGGGCCGTCGTAGACGACGTAGTGGTTGAACTCCCAGAACAGAATGGCCGGCGCCTGCACTTCGGCGAGCGCCGCCGGTTCCATCTGCATGCCCTTGGCCTGGAGCCCGTAGCTGCGGGCGGCCTTGAGCAGATTGCTGGCGCGCGAGCCGTCGCGGGAGACACCGCAGGCGATCCGCAGCTCCTCCAGCGGCACATGCCGTCCGTGGTGGGCGAGCACCATGGCCAGCGAGGCGGCGCCGCATTCCACGGCCTCCATCTGGAGGATGGTGGGGGTGCGTACGGACTTCGTCTTCTTGGGCTTCGGAGCGGGCGGCGCGGCGCGGCGGGTGCGGCGCGTACCGGGTGCGGGCTCCGGGCGGTGCCGGCCGCGGCCGGGAGGCGGCAGCTGCTGCGGGGCTGCGGAGTCGTGGGGTGCGGTCACGGCAGCAGCCAATCGATCGGGTGCTGCGCGGCCAGATGGACGGCGCCACTGGCCGGCGTCATGGAGTCGATCTTGTACGGCGGGCCGTCGGAGGTCGACCAGGCGTAGCCGGACCCACTGTGCGGGGCGGAGTCGAGCTGCACCAGGACGGCGAGGGGCTGCCCGTGCTGCGAGAACTGCTCGCCGAGCTGGCTGTTGCCCAGGTAGGCACCGATCCGCTGGCGGGTCTGCGCGGTCCTGCCGACGGCCTTGACCCGCCCGCGCAGCACGCCGTACTGCTGGCTGGGCACGGACTGGACGGTGAGGTCGACGGCCGCGCCGACGGGGACGGTGGCGCCGCTGTCGGCCGGTACGTACAGCGTCGCCGTCAGGGGGTCGCCGGGGTGGGCCACGCGCTCCACGGAGGCCACATCCGCACCGGTGGTGACGACGGAGCCGATCGTGGCGACCATGGTGGTCAGCCGGCCGGCGGCGAGTGTGCGGACGACGGTGGTGCCCCGGGCGGTGCGGAGCTTCAGCACGGGGGTGTTGGCGGCCACCCGCTTGCCTTCTTCGGCGAGCACGGCGGTGACCTGGCCCGCGACGGGGCTTTGCAGGACGTAGCTCCCCTGGCCGTGCGTGAGGATTCCGGGTGCGCTGAGGGTGGACGACACGGTGCCGGTCACCGCCCATACGGACGCGGCGATCACGAACAGGACCGTGACGGTCAGCACGAGCCAGCCCTGGGGGCGGGCGAAGCGCACCGGCAGATCGATTTCCTCGGGCGATTGCAGCTTGGAAAGGGCCTGTTGGCGGAACTGCACGACACTCTTCCCTCAACTGCAATGGTCTGTGTCAGACGGGTGGCGGCCGTGCGCCCCGGTCCCGGGCTGAGCCAGGGATCCGGGGCACTCGGCCCGGCATGTCGGCAAGGAGGGGGCGCCGACCTGCCGTTGTCACCGTTCAAAGCCGGCTGTACCGCTCAGCGGCACAGAAAAATCGACTCAGAGACCGGAGACCAGGCCGCTGGCGGTGCCGACGACGCCCGAGGCGTTCAGGCCGGTGGCGCCGTCGACCAGGCCGGTGGCGGTGCCCACGGCGCCCGAGACCGGGGCGATGGAGTCAACGGTGTTGGTGGCGGTGCCGACCACGCCGTTGAGGAGGCCACCGGACACGTTGTCCAGGTCGGCGTCGGAGATTTCCTGGGTCTGAACCTGGGGGGTGGAGTTCATGATGTTTCCCTTCGGATGAATATCTCGAAAAAAGCTGCGCCCGAACCGTCCGGTGGGGTGGTCCGGCCGCGGCTGCGGCAGTCCGGTACCCGAAATCGGGAGCCGATGGTGTGACTTCCGCGGTGCGAAGGATCAAAGCATGCGGGCGCGTGGTGCTGCTAATCCGAGAACCGCTGATCCGGGCGCCCACGCCCCCTTGAATTCCCTGAAGTGCACGCACGTCCATGACTTGGTGGCAGCTTCTTCACACCTTCTCCAGTTTCACTTCCGACCCACCGGTAACCCCTCATTCGACGAACAGGACATTCCCGCACCAAACCGCTGACGTGCAGGTCAGCGTGGGGATGGGTCGCTGGAGAGCAGGTGCCGACTGCGCATTCGGTGTGCAGATTCTTTGAAGGCTCCCAATTTTTACGGCACCTGAGCACAGCACGGTCGTGGAACTCCGGCGCACGCCCCCGACGGACCGCTCCGAATGTTGCACCGGCATGAAATGTGCCCGATTCGCCCGGAGTTCATGGGCGGCATCGGGCGCGTTGAACGTATTGAACGGAATCATCAGCACTATCCGTACGCCATTCCCATGGAAACGGATCGAGTAGCCGGAGAAGGGACATAGGCGCATAACAGCGGGCCTTCGGACCCGTCGGTAATGGGCGATTGGCGACGGCGGTACCGACACCCCGGTGGCAGCCGCCCACGGCGTGCGGCACCGTGAAAGGACGCTGCGGGGCCGTGCCCCGGAAAGGAGCCGTCCGTGGACCCCGTCGAGGCGCTGGAGCGGATCGCCTTTCTGCTGGAGCGGCAGGGGGCGGCGACGTATCGCGTCCGGGCGTTCCGTACGGCCGCCACGGTGATCGGGGCCATGCCCCCCGACGAGGTGGAGCGGCGCGCCCGGGACGGCTCGCTGGGCCGGGTCAATGGGCTGGGGCCCAAGACCACCCGCGTCGTGGAAGAGGCGCTCGCGGGCGTACGGCCCGCCTATCTGTCCCCTCTGGAGGAGGAGGCGGGCGGCCCGCTGGTCGACGGGGAGCGGGGGCAGCGGCTGCGGCGGGCGCTGCGCGGCGACTGCCATCTGCACTCGGACTGGTCGGACGGGGGCAGCCCGGTCGAGACGATGGCCCGCACCGCCCGCGACCTCGGCCACGCATGGTGTGTGCTGACCGACCACTCCCCCCGGCTCACCGTCGCCCGCGGGCTGACCGCCGCACGGCTGCGGCGGCAGCTGTCGCTGGTGGCGGAGGTGAACCAGCGGCTGGCGCCGTTCCGGCTGCTGACCGGGATCGAGTGCGACATCCTCGACGACGGCTCCCTCGACCAGGAGCCGGAGCTGCTGGACCAGTTGGACGTGGTGGTCGCCTCGGTGCACTCCAAACTGCGGATGGACAAGGCGCCGATGACCCGGCGGCTGCTGGCCGCGGTCCGCAACCCGCTCGTGGACGTGCTCGGTCACTGCACCGGCCGGCAGATCACCGGCAAGCTGCGCCCGGAGTCACAGTTCGACGCCGCGGAGGTGTTCGCTGCCTGCGCCGAGCACCACACGGCCGTCGAGATCAACTGCCGTCCCGACCGCTTGGATCCCCCGCGCCGGCTGCTCCGCCAGGCGTTGGAGGCCGGAACCCTCTTCTCCATCGACAGCGACGCCCATGCCCCGGGCCAGCTGGACTGGCAGATCTACGGCTGTGCCCGCGCCGAGGAGTGCGGCGTCGCCGCCGACCGGGTCATCAACACCTGGACGGAGCGCCAGTTGGCCGCCTGGACCCGGACGGGCCGGACTCCGCGCCGCTGAACGGGCCGTCAGGCGGCCTGCGGTGCAGCCGCGGGGGGCGCGTCCGGAGCGGTGGCCGGGGTGAGCCGCAGCACCACGACATAGGCGACGACCACGGCGACGATCACCAGCGGCATCACGGTCAGACCGCTCCTCCCCAGCAGCAGGGTGGCCAGCAGCACCGAGATCATCGGCAGCCGGAGCATGGCCACACACATGGCGCCGACGCCCATCGCAAAGGCCGGGGTGAGCGACAGGCCGGGAAGGTGGGACAACACCACGCCACCCGCCGCACCGAGGAACAGCGCGGGGAAGATGGGGCCGCCGCGGAAGGCGCTCAACGAGGCGCAGTACGCCAGGCCCTTGCACAGGATGAGCAGCAGCAGCGTCGCCACCGAGTAGCCGGCGCTGTCCCGGAACAGCGACCCCAGCGCCGACTGGCCCGAATAGAGCATCTCGGTGGCGGGCTTGCCGGTGGCCGCGGCGAACGCCACCGCCAGTGCCCCCACCACCAGGCCCATCACCATCGTGGCCGGTACGCGATGACGGACGACATGTCCCTTGAGGAACCGCGAGAGCCACCGCACCCCGGCCGCGAGGAACGCGGCGGCCAGCCCGATGACCAACGCCCAGCCGAACTCCGCCACCGTCGGCTCCGCGGCCTTGGGGATGTCGTGCAGCGCGAGGGAGTACGTACCGAGACCGGTCCAGTCCCCCAGGCCGGTGAAGACCAGCGCACCGATGCCGGACGCGAGCAGGCCGGGCACCAGCATCATCCCGAGCATCGGTCCGCCCAGCCCCGACACCTCCATCAGGAGGAACGCGCCCAGGAGCGGCGAGCCGAGCAGCGCACTGACCGCCGCGAAGCTGCCGGCTGCACCCACCGTCGCGACGGCCTGGGAGGTCATGCCCCGGCCCAGCAGCCGTACGGAGCCCGCGGCCAGCCCGCCGCCGAGGGCGATGAGCGGCGCCTCGGGGCCGAGCACCGCTCCGAAGCTGAGGGAGGCCAGGGCCGCGAGCACGATGCCGGGAAGCGCGGAGAGCGGGGGCGCGCCGCTGAGCGCCAGTCCGTCGGCCGGCTCATGGCCGCCGCGGCCCGGCAGGTAACGGACGGTCAGGCCGACCAGGAGACCGGCCACCACGAGCATCGGGACCGGCCACCAGATCGGTGTGCCGGCAAAGCCCAGCGTCCGCGGCAGATCCTGGTAGATCAGCGGTTCCAGCTCGTGGACCAGCACGAGAAAGCCGAACGCGACGGCACAGACCGGGAAGCCGACCAGCGCCGCCACCAGCAGGAGCTTCAGATACCCACTGGTGCGCACCAGCGCGTACGGATCCTCCGGCACCGTGGCCGACGCCTTGTCCACCGGACCGGCCGGGCCGACCGACATGCGCACCGCCTCCCTTGCCGCCGCCCTGCCGACCCTGCCATGACCGGCCCCGCCCGGCATGCCGGGCGCCGCCCGCGGGGCATGGCCATTCGGGTGGACCGGGCCCGTACCGGGACCTCGCGGGGTAGGAGAGGAGAACACACGGGCGTCGTGGACAGCCGGCTGAGGAGCCTGATGAACGAGTTCCAGTCCACCCTGGAGCTGACGGCCTCTTTCCTCCGGCCCGTCCGCCCCGGCCGGCTCTTCGGCACCGGACGCGTCGTGCACCGCGTGGGCGATATCGCCTTCCTGGAGGCCGCGCTCACCGACGGCGCCGAGCGGCTCATCGCCACCGCCACGGCCCGGGTCATCCCCCTGGACGAGGCACCGGACGCGGCGTGACAGGAGCGGCTCACCCCTGAGGCGCCGCCGCCTCCCGGAGCGCGGCCAGGACCGGGCGGAGCAGGGGGTGTTCCTCGGCTCCCCGGCGTACGGCGGCGAACACCCGGCGGGTGGGGGCCACATCGTCGACGGGACGGACCACCACCCCGGTGAGATCCATGTCGCGCAGGGCCGAGCGCGGCACGAGGGCCACCCCCGCGGCGGCCGAGGCGAGGGCGACCACGGCCCGGAAGTCGTCGGAGGAGTGCTCCAGCCGCGGCTGGAAACCGGCGTATTCGCAGGCCAGGACGACCACGTCATGGCAGGGGTTGCCGGGGTAGGGACCGATCCAGGGGTCCTCCGCGAGTTCGGCCAGGGCTACTTGCGCCACCTCGGCGAGGCGGTGGCCGGGCGGCAGCACCGCGTCGAACGGCTCCGCGTAGAGCGGGACCCGGGTCAGCCGTGGATCGTCGGCGCGGGGCGCGCCCCGGTATTCGACGGCGACCGCCACATCGACCTGCCGGTCGAGGACCATGAGCAGGCTGGCATCGCCCTCGGCGTCCTGGACGCGGACCCGGATGCCGGGGGCGGTGCGGGTGAGCCCGGTGAGCGCGGGCGCGACGACCAGGCCGATGCCGGTGGCGAAGGCCGCGACGGTGACCGTGCCGGCCTCGCCCGAGCCGTAGGCGGCGAGCTCGGACTCGGCGCGCTCCAGCTGGGCCAGGACGGCGTTGGCGTGGGTGAGCAGGATGTCGCCCGCGGCGGTCAGCCGTACGCCGCGGGCGCTGCGCTCCACCAGACGGTGTCCGGTCTCCTGTTCCAGCGCGGCCAGCTGCTGGGACACCGCCGAGGGCGTGAGATAGAGCGCGGCGGCCGCGGCGGTGACCGTACGGTGGTCGGCCACCGCGCGGAGGATGTACAGCCGTCGTGCTTCGATCATGCTTCCAGTTTCTCAGGCCACGCCCGTGAGCGGCGTCAGTCCCCCAGCGCGGACCGCGCGTCGACGAAGGCGTCGACCACGCGGTGGACGTCCTCGGTGGAGTGGGCGGCGGACAGCTGTACGCGGATCCGCGCCTGGCCCTGCGGGACCACCGGGTAGGAGAAGCCGATGACGTACACCCCGCGCTCCAGGAGCAGCTCCGCCATACGGGCCGCCTCGCCCGCGTCGCCGATCATGACGGGGGCGATGGCGTGCTCCCCCGGGAGGATGTCGAAGCCTTCCTCGGTCATCCGGGAGCGGAACAGCGCGGTGTTGGCGTTGAGGCGTTCGCGCAGGTCACCGGCCGACTCCAGCAGATCGAGCACCTTGAGCGAGGCGGCCGCGATCACCGGGGCGAGCGAGTTGGAGAAGAGGTAGGGGCGCGAGCGCTGGCGCAGCAGCGCGACGATCTCCGCGCGGGCCGCGACATAGCCGCCGGAGGCGCCGCCGAGGGCCTTGCCGAGGGTGCCGGTGATGATGTCTACGCGGTCCATCACGCCGTGCAGCTCGGGGGTGCCGCGGCCGCCGGCGCCGACGAAGCCGACCGCGTGCGAGTCGTCGACCATCACCATGGCGCCGTAGCGGTCGGCCAGGTCGCAGATCTCGTCCAGCGGCGCCAGATAGCCGTCCATGGAGAAGACGCCGTCGGTGACGACGAGCTTGCGGCCGGCGCTGCCGGCCTCCTTCAACTGACGCTCCAGATCGGCCATGTCGCGGTTGGCATAGCGGAAGCGGCGGGCCTTGCACAGGCGGATGCCGTCGATGATGGAGGCGTGGTTGAGGGCGTCGGAGATGACCGCGTCGTCCGGGCCGAGCAGGGTCTCGAAGACGCCGCCGTTGGCGTCGAAGCAGGAGGAGTAGAGGATGGTGTCCTCCTGGCCGAGGAAGCCGGAGATCCGCTGTTCCAGCTCCTTGTGGACCTCCTGGGTGCCGCAGATGAAGCGGACCGAGGCGAGGCCGTAGCCCCAGCGGTCGAGCGCTTCGTGAGCGGCCGCGACGACCTCGGGGTGGTCGGCGAGACCGAGGTAGTTGTTGGCGCAGAAGTTGAGGACCTCGCCGGGGTTGCCTTCCCCAAGTTCTCGGCTTCGCTCGAGCAGGGGAGACCCCATTGCGGTGACCGCGACGGTGGCGGACTGCGGGGTGCCGATGACGCGCTCGGGCTTGTACAGGCCGGCGGCGCGGATCTCGTCGAGGGTGCCGCGCAGTTCATCGCGTACGGAGTCGTACATGGGGGTGCTCCTTAAAAAGTGCGGTGGGCGAGTGAGCCACCGGCTCTTGCCGGCCGAGCCGGAATTTCAGGCAGTCCAGTCGAGGATGATCTTGCCGCTGCGGCCACTGGCGGCATCGTCGAAGGCTGCGTCGAAGTCCTGGTGCGAGTAGCGGCCGGTGATCACGGGCGCGAGGTCGAGGCCGCCTTCGAGCAGCACGGACATCGCGTACCAGGTTTCGAACATCTCCCGGCCGTAGATGCCCTTGATCGTGATCATGGAGGTGACGATCCTGGACCAGTCGACGGGGAACTGCTCGGACGGCAGGCCGAGGACGGCGATACGGCCGCCGTGCGTCATGTTGGCGATCATGTCGCGCATCGCCTCGGGCCGGCCGGACATCTCCAGTCCGATGTCGAAGCCCTCGCGCAGCCCCAGTTCGCGCTGGCCGTCGGCGATCGTCGCCTCGGCGACGTTGAGAGCGAGGCTGACGCCGACCTTGCGGGCCAGTTCGAGGCGCGGCTCGCTGACGTCCGTGATCACGACATTGCGGGCGCCGGCGTGCCGGGCGACGGCCGCGGCCATGATGCCGATCGGCCCGGCGCCGGTGATCAGTACGTCCTCGCCGACCAGCGGGAACGACAGCGCGGTGTGCACGGCGTTGCCGAAGGGGTCGAAGACGGCGGCGATATCGAGATCGACGGGGACGCGGTGCACCCACACATTGGCGGCGGGCAGCGCCACGTACTCGGCGAACGCACCGTCCCGGCCTACGCCGAGGCCGACGGTGGCGCGGCACAGATGGCGGCGTCCGGCCTGACAGTTGCGGCACTTGCCGCAGACGAGGTGCCCCTCGCCGCTGACCAGGTCACCGGCCTTGATGTCGGCGACGTCCCGGCCGGTCTCCACCACCTCGCCGGCGAATTCATGGCCGATCGTCATCGGGGTGGCCACGGCCTGCTGGGCCCAGCCGTCCCAGGCCCGGATGTGCAGGTCCGTGCCGCAGATGCCGGTGCGCAGCACCTTGATCAGTACGTCGCCCGGACCGACGGCCGGTTCCGGCACGTCCATGAGCCAGAGTCCCGGCTCCGCCTTCTGCTTGACCAGTGCCTTCATCGCAGCGGCTCCCGTACGTGAGTGTGACCGGCCGGGGGCCGGTCCGGCCGCCCGATCTTCGTCAGGAAATCTTCCGTACATGGGCCGCCGGGTCCATCGAGGATTTCTTAAGCGCGGCCACAGCTGCCCTTTACGCCCCACAGGAAACAGCGCTCACGGCCCCGGGCCGGAGCGCCGTCACCCGCTCCGACCAGCCCGGCAGCCTCGCCGGACGCGCGGACCGGAGGGCGGTGCCCCCGGTCCGCGCGAGGTGCTGCGGGCGGCCCCCCGGGACGTGCCGGGGACGGCCGGACGGCCCGGGAGTGTAAACGTTCGCCACCGCAAGCGTCGGAATTCATCACGACGTGAGTGGCCGTGAGACCGGGGTGCACCTCGCTACGTAGGACTGAGTGGCAGCAACACACGGGTGCTGATGCGACGCACCGCAGCCCCCCGTGTGCCCCGTTCCTGTGCGTCCCTGGAGGTCAGTGAATTGAGCCACCGACATGTGAACAAGCGGACCGGCGTCATGGTCGGCGCCGCCGCGGCAGCCATCGGGGCCGCGGCGATCCTGCTCCCCAACGCCAACGCGAGCACGGACCAGCCGGCGGCCCCGAAGACGCTCAGCGCCCACTCCGCCACGCAGCTGGCGGCGTCCCTGAAGGCAGACCTGGGGGACAACGGCGCCGGCTGGTACCTGGACAGCGCGAAGGGCCATCTGGTCATGAACGTGCTGTCGGAGGAGGCCGCCAAGAGCGTCACGGCCAAGGGCGCCGTCGCCAAGGTCGTGCACAACAGCATGACCGCGCTGAAGGCCGGCGCGAAGACCCTGCGCGACTCCGCCTCGGTGCCCGGCACGGCGTGGTCGATCGACCCGAAGACCAACAAGATCGTGGTGCTCGCCGACAGAACTGTCACCGGCGCAAAGATGGCCACGCTCAACAAGGCCACGGGTGGCATGGGTGCGGGCATGGTCACCGTCAAGCGGTCTCAGGGCGAGTTCAAGCGGTACGACGGTGGGAACGCGGGGAGTGCGGCCGGCGCCAACGGCGGGCAGGCGGCGGGCGGTGCCGGGAACGCGGCCGGGGCCGGTGGCGCCGGAGACGCAGCCGGCGGTGCCGGAGGCGCGGCGGGCGCCGGAGGTGCCGGGGACGCGGCCGGCGGTGCGGGAGACGCAGCCGGTGGTGCCGGAGACGCAGCCGGTGGTGCCGGAGACGGCGGGCAGCAGGCCGCGGGCCCGGTCGGCGGCAGTGCCATCTTCGGCGGCAACGCACGCTGCTCGCTGGGCTTCAACGTCACGGTCAAGGGCGCACCGGCCTTCCTGACGGCCGGTCACTGCGGCAACGACTCCAAGACCTGGACGGCGGACCAGGGCGGCAGCCAGCCGCTGGGCACGGTGTCCGACTCCCAGTTCCCGAAGACCGACTTCGCGCTGGTCACCTACGACGACACCGCGGCGAAGCCGCAGAGCGCGGTCGACCTGGGCAACGGCAGCACCCAGGAGATCACCAAGGCCGCGGAGGCGGCCGTCGGCATGAAGGTGCAGCGCTCGGGCAGCACCACCGGCCTCCACGACGGCACCGTCACCGGCCTTGACGCCACGGTGAACTACGGCAACGGCGACATCGTCAACGGCCTCATACAGACGGATGTCTGTGCCGAGCCCGGCGACAGCGGCGGCGCGATGTTCTCCGACGACTCGGCCGTCGGCCTGACCTCCGGTGGCAGCGGCGACTGCACCGCGGGCGGCGAGACCTTCTTCCAGCCGGTCACCGACGCGCTCAAGGCCACGGGTGCGGAGATCGGCGCCGGAGGCGGCGGCGCGGGCGGCGCCGGCGATGCGGGCGGCGGTGACGCCGCGGCAGGCGGCGCAGGTGACGCAGGAGCGGGCGACGCCGCAGCAGGTGGCGCAGGAGCCGGTGACGCCGCAGCAGGTGGCGCAGGAGCGGGCGACGCCGCAGCAGGTGGTGCCGGAGCGGGCGACGCCGGAGCCGGAAGCGCCGGTGCGGGAGACGCCGGAGCCGGTGCGGGAGACGCCGGAGCCGGTGCGGGAGACGCCGGTGCAGGTGCCCAGGACCCGGGAGCCGCCGGCAGCGGCGACTCGCTGAACTGACCCCTGGGAATCCCCCGGATCCCTCTGCGCCATCGGCCCCGTCCCCTTCGACGACGAAGGAGGGCGGGGCCGTTGCGCGGGCCGGGCCCTCAGGCCGAGGGCGAGGTGACGGTGAACAGGCCACCGTCGGGGTCACGGATGACGGCCTGACAGCCCTTGCCGTCCGTGGTCGGCGACACGGGGGTGACGGTTCCGCCGGCGGCCACCGCGTCGGCCGTCACCTTCTCGATGTCGCGGACCGGGAAGTGGACGTGCCAACGGGGGCGCACCCGCGGGTCGGGGGCGGACTCCACCGCGCCGCCGCGCAGGGTGGCGACGGTGTGCGTACCATCCCGGACGATCACCTGGTCGTGCTCGTAGGTCACCTCGCAGCCGCCCGGCTCCTCGGAGGCCCAGCCGAAGACCTCCGCATAGAAGATGGCGGCGGCGAAGGCATCCCGGGTGCGCAGTTCGAGAATGGCGGGCGCGGCCCCCTGCCCGACGGACCAGGCCAGCGTCTGGCCCTCCCAGAAGCCGAAGGTGGCACCGTCGGGGTCGGCGGCGAGGGCGGCGCGTCCGGGGCCGACCTTGAGGGGGCCGACGGCGACGGTCCCCCCGCGCTCGCGGATCCGGTCCGCGGTGTCGTCGGCGTTCTCCACCGCGAAGTACGAGGTCCAGGCCACGGCCACTTGGAAGCTCTGGGCGAGGGCACCGATGCCGGCGACCGGCTGTCCGCCGGCGATCGCGACGGAGAACTCGTCGCCGAGGCTGGCGGGACGGAAACGCCAGCCCAGGACGGCGGCGTAGAACTTCTGCGCGGACTGTAGATCGCCGGCCATCAGGCTGACCCAGCAGGGAGCGCCACGTACCGCAGTGGCCGGGCCATGGGCCGACATCACATCTGCCTCCTGTTGCTCTGGGCCCCTTCCCACTCTGCCAGCGACGGGGCGGGGCCGCACCAAGGGCGCGTCCCCTCGGCCGCAGCGCAGTTGTGCCGCTCTTGATCAGGCTCGATGCTGTAAATACGAACCGGGCTGGGTTGATGCCATGAACGCATGGAACGCGGCGGAGAGCGCCGACTTCCGTGGTCCCCTCGACGTCACCAGGGCGGCCACTGCGGTTCTGGACGCCCAGGATCGGATCATCGGGTGGAGCCCGGCGGCCCAGCGACTCCTCGGATACACCCCGGAGGAGATCCTCGGGCATTCCCTGGAGTCGTTGCTGCCGGCCGGTTCCGCGGCCGCACAGCCACTACAGGACACGCTGAGCGGCAGCGAGGCGCACACGGTGCGCCACCGGGACGGCCGGATCCTGCACATGGCCGTCACGATCTGTCCGCTCGCCGAGGTCTCCGGGGGCGGCGGTGCGCGGCCCGCCCGTGTCCTGGTGGCGGCCGAGCTGGACGATCACCGGATGTGGGAGTCCCGCCAGGCGATGCTGCACGGCCTGGCCACCCAGTCTCCGGTGGGCCTGGGGATCTACGACACGGAACTGCGACTGACCTGGGCGAATACCGCGTATGTGCGGGAGATCGGGCTGGCGTCGGACGAATTCCTCGGCGTCCGGGCCGATGAACTGTACCCGGACGGTGAGTTCGTGACCGAAGGGTATCCGCGCACCCTCGACGCGGTGATGCACCAGGTCCTGGAGACCGGCGAACCGATCCTCGATCTGCACTTCGTCGGCCAGCAGCCCTCCGACCCGGGGCCCGATCACGTCTGGTCCTGCTCCTACTACCGGTTGCAGGACGCCCACGGCCGGGTGCTCGGGGTGTGCGAGGACGCTTTCGACATCAGCGGCCGCTACCAGGCACAGCGCCGGCTGAACCTCCTGGTGGAGGCAGGCGCCCGGATCGGCACCACCCTCGACATGACCCTCACCGCGCGGGAGATCACGGAGGTGGTGGTGCCGGACTTCGCGTCCATGGTCACCGTCGACCTGCTGCGGTCCGTACTGCACGGCGGGGAGCCGGAAGCGGCCGACGGCACCCTGCCGGCCCTGGTGCGGGCCGCCACCCGCACCGCCGAGCACACCCCGGGCCCGCCGGCCGGCCCGCACCGCATCGAGTACCCGCCGGGATCGCTCCAGTACCGCAGCCTGTCCTCCGGTGGCATGGTGCGCGAGGAGGGCACCATGGTGGTGCCGCTGCGGGCCGGCGGCACCCTGCTGGGGCTGGTCACCTTTGTCCGCGGCGCCCCGTCGGGCTTCGACAAGGAGGAGATCGAGCTCGCCGACGAGCTGGTCATCCGGACGGCCGTGTGCCTGGACAACGCCCGCCGCTTCACCCGGGAGCACACCGCCGCGCTCACCCTCCAGCGCACGTTGCTGCCACAGCATCTGCCGGACCAGTCCGCCGTCGACCAGGCCTACCGCTATCTGCCGAGCGACGACCGGGCCGGGGTCGGCGGCGACTGGTTCGATGTCATCGGTCTCTCGGGTACCCGGGTCGGCCTGGTCGTCGGCGACGTGGTCGGCCATGGCCTCCAGGCGGCGGCGACCATGGGGCGGCTGCGCACGACCGTACGCGCCCTGGCCCGGCTGGACCTGTCCCCCGACGAGCTGCTGAGCCGGCTGGACGACCTGGTGGGACAGACCGCGGAGGAGCAGGCTGCCGTGGTCGGCACGGACGCCGGCCCGGACGATGTGGCCACCGGCGTGACCTGCCTCTACGCCGTCTACGACCCGGTGTCGCGGCGGTGCACCATGGCGCGGGCCGGTCATCTGCCGCCGGCCGTCGTCGACGCGGAGGGCGGTCTGTACTTCCCGGATCTGCCGGCCGGACCCCCACTGGGGCTCGGGGGCCTGCCGTTCGAATCCCTGGAGATCGAGCTGCCGGCCGGCAGCCTGATCGCGCTTTTCACGAACGGGCTGGTCGAGGGCCGGGACCGGGACGTCGACGAGGGCCTGGAGATCCTGGGCCGGGTGCTGAGCGATCACCGTCGGCCGCTGGACGAGCTGTGTATCCACGTGCTGGCGGAGCTGCTGCCGGACGGTCCTGCCGTCGATGACTCGGCCCTGCTGCTGGTGCGCACCCGTGAGCTCGACGCCCGGCAGGTGGCGGCCTGGGAGCTGCCCGCGGAGCCGGCCGCGGTGGGCAAGGCCCGCGAGCTGGCCACCGGGCAGCTGCGGGAGTGGGACCTGGAGGAGCTGTCCTATACGACGGAACTCGTGGTCAGCGAGCTGGTGACCAACGCCGTACGGCATGCGGCGGGGCCGCTGCATCTGCGGCTGCTGCGCGACCGGACCCTGCTGACCGAGGTGTCGGACACCGGCCACACCTCCCCCCACCTGCGGCACAGCGCCAGCGATGACGAGGGCGGCCGGGGGCTTTTCATCGTCGCGCAGCTGGTGCAGCGCTGGGGCACGCGCTACACGCCGTACGGCAAGACGATCTGGACGGAGCAGGCGTTTCCGCCGCACTATCCCGGGGCCCCGCGCCCGGCGGGGTGATGCCGCCGGACGTCCGGGCACGATGCGGCCCGGCGTACATCGTGCGGGTGTTCGGGCGCGGTCCCATGATGGAACCAAGCGAGGTCCCGGCGACTCGGCGGGCGCGGACAGAGGAGGACCTGTGACGACCAATGGCAGGGATAAGTCGGCCGAGCGGCGCCCGGTCGAGCTGTACACCGGTAGCGAGCGGCCCTACGACCCGGAGGACCTGGTGAAGGTGTCCGGGCGCGAACCCACCCCCGAGAGCCTGGCCTGGGCCAGGCGCCTGATGGACGAGGAGGGTCCCGGCCCCGCCATCGAGCGGTATCTGCCGTGACGACCGGCAGCTGAGGCGAGCGGGCGCGGAGCGCGAAGGGACGGCCCGTTCCGCGGTGGGAGGCGCGCAGGCGCCCGGCCCGCGGACGGGCTGCCCCGCGCGCTCGTATGCCGCGCCGCCGCTCTCGCCGTAACAGGCGCTTCGGCGCGCGGAGTTGACGGTCGGTCGCGCCGTGCTGCGGCCACCTGCCACCGCCGCCCACCGTAAACCGCTTGCGGCGGCCCGCGGCACTCGGGAAGATCCCCTCGACCGCCGCCGCGCCGCCTCGTCGGCACGCTCCGGAGCGCCCGGGGAGTCCTCTCCCCTACGGCGTATCGCTCTGTCCCTCCCCTTGAGCCCCACAGACGGCTCGCGCCGTGCTGACACCGCTCAGCACGGCGAAACGGACCGGCCGGGTCCTGCCCGGGGCTCGCCGCGGAAAGGAACCACCCGTGACCACCGAACGCCTCTTCCCGCCCGTACGCGCGGGCGAGCGGGAGACCCTGCGCTCCTACCTCGACTTCCACCGGGCCACGCTCGCCATGAAGACCGACGGCCTCTCCGACGAGGACCTCAGGCGCCAGGCGAGCCCGCCCTCCACGCTCTCCCTGCTCGGCCTGGTGCGGCACATGGCAGAGGTGGAGCGGACCTGGTTCCGCCGGGTGATCAACGGCGAGGACCTCCCGCTCGTCTGGTCGGCCGAGGGCGACTACCAGGTGGCGTACGACGCGCGCACGGCCACCCGCGCGGAGGCTTTCGACGCCTGGCAGACGGAGGTGGCACACGCCCGCCGGATCGAGCAGGCGGCCGCGTCGCTCGATGTCACGGGCTACCAGCCCCGTTGGGGCGAACATGTCTCCCTGCGCCTGGTGATGCTGCACCTGATCCACGAATACGCCCGCCACAACGGCCATGCGGACTTCCTCCGCGAGGCCATCGACGGCACGGTCGGCCCGTGAGCGGTGCCCCCGGCCGGGCGGTGCCCCCTGGTGCGGACGGCCGTCGCCGTCCCCACGGGGCACCGCCCACGGTCAGCCGAGCTCCAAGCTGGTGACGGCGAAGGTCCGCTCCTGCTCCGCCGGCGGGACCGGACCGCTGTACATCCGGACGGTGTGCGACTGCGGAGCCAGGCCGCGGGCCGTGGCCAGGGTGTGAGCGGTGTGCCGCGGCCCGGGGACGTCGAGGAAGACCTCGCCGCCCGGGTCGACGGACGCGACGAGGGTGTCGAAGAGCGCCTCAGCGGCCTCGGCGGTGTCGGCGAAGAGCGGGCCGATGCGATGGCCGGTGCGCGCCGGGCGGAGCACGCCGTAGCCCGCGACCGCGCCGTCGCGCAGATACACGCGCGCGGTGTGGCCGGGGGCCGTCAGCCAGCGGGCGACGAAGGCGCGGCGGTCGGCGGGGAAGCACCGCCGGTCGTAGTCGGCGACGGCGTCGAGGTGGGAGCCGGTGACGGGTACGGCCTCCGCCGGCGCCGGTGTGCCCGGGCGGAGGGGGCGTCCGGCGTAGCGGATGGTGTCGTGGGCGGGGGTGAACCCGGCGCGCCGGTAGGTGGCTTGCTGGGCGGGGACGGCGTCGAGGCCCACGGTCCGGACACCGGCGTGCGGGAAGGCGGCACGCCAGGTGGCGAGTCCGAGGCCCTGCCCGCGGTGGTCGGGGTGGACGAGGTAGTAGCCGAGGAACGCATAGGCGTCCGAGTAGGTGACGATCGAGACCGCGGAGACGGCGCGGCCGGCGCGGCGTCCGAGGAAGAAGCCCGCGGGGTCGGTGGGGTGGAAGCAGGCGGTGTCGCCGAGGCCGGGGTTCCAGTCTTCGTCGGCGGCCCACTGGGCCACCTGGTGCCAGTCCTCCAACGAGGCGGTGGTGACGGCGAGTTCGCCGGTGACGGGCTGCTGGTCCGGGGCGTTGCCGAGGGTGGACATGCCGGGTGTTCGTCCCTTCTGGTGGGGTCAGGGGGCGAGCGGGAGCGGTGCGGAGGCGGTGGCGGCGCGCGGGTGGGCCGGCCGGGGACAGTGCGGCCGGCCCGTGCGAGCCGCCCATGCTCCGTAGGACAGGCTCTAGATCAGGTCCATGGCGGCGACCTCATCGGGCCGGCCGTAGCTGACCGGTCCCTGGAAGCGCCGCCGGGCGGTGGCGAACCACCAGACGGTGGCGATGATCAGCACCACCGCCAGCGCGATGGGTGCGTAGTTGAACGAGGCGGGGGTGATCGGGGAAACCTGGGGGAGCATGAACAGCACATTGCTGATCAGGATCCAGGCCACGGCGACCGCCGCGACGGGCTTGCCGTAGCGCCCCAGGTTCCACGGCCCCGCCTGGAAGTCGTCGAGCCGCAGCCGCAGGAAGATGGGCACGGCGTAGGCGAGGAACAGTCCGACGACGTTGACGCTCACCACCGCGGTGAAGGCGGTGTGCGACCACCAGCCGGGCAGCACCAGCACCAGCGGGCAGGCCGCGGCGAGCCAGACGGCCTTGACGGGAGTACGGGTGCGCGCGGACACCGAATGCCACCAACGGGAGCCGGGCATCGCGCCGTCCCGGGAGAAGGCAAAGATCTGCCGGGTATTGCTGGTCATGTTGGCAAGACCGCAGAACAGCATGGCGCCGATAACGATCAACAGCAGCAACCCTGCGGTGCTTTGGCCGAGGGCGTCGACGAGAATCTGCACGGGCGGCGCCTCGGCGCTCGCGGCGTGACCGTAGTCACGGATCGCATACACCAGCGCGAGCATGAGGATCAGTCCGGTGATCGCGGAGTAACTGATCGCCCGCATGATGCCCCTGGGCGCATTGACGGTGGCCTTCACCGTTTCTTCAGACATGTGGAAGCTGCCGTCGAAGCCGGTGAAGGTCCAGCTGGTGACGAGCAGACCCAGCATTCCGCCGTAAATCGCATGGGTGAAGCCGGTGTTGTTGACGAAGTGCATCGCGAACGAAGGCGACTGGTGCTGGTCGGGTATCACGGTCAGTGCACCGACGATCACCACCATGCCGACCAGCAGCCACCACACGGAAATGCGGTTCACCAGGGCGACCAGCCGCACGGTATACGTGTTGGCCAGCGCCTGGAGGAGAAGGATGGCCGCGGTGATGCCGACCGTCTGCTGCGGTGTCGGTTCGTAGGACGGCCACTGCATGGCGATGAATGCCTGGATGAAGGTGGCGGCGGCGAAGTTGGTGGCGGCGGTGCCGCCGACCTGGCCCACGAAGTTCAGCCAGCCCGTGTACCAGGACCAGGCACCCTTGTGCCGCTTGGCCAGCTTGCCCGCCGAGAAGTAGAGCGCTCCGCTGGTCGGGTAGGCGGAGGCGATCTCGCCCATCGCGGCGCCGACGAACAGCACCATGATCGATACACCGATCCAGCCGAAGACCAGGATCCGCGGGCCGCCGGCGTTCAGACCGAAGCCGAAGGAGGAGAAGATCCCGGAGATGATGTTGATGATGGTGAAGGAAATGGCGAAATTGTCGAACGCGCGGAATCTGCGGGTGAGTTTCCGCGGGTAGCCCATGGCGTGGAGCGTGGCGTCATCGTCGAGTGTGCCGGGATCTGCCGCGTGGGGGGTTTTCGAGCGAGCTGGGGACGTACGCTCGGACACAACCAAAGCCTTTCTGGGGAACCGGAGGGAAAATGGATCGGGTGGTGCTGATCCAACGGGCGAGGCGGAATAAGTGGGCCTTTTCACGGCGATGCATCCCATGCGGAGGAGAAATCATCGTGCATCAGCCGTCATGGGGAACGGGAAGGCCGCAGGAGCGTCTGGCTCTGGTCAATTGCTCCTCGGGATCACCGAAGGCACTCCAGGGCATACGCGAGGCGTAAGGCCCCATGGCCGTGAAGACTTCCCGCGCTTCGAATTCACGTTTCGCCATGAACAGCGCATGCGCCAGATAGGCCAGATCCAGCACCGGCGTGAAACGGTAACCGGCCACCTGCGGAAGCCAGTTCCGGTAGTTGCCCATGGCGGTGGCGATCCACTGGGGCTGTTCCCAGGTGCGGTCCGCGAGCAGCTCGGACGGGTTGTAGTCCTCGACCAGCGCCACCAGCGGCAGCAGCCGCAGCGGCGAGGCGGCCGGGGCCCGCTGGCTCAGGAACGCGGCAACGTCCCAGCTCGCGCCGGACGAACCGCCGTAGCGGGTGAAGAAGAACGACAGGAAGCGGTGGTGCGCCTCGCGGTGCCAGGGGTCGAGCCGGAGGATATGGGCGAAGAGGTACCAGGGCCCGGCCGGCGCGGTCAGCAGCCCTTTCGGCGCGGGGTCCTGCGGGCGGTCGAGGCGTGTCAGCGCCAGCTGCGCCACCCAGGGGGTGGGGTCCTTGGGGAGCAGCTTCGCAGCCCGTTCGCATGCCGACTGCGCTATCCGGGCCAGAGCGCCTTGCCGCCGGTCACCGGAATCGGCCATCCGCAGGGCACGGAGCATCGCCACCCGGGCCCAGAGCAACGCGGCCTCGGGGCCCGGCTCCTCGGCCAGCCAGCGCTCCGCCAGGTCCGAGTCGGCCGCCACGGACGCCAGTACCAGGGACCGGTGGGCGCGCACCTCGAAATCCTCCCGGGCTTCCTTCAGCGCCTCGTGCGCGCTCAAGTACCGTCCGGTCCGTACGTCCATACACGCGCGCGCCAGCGCCCGGTCATCGGCAGCCGGACTCCACACGTACTGCCCCTCGAAAGAGCCGGCCGCCATGGTCCCCTCCCGGTCACGAAGGCGTCATCCCCCACACCGGATTCCGGCTGCGCCGAATTCAGCCGGATCCCTGCCACCGGTCAAGTGACAGCGGGCCACACCCTACTCACCCTCAACTCATTGCGAAAACAAGTAGCCTGGAATATCTGGTTCCGCACCTTTTAGTCTCGATGAGATTGAAAAGGAAACAACTTCTGACCCCGCCGACCGAACATCTCCACTTTGCGACTCCGTCCACCATCGCGCATTTATTTGGCATATTCACATGCTCACGGGGCCTTCACAACTGGACATCGTCGCTGATTACCCCTCCGTATCCACCGTTTCCATGGAAGCCGGCGCTTCGGCCACAAGGGCGCCACACCCCCGCCATCCCCGGCACGACCTCCCGTCCGGACCGGGCCGGCCCCACAACAGCGCACCGCCCTCGGCCAGTTCACGGACGCTTTCCGGCCATGCCGGTCGGATCGCGGCACAGGGCCCGGACGAGCGGGCGCGCCGCCCGCAGCGACCGCAACCGTGCACCCCGAGGGACGTGCGCCGCCCCGCGCGGCCGACCCCGACCCGCCAGTGGGGCCTTCACCGCCCCGCCACAGCACCGCGGGCACCCGGACCGACAACATTCAATGAATTCTCAAGGCACTTGTCGCGGGAAACGGCGGCCGCCCGACCCAACAGGCCGATCCGCCACCGGAGTCGACGACGCGCAAACATGAAATCGGCTCAAGAGCAACCGAATTAGCGGATGCTACTTTCCGGAACCGCGCGATCACATGTAGCGTTCGTCTGGACCGGAGGCCGTGACTTCACACCACGTCACGGCTGGGTACGGGCATGGGCGCGAGCGTTCTTGCGGTACGAGCGGAGCGATCGCCCCCGATGGGCGCACCTGCACCACAAGTGCGTGGTCGCCACCCCGCCTCACCACCGCACTGCGCCGCGATCGCTGCGCAGCACTCAGCACCCTTGAACGTCGAGCACCGCCATGTCTGTCCGTACACGCCTGCTTTGCAAGAGGAATGGGCCCAGATCATGTTTATGAACTCCTCGACGACCCCGCTTGCGTTGCGTCCGGGCGCCGACGTCGTCCGGCCGCTCATAGCCGGGCCCGGCGAAGGGCCACCCCTGGCGGTCGACCGGCTACCCGACGGCAAGTGGCAGTTGACCCTGCACGACCTGGAACCCGTATCGGTGCACCGGCTGCCGTCCGACGAGGTCCACATCATCCTGGCGCCGGCCGGCGAGGAATCGTCCCGCCTCGCGGAGCCGACGGCCGGCCAGGCCCGGCCGGAGCAGATCCGTATCGATACCGCGGCCCGGACGGTCTTCCTCAGAGGCCGCCAACTCGATCTGCCACGGCTGGAATTCGATCTGCTGGCGCACCTCGTGCTGCATCCTCAGCGCGCCTTCACCCGGGAACAGCTGATGGCCGCGGTCTGGCCCAGCTGCCAGTCCAGCACCCGCACCGTCGATGTCCACATCGCGCGTCTGCGCCGGCGCCTGGGGCCCGGCCTGCGCGACACCATCAGCACCGTCTTCGGCATCGGATACAAGTACCTGCCGACTACGTGAAGACCCCGCGCCGGCGGCCGGCGCGCAGCCCCGCTTGACGCCGGGCCGCTGCGGACGCACGCACAGCGGGCCGGTGGCCGACGGACTTCGGCCGCCGGCCCGGCCCCGGGTCGGCGGGATGCTTCGTCCCACCGGCCGTCCCCTCGCTCACCGGGAGGCCGGGCCAGCGCTCCTCATGTCCCGACGGGCGGGGAGTTCAGGTAGGAGGGGGTGGCGGCCGCGGCGTCCTTGCGCACGAAGGCCCGGCGCAGGGCGTGATAGGGCTCGTCCGGGTCGAAGAAGATGCGGTGCATCCGGTCCAGTTCGTGCTCCCGGTAGGCGGCGAGCGGCCGCTCCGCCTCGTCGCGTTCCCGGGCGGCCTTCTTCGTGGCGATACGGGCCTGGGTCGCGGGCGCCGACGCCAGCCGGGCGGCGAGCCGGCCGGTCTGCGCGGCGAAGTCCTGCGCGGGGCAGTCGATGATCCGGTCGACCAGGCCGAGCCGCGCACCTGCCGCGGCGGTCATCGGCAGGGCGCGGGCGGTGAGCTGCCCGGCCACCTCGGGGCCTGCCCGGCCGGGCAGCGTATAGGTCCAGTACTCCGAACCGTAGAGCCCCATCAGCCGGTAGTGGGGGTTGAGCACCACGGCCGAGCGGCACCACACCTCGTCGGCGGCGAGGGCCAGCATCGCCCCGCCCGCCGCGGCGTTGCCGCCGAGCGCGGCGACCACCAGCCGGTCGGTGGTGGTCAGGACGGCATGCACCAGGTCGTCCATGGCGTTGATGTTGGCCCAGGACTCCTCGGCGGGGTCGGCGGCGGCCTCGATGACATGGAGGTGGATGCCGTTGGAGAAGAAGTCCCGTCGGCCGCCGAGGACCAGCACGGAGGTCGGCCGGGCACAGGCGTGGCGGTAGGCGGCGAGCAGGCGGCGACAGTGGCCGGTGCTCATCGCGCCGCCGGGGAAGGAGAACTCCAGGAAGCCGGCCGCCCCGTCCTCGCGGTAGCGGATGTCGCTCCAGGTACGGGGGCCGTCGCCGGGGTCGAGCGGGGCGGGGACCTCGGGGAGCGGCGGGAGACGGTCGCCCAGCGCCAGTGTGGCGGGCAGCTTGAGGGTGCCGGGCTCCCCCGGTGCGCGGGGCGGCCGCAGTTCCGGGATCCATACCGCGCCGTCGGCCGTCGCCCGGCAGATCGCGCCACACCGGGTGGCGAGCAGCTCGCCCGGCCGGCCCGTCAGGGTGTCCTCGGGGTGGCCTCCGTGCAAATGCCAGATGTCACCGAGGAGTTCATCGCGCACACCGGGCTGCGAGTCGGCGGCGCGCAGCTTGCGTACGACGGTGTCGGTGGGGTCGGACCGCCAGTCGATGCGGCGCAGGTCCTGGCGGAAGGGCGGCCGGGGCCGGCCGGACCTCGCGGCGTCGGGCAGGGCGGTCTGCGGCTGCGGGCGGTGGGTGCCGGACGCCACGCGCGCGACGGCCGACAAAACGGCCTCGACCGCGGCATCGGCGATCTCGTTGCGGTACAGGTCGGACTTGCCCACCTCGGGGACGGGGCAGTCGGCCGCGGCCCAGACATCACCGGCGTCCATCTCGTCATTGGCCTGGAGGACCGTGACCCCCCACCGCCCGGCACCCAGATGCACGGCCCAGTCGACCGTGGACGGGCCACGGTCACCGACGGGGCCGGGGTGCACGATCAGGCAGGTGCAGGCGGACCACACCTCGCGGGGCACGGCCGTCTTGAGCATCGGTGCCACGATCAGGTCGGGCGAATGACGGCGTACGACCTCGGGGAGCGGCGTCTCCCGCGTCACCAGCTCCACACTCAGGTGGTGCCCTCTCTCACCGAGTTCGGCGTATACACGCTGCGTCAGGCTGTTGAACGCGCCGGCGATGAGCAGAATGCGCACAGCGGACTCCCCAGGAGCTCGGACCGGTCAGCGGGTAACTGATCGCGATCGTCCCCCACGGGCTGCCGTCCGGCTCCGGAGCCGCGCTACGGGTCACCCGATCGACGGCCGCCGGGCGGCGCAACGGGGCGCCGGGAGGCCGGCCCGCCCCGCGCTCCCTCCGACACTCCCTCTGACGGATCGTCATTTGGTTCCGGATGGAGATCATCTCGTCGGAATCCCGCCAAAGTTGGCGCGCCGGGCACGCTTCCCGAGACGGCGACATTGCCCTTAATTGACATTCACTTGGTCATACTTTTACCTTCAGTGCTGTGGCATCAGCGCTGGTCAGCGCCGTATGCCCGGTTCTTCTTCCGCACTCTCATCGGAGGTTCCCATGGAGCAGCTCATCAAGAAGATGGCTCAGGACAACGTCTGGCAGAACTGGCTCGCGGCCAACTCCGCCCAGCAGGCGGCGAAGAACGGCTGCATCAGCGCGGCGCCGAAGGCGGGCTGCATCAGCGCCGCGCCCAAGGCCGGCTGTATCTCCTGACCCTCGCACCCTCAGGGGCCCGGAGCGGGCGGGCGGCGCACACCACGATCGGGCCGCCCGCCCGCTCCCGGGCACCGGCCCGTCCCGGGCACCGCTCCCCGAATTCCCTTGTGGGCACCGCATTCCGAGCAAGGACGAGGATTCCATGGATGGTCAGCCGACCGCCGAGGTCATCGAGCAGATCCGCGACATTCCGATCTACCGCGAGTCGCTGGCGAAGGGCCACTTCCCCCTGCTCGACAAGCCGGAGATCGCGCGCGGCTTCCCCGACAACTGGATGACGCCCCGGCTGGCCGCGGCGCTGGAGAACGGCGAAGCCGAGTTCGTCCTCTCCACCGGCACCCATCACGCCCGGATGCAGATCATCCGGCCGCCGTATTTCCTGCTGCACTCCTACTACCGGCTGTGGCGCGAACACCCCGATATCGCAGACACCTGGGAATCGGGCTGCCGGCGGGTCTCGCTGACCACGGTGCTGGCGACGGAACATGTGGCGCGGGTCAATGCCGCACGACGCGGAACCGTGCCGGCGCCGGTGCCCGCCCTCGAGGACCGGCAGCTCGATGCGCGTACCTGCTATCTCAATCTGCGGCTCGATCCGGCGCTGTGGGACCGCGACGAGGTGGCACGCATGCTCCAGGAGATCCGGACCGCCGCGCGGACGCACCCGCGCGGCTGGTACCACCTCGACTGCTCCGGATATCACCTGGCGCATCTGCTGCGGAAGGTCGGCGAGTGGGGGCTGTGGGACGGCTTCCCGCCGCCCGCCAGCATCATCCACGCCTACGAATACACACCGGTCAACGTCCGGCGCTTTCTGCACCAGCACTTCGCCTGCCCGGTCATCGACCTGTTCGGCAGCACCGAGCTCGGCTATCTCTACTACAGCGACCGCCGCGGCACCTACTGGCCGCATCTCGACAAGATGAGCGTCGAACTCCACCCGGTCACCGCAGGGAGCACGATCTACCAGCTGATCGTCACGAGTGTGCGCAATCCCCATATGCCGCTGGTGCGGTACCGCTCGGGGGACTGTGTGCGCACGCTGGACGGGACGCCGGACCCCGGCGAAATCTCCCAATTCTGCGGCCGGGAAAAGGAATTGCTCAGCACTCCGCACGGGCCCGTCGCACAGGGCGACCTCGACCGGTGCATCGGTGAGACGTCCTCACAGGTCTTTGTGTACCAGTTGCGGCTGACCGGCGATTCCGAGGCGCAGCTGGTGTACACGACGTTCCACGGCACACCCGTCGAACCCACGGAAGCCGCGGCGCTGGAGGAAAGCATCGGCGAACTGACCGGGCGACGCTGCCGGCTCGCCCACCGTGCGCATATCCCCATCGGGAAGTCGGGAAAGTACGCCTGGCTCACGAGCGAGACCTGAGCCAGCGGGCATCCGACCGACCCACCGGGTACCCCGACCCACGCGACATCTGCTCCCCCGGACAGGAGAGGCATGACCACCCCGCCGCGGATATCCCCCGACGATCTCAAGAACCTGCTCGGTGACGCGCTGTACACCGAGGTGGTGACGCACTTCGACGACAAGAGCGCCGCACCACGCGATTTCGTGGAGCGCCAGGTCACCGAGTGTCTGCGTTACCTCTATCTCGTCTCCCGGCACCACGACCGGCTCGGCGGCCTGTTCCTGCCGGTCGAACAGGACATCGACGAGATCTGGCACTACCTCATCCTCCAGACCCGCGAATACCGGGCGCTGTGCGAGGAACGGCTGCCGGGGCACTTCTTCATCGAACACCGCAGCATCGCCTACGAGGACTACCAGCAGGAGCCGGGCCGCGAGCAGGCACTCGAAGAGGCACTGCGCTGGGTTCCGCTGTACTGCGAGGAATTCGGCCCGTTCGACGAGGGTGCGCTGCCGCACTGGACCATCGTGCGGTTCCTCCATGAGCAGATGGGGCTGTCGCTCGCGGATATCGCCGCGCTGGAACCGGTGGCGGCCTGAAGGCTCAGCGATCGATACCGGCTCGGAGGAAGAGGAATCATGACGGCTCGGAACGCTGCCCCGGCCATCCACGAGGTGCCAGAACAGCGGCGGATTCTGGCCGTCCTGGTCTTCTCCCAGATCCTCAGCGGCGCGGGCCTGGCCGCGGGAATCACCGTCGGCGCGCTGCTCGCCGAGGACATGCTCGGCTCGACCGGCCTGGCGGGCGTGCCCAGTGCGCTGTTCACCGCCGGGGCCGCGCTCGGCGCCGTCGGCATCGGCCAGATCTGCCGGCGCCACGGCCGGCGCCCCGGTCTTGCGCTCGGGTACGCCGTCGGCGCGCTCGGCAGCCTCGGGGTCGTGGTGGCGGCCGCCCTCGGCAGTGCGGTACTGCTGTTCGGGTCCCTGCTGGTCTACGGCGCCGGCACCTCGACCAATCTGATGGCACGCTACGCGGGTGCGGATCTGGCCTCGCCCGCACGGCGCGGGCGGGCGGTGAGCACCGTCCTCTTCGCCACCACGCTCGGCGCGGTGATCGGCCCCAATCTGGTGACCCTTACGGGAGAGGTCGCACACTCCTGGGGCATCCCCCGGCTCGCCGGGCCGTTTCTGCTGGCCGTCGCCGCGTTCGGGGCCGCCGCGGTCGCCCTGGCCGTGCTGCTGCGGCCCGATCCGCTGCGGCTGGCCGAGAGGCTGGCCGCGGAACAGGCCGTGGTGGCGGCGGGGAGTACGGCGGGCGACGCCGACGGCCGCCCGGACGAACGACCCGACCGGCGCGGGGTGGTCACCGGCACCACGATCATGATCATCACCCAGCTCGTGATGATCGCGATCATGACGATGACGCCCGTCCACATGCAGGCGCACGGCCATGGCACCCAGGCGTCCGGACTGGTCATCGCCCTCCATGTCGGAGCGATGTTCCTGCCCTCCCCGCTCACCGGGCTGCTGGTCGACCGGATCGGCCGGCGGTGGATCGCCGGCGCGTCCGGTCCGGTCCTGCTGGCCGCCGGGGTCCTCGCCGCCGTGGCGCCCCCGCACTCCGTTCCCGCGCTCGCCACGGCACTGGTGCTGCTCGGCATCGGCTGGAACTTCGGGCTGGTCAGCGGCACCGCCCTGGTCACCGACGCGCTGCCGCCCGCCCGTCGCGCGTCGGCGCAGGGCCTGGTGGACGTCGGCATCGCCCTCGCGGGTGCCACCGGGGGCATGGCCTCGGGTCTGGTCGTCGTCCTGGGCGGCTACCCGACGCTGGCGCTGGCCGGCGGGATTCTCGCGCTGGCCGTCCTCCCCGTCCTCGTCTGGGCGGTCCGCCGCCCCGCGCACACCGCCACCGCCCCCACGGCCCGTAAGGAAACGGAACAGATGTGAACGTCCGTTCGCACAACGGATGTTCCCGGCATCCTTTGAAGGAAATCTTGAAACTTGGCGTCATTTCTCGTTATCACGCCCGAAACCTGGGTGCTGCACTGTGAGGGCAGAGTGGAATCGTGTGGACGACCCACGGGGGACGAAGATGCGGAAGGACACCTGCATACCGGGCATACCGGCGCTGCGCCTGTGCCGCACGTCCCTCACCGCCCTCATGGTGGTTCTGGGATTCCTGCTGGGCGGTGCGGCGACGGCTTCCGGCGCCGCGAAGAGCGCGTTCACCGCCCCGTCGTCCGTGAAGTCCGCGAGCGCACCGCCGGCCGCCGAGCCGGACCATGACGGCACCGAGCAGAAGGCCAAGCGCGAGGCCGAGCGGGGCCAGCCGCGGCGTACCGCCCGGCTCTCCGTCGGCATTCCCCAGCACATCGGCCGGCCGCTCCCGCCGTTCGGCGAGGGCGTCAAGCTGCCCGTAGCCGCGATGTCATCCGGCGCCCCGTCGGCCGGCAGCACCACCAAGGCCGCCTCCAGACCGGCCGAAATCCCCGTCCTGCACTGCGTCTTCCGCTGCTGAGAGCGGCGTGGTGGCCTGCACCACCAACCGCACCTTGCACATTCGCGCCACCACCCCACCGTGGCACCACTCATCAGCAGGAGACCTCCTCATGGAGACCTTCATTCAGCATGCCCGGGGCCTGACGGCCCGTATTGCCGACCGGCGAGAGGAACAGGAGACGTACGGCCGGCTCGCGGACGGACAGTCCCCACTCGCTCTGTTCATCACCTGCTCCGACTCGCGGGTCGTCCCGTCCCTGATCACCGGGGCGCGGCCCGGCGAACTGTTCGAACTGCGGACCGCCGGCAACGCCGTGCCGGTCTACCGCGAGGACATGGCCGCCTGCGCGGAAGCCGCCACCATCGAGTACGCGATGCGCGTCCTGGGCGTGGCCGACATCGTGGTGTGCGGCCACTCGCACTGCGGCGCGGTCGGCGCCCGAGCCCGCGGCGAGGACCTGACCGGCGCACCTGCCGTACGGGACTGGCTGGCGCAGCAGCTGTCCGACCAGCTGCCCAAGGACGAGGAACCGACGGTCTCCGCCGCGGTCCAGCAGCATGTGCGCGAACAGGTCGACCGGCTGCGCGGCTACCCCTGTGTACAGGAGCGGCTCGCCGCCGGCGAGGTGAATCTGCACGGCTGGTTCTACGAAGTGCACACCGGCATGGTGGCCGCGCATCACCCGGCCTCCGATCTGTTCCTCCCGCTGTGAAGGCGGGCGTGCACCTCATGAAGCGATTCACCTCCTTCCGGGCGGACTTCACCGCCTCCCTCGTGGTGTTCCTCGTGGCCGTCCCGCTGTGCGTCGGGGTGGCCGTCGCCTCCGGGGTCCCGGCCGAGCTGGGGCTCGTCACCGGCGTGGTCGGCGGGCTGCTCACCGGCCTGCTCCCGGGCAGCAGCCTTCAGGTCAGCGGCCCCGCGGCCGGTCTGACGGTGCTGGTCTTCGAAGCCGTCAAGGAGTACGGCATCGGCGCGCTCGGCGCGCTGGTACTGGCGGCCGGCGCACTCCAACTGGCCATGGGCGCGCTGAAGCTGGGGCGCTGGTTCCGGGCCATTTCGGTCGCCGTCGTCCAGGGCATGCTGGCCGGCATCGGCCTGGTCCTGATCGCCGGACAGCTCTACGCCCTCGCGGACGCCAAGGCGCCCGGCAGCGGACTCGCCAACATCGGCGGAATGCCGGGCCTGGTCGCCTCCACCGTGGGGTCGGGGACCGCACTGGCCGCGCTCGCCATCGGTGCCGGCACCATCGCCGTCCTGGTGCTGTGGCCGCGCTGGCGGCGCGCCGCGCGGGTCCTCCCCGCACCGCTGGCCGCCGTGGCGCTCGCCACCACCGCGGTATGGGCACTGGACCTGCCCGTCGCACGGGTCCAGGTCAGCGGGCTGCTGGACGCCATCCAGCCGCCCGGCCTCGCCGACCTCGGCCGGCTCACCGAGATCGGTGTGCTCGGCACGGTCCTCGCCTTCGCGCTGATCGCGTCCGCCGAGTCCCTCTTCAGCGCCGCCGCGGTCGACCGGCTGCACGACGGACCGCGCACGGACTACGACAAGGAGCTGATGGCCCAGGGCGCGGGCAACGCCGTCTGCGGCATCCTCGGCGCTCTGCCGATGACCGCCGTCATCGTCCGCAGTGCGGCCAACGTCCAGGCGGGCGCGAAGACCAAGGCCTCGCGGGTGCTGCACGGCGTCTGGCTGCTGGTGTTCGCCGCGGCGTTCCCGGCCGCGCTGGGTGTGGTGCCGGTGGCCGCACTGGCGGGCGTACTGGTCCATGCGGGCTGCAAGCTCATCCCGTTCAAGGAGCTGCGGCCGCTGTGGCGCGAACACCGTGGTGAGGCCGTCGTTCTCCTGGTCACGGCGCTCGCGATCGTGACGGTCAATATGTTCGAGGGCGTCCTCATCGGCCTGCTGATGGCCATCGCGAAGACGGCATGGGAGACCTCCCACGTCCACCTCGACATCCACACCCCGGACGACGAGGACGAGCCGGTGCTCGTCAGCGCCGTCGGCAACGCCACGTTCCTGCGGCTGCCCAAGATCCTCGACCAGCTCGAGGGGCTGCCCGCCGACCGGGATGTGGAGCTCGATCTGAGCGGGCTGCGCCATCTCGACCACGCATGTGGCGCCGCGCTGACGAACTGGGCCGAACAGCACCGCCGCAGCCGACGGGCGGCGGAACCGGTGTCCTGACGACCGGACCGCCCGCCGGGCCTGCCGGCAGGCGGTCCGGCACCGGTCACGTGCCGGCCGTACGGTCACCGCACCGCGCGGCCGGACGGCGCTGCCGGGAAGACTCCCCCCGCTACGTTTGTTGAGCGTAGATCAGGTCGGTCGTGGGCGGCACGCATGCCCCGAGGCGGCCGACGCCACGCTTGTCGTCGTCGAGGGGACGGACGCTATGCCTCTTCAGGGTGAGTACGAGCCCAGCCCGGAGCAGTGGGTGCGCGATCAGGTCGAGCTGTACGAGAGCTCGGGTGGTGAAGAAGGCACCACGATGCGAGGGCTGCCGGTCGTGGTCCTGACCACCCGGGGCGCGAAGAGCGGAAAGATCCGCAAGAGCCCGCTGATGCGGGTGGAGCATGACGGGACGTACGCCGTGGTGGCCTCCATGGGAGGCGCACCCCGCCACCCCGTCTGGTACCACAACGTGGTGGCCGATCCACGGGTGGAGCTCCAGGACGGCCCGGTGCGCCAGGACATGACGGCCCGTGAGGTCACCGGCGAGGAGAAGGCCCTGTGGTGGGTGCGCGCCGTCGAGGCGTACCCCGATTACGCGGACTACCAGCAGAAGACGGACCGCCGGATCCCGGTGTTCGTCCTGGAGCCGGTGGCCACGCCGCACTGACGGGGCGGCCCGGCCCCGACGCTCAGGGCCGCCCCGGCGCTCAGAGCGTCACGAGGGAGACCTCGGTGGCCTTGACGCTGGTCCAGACGGACACGCCGTCGGCCAGGCCGAGTTCGAGGGCCGCCGAGGGAGTGATTTCAGCCACCAGGTCGGGGGCCTCGTCCGAGGTGACGAGGACCCGCAGCCGGCTGCCCGCCGAGGTGATCTCCCGGACGGTGCCCGGCCAGACGTTGCGGGGGCTGCCCGTGGGCTTGTCCAGGTGCAGGGACACCGCCTCGGGGGCGATGATCGCCAGTGCCCTGGCACCGTCGGGGAGCCGGTCGGCGGCGACGAGGTGACCGCCGCCGGTGAGCGCAAGTCCGTCGCCGGTGGCGGTGCCCGGCCAGGCGTTGCGGCCGAGCATCCGGGCCACCCAGGGGGAGCGCGGGTGCCGGGTGACCTCGGCGGGCGGCGCGTCCTGGAGGGCGTGGCCGTCGTCGAGGACGAGGACGCGGTCGGCGAGCGAGACCGCCTCGACAGGGTCATGGGTGACGATCAGGCAGACGCCGCCGAAGCCCGCGAGATGGCCGCGCAGGGTATGGCGGACGTGGGCGCGGGTGGTCTGGTCGAGCGCGGCGAGCGGTTCGTCGAGCAGCAGCAGACGCGGGCGGGCGGCCAACGCCCTTGCCAGTGCGACGCGTTGGGCCTGCCCTCCGGAGAGCTGGGCGGGCTTGCGGTGCGCGAGCGGGCCGACGCCGAGCCGGTCGAGCCAGAGCTGTGCCGCGCGGCGGGCCTCGGCGCGCGGGGTGCCCTGGGCGCGCAGCCCGTAGGCGGTGTTGCTCAGGGCCGACAGATGCGGGAAGAGTGCGCCGTCCTGGGGGACCCAGGCGACGCCGCGGCGGTGCGGGGGCAGCGTGGTGACGTCGGTGTCGCCGAGGCGCAGCGTGGCGCGGGCGCGTGGGGTGAGGCCGAGCAGGGCGCGCAGCAGGGTGGTCTTGCCGGCGCCGTTGGGGCCGACGACGGCGATGGTGGTGCCCGGACCGGCGTCCAGGGTCAGCTCGTTGAAGCCGGTGACCTCGGCGTGCAGCGGCCAGCGTTCCCGGGGCGCCACGGACACAGTGACGGGCTCCTCGATGCCGGTGGCGGGCGGCGACGCCGGGGCGGTGTCATCGCCGGCGCGGACGGGGCGGGCCGCGCGGTCGGTGGTGCCGCCCGTCCAGCGGCCGCGCAGAGCGACCAGCACGGCCATGGCGATGACGAGCAGCAGCAGCGAGACCGAGGTGGCCGCTTCCGGGGAGCCCTGGAGCAGCAGATAGACCTGGAGCGGCAGGGTCTGGGTGGTGCCGGGCAGATTGCCGGCGAAGGTGATCGTCGCGCCGAATTCACCGAGCGCGCGGGCCCAGGTCAGCGCGGCACCGGCGACGAGGCCGGGGGCGACCATGGGGAGGGTGACGGTGCAGAAGACCCGTACGGGGGAGGCGCCGAGGGAGGCCGCGGTCTCCTCGTAGCTCGTGCGGAGTCCGGCGAGCGTGCCCTCCAGGCTGATGACGAGGAAGGGCATCGCGACGAAGGTGGCGGCGACCACCGCGCCGGAGGTGTGGAACGGCAGCACGATGCCGAAGGTGTTCTCCAGCCAGCCGCCGAGCAGTCCGCGGCGGCCGAAGCCGAGGAGCAGCGCGACACCGCCGACGGTCGGCGGCAGCACCATCGGCAGCAGCACCAGCGAGCGGACCAGCGCCTTGCCGGGGAAGCCGACCCGCGCCAGCAGCCAGGCCAGCGGCACCCCCAGCAGCAGCGACAGCCCCAGCGCGCAGAACGAGACCAGCAGCGACAGCCGGAGCGCTTCGAGGACGTCCGGGCTGGTCAGATGGGTGCCGAGGTCGTTCCAGGGGGTGCGGGCGAGGACGCCGACCAGCGGCATCAGCAGGAACGCGATGGCGACCAGCGCGGGCACGGCCAGCGCGAGAGGGGTACGGGTACCGGGCGCGCGGAGCCTGCCGGCCGGGGGCGGGGCGAGCGTGCGGGGGCTTCTCATCGGGGTCCCTGGGATCGGGGCGGGCCGGGCCGGTGTACGGCGGCGCGCACGGGCCGGGCCGCTCCCCCGAGCCGGACGGTCCGTGCGCGCCGCACCGGGTCACGGCTTCTGGAAGCCGGCCTGCTGAAGGATCTTCTGCGCCTCGGGCGTGCTCAGCCACTTCACGAATGCGGCCGCGGCGGCCTGGTGCTGAGAGGCCTTCAGGGTCGCGGCGGGGTAAGAGGCCACGGCGTTCTGTGCGTCGGGGATGTCGACGGCGTCGACCTTCTTGGGTGCGGTGGCGGCGTCCGTCTTGTAGACGAGGCCGGCATCGGCCTCGCCGAGCTCGACCTTGCTGAGCACGGCGCGGACGTTGGGCTCCTGCGAGACCGGCTTGACCTTCAGCTTCTGGGCGTCCAGGACCTGCTGGCCGTAGCGGCCGACCGGCACCTCGGAGGCGGCGAGGACGACCTTCAGCTTGCTGTCGGCGAGGTCCTTGAGGTTGTCGATCTTCTTCGGGTTGCCCTCGCCGGTCGCGATGACCAGGCGGTTCTTGGCGATGACGGTGGGCGTGCCGACGTCGACCTTCATTCCGTCCATGGTCTTGGTGTCGGCGGTGACCACGGCGTCGGCGGGCGCGCCCTCCTTGACCTGGGCGGCCAGTTCCTGGGAGCCGGCGAAGGAGAAGTTCACCTTCGTGCCCGGGTGCTCCTTCTCGTACACCGCGCCGGCCTTCTTGAAGACATCGGTCAGCGACGAGGCGGCGAGCACGGTGAGGTCCGCCTTGGGGGCGGCGCGGCCGGACTTCTCGCTGCCCGCGTCCTTCTTGCTGTCGTCGTTGCCGCCGCAGGCGGAGAGCGGTACGAGGAGGGCGGCGGTCACGAGCGCGGCGGCGGCGCGGCGTCCGGAGAAGGGCTGGGACATGTGGCGGGACTCCTTGGAACGCGGGACGACGCGTGTCGTCCGGGCAAATGGGAAAAGCCGCGCCGTGCACGGGCGACGCCGCTGGTGTGAGGCAGCCGGCCGGTGGGGACGGTGGTTGCGGATCGGCTGGGGTCCGGCCGCGTGGGTCAGGTCCGGTCGATGTGCACGCTGGTGGACTTCACGCGGGCGGTGGCCTGCATGCCGACCTCCAGGCCCAGTTCCTCCACCGCTTCCCGGGTCAGCAGGGACACCAGGCGGTGCGGACCGGCCTGGATCTCGACCTGGGCGGCGACATCACCGAGCTTGACGGCGGTGACGATGCCCGGAAAGGCATTGCGCGCGGAGGTGTACGAGGCGTCGTCCTCACCGGTGCCGTTCTGCGCCACCTCGATGGAGAAGGCGGCCAGATCACGGCCGTCGATGAGGCGGCGGCCGCCGTCGTCGCGATGGGTCGCGACCTTGCCGGCGTCCGCCCAGCGGCGGGCGGTGTCCGGGCTGACGCCCAGCAGCCGCGCCGCCTGGCCGATGGTATAGGACTGCATGTGCGACAAGATATGCAGTATCAGCTCGCATTTGCAATCCTTCAGGCGAAGCTATATGGCAGATGCCAGGCCCCCTGGAGGAAGGAACGAAAGGCCGCCGTCCGACCGGCCGGCCATCCGCATGCTTCGAGGGAATTCCCCCGCACCTCCGTTTTCCAGTTTTCCAGGCGCCTTCGGATATCCCCCTGACGCCTGTCATGCGTGCCCGGACGGCGGGGCGGCGGGTGATTAGAGTGCAGCTGACAGAGCAGGGAAACCGCGACATTCCACCCCGGCTTTTCTCTTTCCCGGTGAGGCACTTCCATGAGCCTGAGCATCCGTAACCAATTTTCCGGCACCGTTCTCTCCGTCACCCCGGGCGAGGTCATGGCGACCGTCAAGGTCCGTCTGGACGGCGGCCAGGAGATCACCGCCGCAATCACCCTGGAGGCGGTGACGGAGCTCGGCATCGAGGAGGGCTCCGCGGTGCGCACCCTGATCAAGTCCACCGAGGTCGCGCTCGCCACCGGTGCGGTGGACGGCGTCAGCATCCGCAACCGGATCCCCGGCACCGTCACCGGCGTCACCACCGGCGGCGCGATGGCCGGCGTCAAGGTCGCCGTCGCGGGCGGGGAGCTGACCGCCGCGATCACCAAGGACGCGGTGACGGACCTGGGCCTGGCCGCCGGCGTCGAAGTCACCGCACTGATCAAGTCGACCGAGATCGCGCTCGCCGCCGTCTGAGCACCGGGGCTGAATCATGCGCTCGCCGGGGCCGATGATGTTGCGCTCCCGGAACACCAGCGGTTCGGTCCCCAGCCGGCGGGCGAGCTCGTCCATCGCCGACTCCACCGCGAAGGTCACCTGCCCCAGCCCGTAGGAGCACCGGCCGGCTACCTGAGCCGCTGCGCCTGGGGGTCGTAACAGACAAGCCCCATCGATGCGGCGACGTCCGCGGCGTAGGCCGAAGCCTCCTCGGCCATGCTGTAGCGCACGGGGAAGTAGAGCAGCGGACCACTGGCCTCATTGATCAACGGCCCGGTGGACCACGGGGAGATGTCGTCCTCGTCCTCCGTGAGGTCGGGCCATCGCTCCAGGAGCGCGGCGACGTACCGGGCGATGCCGTCCGTCGGTGCGTGCTCCGCTTCGGTGTCGCTGTACCGGTCGCACATGTCCCTGAAGAGCCGGCCCGCGACGGCATCCCCCGCCGGGCGAGCGCCCTCCCACACTGCAAGGTCATAACTCATGGGTGCAGGCTGTCACGCGCAGTCGGGCGCAAGGTCGTTGACTGACGCGGCCAGACACTAGCTTGCTAGCTCACTAGGTTGCTAGCATCGCCCTGTGAGTGACGAAGAGGTCAAGCAGTTCAACGTGTACTTGCCGGTCGGACTGATCAAGCAGGTCAAATATCACGCCATCGAGTCGGGCTCGTCCCTCTCGGCGTTGGTCGCAGCCGCCCTGCGCGCCTACCTCGACGACACCCATGGTCAACGGCAGCAATCGTCCGAGAAGGAGAGCTGATATGGCGACCGAAGGCATCGAGGCCGTGTTCCTGGAGACCCACAACTGGGGCAGGTCGGCGAAGTTCTTCCAGGCCCTGGGCTTCGAGTTGGAGTTCTCGACGGACCACAACTCCGGCCAACTCCGCAACGGCGACGGTCCCTACGTGTTCATCGCCGAGGTCCCCGAGGACCGGAAGCCCCAGACGCAGATCGTGCTGAAGGTGGCCGATGCGGAGACGTTCCGCCCCGATCCCGCTGTCGAGGTGGTCACGCCGTTCGAGGACACCCATTACGGGACCACGGAGATGACGGTCCGTGACCCCGACGGGCGCCTGTGGAGCCTCCAGGCTCCGACCAGGAAGTGACCGTGAGGAGAGGGGATGTCATGACAGACGAGCGGAACGAGGGGCCGGACAGTACCGCGGTGCGGGTCGCCCTCTGGCGGGCGATGCACATGCAGGTCGACTCGCCGCCCCACGTGATCGAGGACGAGGTCGGGCTACAGCTGGCGGCCCCTGATGAGGGCTGGCGGCGGCGCCCGGACATGGACCCGCGCGGCACCAGCGGATTCCGGGCGGCGATTGTGGCCCGTGCGCGCTTCATCGAGGACCTGGTGGCCGAGCAGGCCGACCACGGCGTCTCCCAGTACGTCGTCCTGGGGGCCGGGCTGGACACCTTCGCCCAGCGCAGGCCGGAGATCGCCTCCCGCCTACGGGTGTTCGAGATCGACCAGCCGGGCACCCAGGCCTGGAAGCGCCGACGGCTGACCGAACTCGGCCATGGGATCCCCGACTGGCTGCGGCTGGTGCCGGTCGACTTCGAGGCGGGCGCGGACTGGTGGGAGCAGTTGTCCGCGGCCGGCTTCGATCCCGGCCGGCCGGCGGTCGTCGTCTGCACCGGCGTCACCGTGTACCTCACCAAAGACGCCACCGCGGCGACCCTGCGCCGGCTCGCCGGGCTCGCCCCCGGCTCGACGCTCGCCCTGACGTTCATGCTGCCGACCGAACTCGTCGATGACGCCGATCGCTCCGCACTCGAGGCGACCAAACCACAGGCGCAAGCGGCCGGAACGCCGTTCATCAGCTTCTACACCCCGCAGGAGATGCTGGTCCTGGCTCGCAGCGCCGGCTTCAAGGACGCGCACCACGTGTCGGGGAGCGTGCTCGCGGAACGCTACTTCGCCGATCGGGCCGACGGCCTCCGCCCGTCAAGCGGAGAGGATCTGCTGGTGGCCACTACCTGACGCTCCGAGACTCCTCGATTTCGGCCAGGGCGAGCTGAAAGATGCGGTGCTCGTCCTCGGTCACCGGCACGTCCGACGTCCCGGCCTCCTCAGCGTCCTCCAGCCACTCGTAAATGATCACCTCGATGACGTCCGGCACGCCTGTGCCCAACAGCATCTCGGCCAACTGCCAGGAGTGCATCGTGAGGGGGAACTTCGCCGCCCGGTAATGCGCCCTGGCTTCCTGCCCATATCTTCCGCGCGATCGCCCCGGGCCGCGGACCCTGTCGCCGGTGCTGCTCGGGGCGGGTGACGGCGACGGCGACTGGCTGCCCGTCACCACCGGCGAGTCGGGAGCCGCCGTCTTTCGCAGTGCGGACGCCGCCCGGTACGCCAAGTGCGTACCCGCTGCGGACACGGCCGGAGTTGCCGGCCCGCCTCAGCCCGCAGATCGCGCGGCGGCGGGACCAGGAGGCCGCCGACACGGTCGTCTGCCACGGGGACCTGCGCCTGCCCAACATCGTCCCGGACCGCAGACCCTGAACGTGTCGGGCTTCATCGACCTGGGCCGCCTCGGGTCGGCCGACCGTCATGCCGACCTGGCACTGCTGCTCGCCAACGCGCGGGAGACCTGGCCGAACGAGGAGCGGGCGCGTGCCGCGGACATGGCGTTCGCCGAGAGGTACGGCATCGCCCTCGACCACGACCGCCTGCGCTTCCGTCTCCATCTCGACCCGCTCACCTGGGGCTAAAGGCCCTCCCGTTCGGATTACCGGGCGGACCGGAGGAAGCCGCGTCGGCCGGAGCCATCAGCGCGGTGCACACCCGCTCCCAGGTGCCGTCGACGGCCCGCCTCCGCAGCTGCCGGTTGCTCGATGGTGGCGACGGCTGGGCGGTCCCGCGGGCCGCGGGCGGCAAAGAAGGCGATGACGGGGTCGGGGGCCCGGGTCGGTGGCGAGCGGTTCAAGATGAGCAAACTGGACGGAAGTTGGCCGCATGGCTAAGCTTTTGGCCATGCGGTCAAAAAATGAGTCGGGCGGCCAGTCCGACGCCGGGAGGGACGAGCGGAAGTCGCAGGAGCCGGAGCGCTCGTTCATCGAGAAGGCACGTCGCGCCCAGATCATCGACGCCGCCGTCGACACCATCGCGGCAAAGGGGTTCGCGAAGGCTTCGCTGGCGCAGATCGCCGAGCGGGCGGGGATCAGCAAGGGCGTGATCTCGTACCACTTCGCGGGCAAGGGCGAGTTGATCGAGCAGGTCGTCGAGCAGGTCTACGAGGAGATCGGCGCCTTTGTCAGGGCCCGGTTGGACGAGCGGGCCGGGGCGACCGTGTGGCTGCGCGTCTATGTCGAGTCGGTTGCCGAGTACATGCTCGGCCACCGGACCCAGCTCACCGCGCTCGGCGAGATCTTCAGCCACTTCCGCACCGCCGACGGGGCGCCGCGCTATGGCGTCGCGTCGAGCGAGCCGCTCTATGTCGCGCTGGAGGAGGTGTTCCTGGAGGGCCAGCGGAGCGGCGAGTTCCGCGCCTTCGACGTCCGCGTCATGGCCGTCAGCCTCCAAGCCGGGATCGACAACATGTTCGCGTACTGGAGCGCTCATCCCGGGCACGACCTGGCCGCTTACGCCCGCGAACTCGCCGGCATCTTCGAGCACGCCACGCGCGCGGATCGCACGGAGCGCACGGACCACCACTGACATGTACCGAACGGGGAGAAGACTCATGACGGACGACCTGGACCGCACGGCTGTGAAGGCCGTGCCCGAACCGAAGCCCGAGCCGACGACCGAGAAACCGGCGCGCGCCCGGCTGCTCTACATCGACAATCTGCGTATCGCGCTGACGGCGCTCGTGGTGCTGCACCACACCGCCGTCACCTACGGCAACATCCCCGCCTGGTACTACACCGAGCCCGCCAAGGACGGCTCCGGCCTGCTCCTGGACGTCTTCGTGATGTTCAACCAGGCGTTCTTCATGGGCTTCTTCTTCATGATCGCCGGGTACTTCACACCGGCCTCCTACGACCGCAAGGGCGCGCGGCCGTTCTTCCGCGACCGCCTCAAGCGGCTCGGCATTCCGCTGCTCGCCTTCCTTCTGCTGATACGTCCCCTCACGGGCTTCGGCGGGTACGCGGACATGCGGGCCACTCTCGCCGAACGCGGCGAATCCCTTCCCTACTGGGCTTACTACCTGGGCAGCTGGGACGCGGGCCCGATGTGGTTCGTCGAGGTCCTCCTCGTGTTCGCCGTCCTCTACCTCCTCGTCCGCCGCCTCGGCGCACGCCGCCTCCCCGACCTCACCGCACCGGCCGGCCGCGGGACGGCACGGGCCCCGCGGCCCCTCGCCATCGTCGCCTTCACCCTCGCCCTCGCCCTCGCCGCGTACCTGTGGCGCTGCCTCGTACCCGACGGCACCTACGTCCCCGTCCTCGGCCTGCCCACCCCCAGCTTCCTGCCGCAGTACGCGAGTTTCTTCGTTCTCGGCGTGCTCGCCCACCGCCGTGGCTGGCCGCAGGCCCTCTCCCGCGTCGCGGGCCGCGTGGGCTTCGCCGTCGCCACCGCCGCGACGCTTGCGTACCTTCCGGTCGTCCTCACCGCCGAGGAGGGCACGCTCGGCGGGCACGGCACCTGGCAGTCGCTGGCCGCGGCCGCATGGGAGTCGACGTTCGCCGTCGGTCTCGTGCTCGGTCTGACCGTGCTCTTCCGCGAACGTCTCAACCGGCAGGGACCCGCCGCCGGGTTCCTCTCCCGCCACGCCTTCGCCGTCTACCTCACCCACGCTGCCGTGCTCGTCGGGCTCGGGTACGCCTTCCGCTGGCTGCATGCCCCGGCGGCCGTCAAGTTCGCCCTTGTCGGCGCCCTGGCCCTGCCGCTGTGCTGGGCCGTCGCGTACGCCGTCCGCTCCCTCCCCCGCGCCGACCGGGTCCTGTAGAGCAGGGCGCCGAGAGCGGCTCCGTGCCCCGGCCTCGAACCGGGGTCGGCGGGCAGCCGTTGACTGCGCGCCGGCCGGCTTGGAAGCCCCGCCAACCGGGCGGGGCTTCCAAGCCGGCCCGGCATGGCGCCACCGGCGACGGGCCCGGTGCTCCTCAGCCGCACGGCGGCAGCGCGGCCATTCCGCACCGGAAGGTGGCGGAGGCCAGCACCTCGGTGGTGAGCCGCACGCCCGTCCGCCATCAGGGCCCAGTCGCCGACCGAGGTGACGCCGACGAACATCCGCTCCCCGTCATACTCGTCCCATGCGTCGTAGGCGGGCTCCGCCAACTCCTCGACGCCGGTGATCCGCAGCTCCTCCCGCGCCCCGGTCCGGCGCAGTACCTCCTCGGGGGTGAGCCCTCGCACCAAGGTGAGGCAGTACGCCTCGGTGAGGCCGGGGAGATCCTCGTCGAGCCAGGCATAGTCAGCAGGCAGTCGCGTTCGTGTTCATACGCGGATCGTGCCGGCCCCCACTGACAATTCCTCAGGGCGCACGGCACGGCCTCGGGGCCGGAACGGGCGGATCAGTGCGGCCGGCGCAGCCCTGCGACAAGGAGCCCGACAAGGGCTCGTGCGTCGTAGCGGGGGTCGCTGTCCGCGCCGATGCAGAGGTTCCCGACGCCGCGCATGAGCGCGTAGGCCTCCAGGTCGGACCGGATCTCGCCGGAGGCGGCTGCGGCGTCGAGCAGCTGGGTGCACACGGGCACGAGGCGGTCGAGGAAGTAGGAGTGCAGCGTCTCGAAGCCCGCGTTGTCGGACTGGAGTACCGAAGCGAGGCCGTGCTTGGTGACCAGGAAATCAACGAACAGATCGATCCATTGCTCCAGTGCGGCGTGCGGCGTCGCGCTGGTCGCCAGCAGGGCCGGACCGGCCTCGGCGCACGCCTCGACCTGGTGCCGGTAGACGGCGATGATCAGGTCCGCTCGTGTCGGGAAGTGGCGGTAGATCGTGCCCATCCCGACGCCGGCCTCGGCCGCGATGTCGCGTACCGGCGCTTCCACGCCCGACATGACGAAGACCGCTGCGGCCGCGTCGAGCAGGGTCTCCTTGTTGCGCCGGGCGTCCGTCCGCTTGGGCCGGGCCCCGTGCTCCGCGCCCTCGCCGCTGTCGTTCACCGCGCCACTCCCTTCGCTCCCGCGATTGCTCACACGGAGCAGCGTTCCGCATCACAAGCGGAGCTATGTTCCGTTTCTTCATGATGTCAGAGCGGGGGTCCGGCGGCCAAACACGGCCGACGGCGCCTCATACCGCGCAAAGGCACGGGCGGTACGCGTGCACCCTCCGGGCTGATGCGTCCGAACAGAGCAGCCCGCTCCCCCATCGGTGCGGCGTCGCCACCCTTGGCGCAACCGCCCCGTACACCTGCCTGCCACGCCGGAGGAAACGCCATCAGCCGTACATCGCACGGTAGTTGAGGGACGGAGGGCCGAGCGGGCAGCGCTTACCGACACCCGAAAGGTTGCCGTTTATCTCTTTTGTCCCCTTGCGCCGAAAATATGCCGATGTGAATCTGGGATCCCATTCGTCGAAGGAGTTGATCGCATGGTTACGGATCGCACAGCGCCGGTCGAGACGGCCGCCCTGGCCGCCGAGGTCGAGGGACTGCTTGCACCCGCCGAGGCCGACGGTGTTTTCCGCGATACCCGCGAGTGTGGAGGTGCGCTGCTGCTGGCCGCGCTGCTCCTGATCTCGCCGCCCACCCCCCGGCCCAAGACTGACGTCCGCTAAGGCTGAGGGGAAAGCGTTGGCTGAACAGACGCAGGGAGCAGTCCCGCTCAGCGCTGTGATTGCCGATGCCGCAACCGGGGTCGCCCTCGCCCTGCGGGGTGAGGGCGACCCTTATGCGTTGTCGAGCATTCTGCGGCAGAGCGATGCACTGGCCCCGGCCGCCCTCCGGGTGCTGGGCGCCGATGCGCTCGCGCCGTACGCAGTCGAGCACCGTGGGGCGCCCGTCGGCGCGGACGATGAAGAGGTCGTCCGGCAGGCGCTGACGGCCTACCCGCCGGGAGCGGACGCCTCGGAGATTTCAGTGTGGAGCTACCGAGGCCTGGTCGAGGCCTCGCATGCGTTTCTGCCCGGAAGCGCACGGCACTGGCCGCCGCCCCCCGAGGCCGCGGCCGGATGGGTCGAGGCCGACCCCTGGCCGAAGCTTTCTCATCGCGTGTCACAGCTCGCCGCGCTCGCGCTGCCCGGGCTGGCGCCCGGTCTCGCCGAGCAGCTGACGGCACGCACCGACGATCTGGCCCGCGGTTTCGTCCGGGCGGTACGCCGCCGGGACTGGTTGCAGGCGGCCGGCCTGGGCCGGTGGCTGGCCCGGCTGCCCGACGCTCCGCAGACTCTGGGGCTCGACAGCGGGCTGGCTTTCGTCCGCCAGATGGGTGGTGGCGACCCCCGGGTGGCGCTGCATGTCGTGGCCGCCCAGCGCTTCTACGGACGGGGTTGGTGACCGGCGACCGGGGCGACCCCGGGCTGCTCGACCGGATGGTCCGGGGCAGCCTGGGGTGGCTGGAGGACATGCGCGACTTCTTCCGCCTGCCGCCGAACGTCACCACGGACGCCGACCCCAACCTGACGCTCAAACCGCTGGGTGAACTCGCCGAACTGACCCAGCTGATCGGGGTGTTGCACCCGCGGGACGAGATCCGGCAGACGGCCCGCGGGCTCTTCGCGTTCGCCTGGAACGAGACCCGCGACGGTGAGCTGTTCGCCGAGCTGATCCGCGGCGAGCCCTTCGCCACGTACCCGGTCGAGCTGTACGGGGTCTTCGCCCAGGCCGGGCTGCGCCACTCCGAGGTCGACGCGCTGGTGCAGACCACGACGCGGCTGCGCGGCTGGCGGGTGGCGCGCGAGGACCACACCCGTACGCTCGGTGTGCTCAACGCGGAGCGCAGGATCGGGCTGCGGCAGCACGCCGACTTCGGCGCCGTCCTGGCCCTGACCGGCCTCGGCGGGCTGCCGGAGCCCTGGGCACTGGACCGCAAGGGCGCGTACGGCATGACCCATGACGTCTTCCACCTCACCGACTGGGGGCGCAACCGGCAGCGGCTGTCCCCCGAACTCGCCGGCTATCTGCGGCTGTGGCTCCCCTCCTGGCTGGAGAACTGGCTGGAGGAACAGCTGTGGGACCTGGCCGGCGAGCTGCTTGCCGTGACGGCGTGTCTGCCTGCGGCCCCGTACGACCCGGTGGCCTGGCAGCGGCTGGCCGGCGCGCAGGCGGCCGACGGCAGTGTGCCCGAGATCGGTGCCGCGCCGTCCACCGGCGACCGGGCCGAGGCGTTCACGGCCTGCTACCACTCCACCCTGGTGACCGCGTTCGCCGCCACCCTCGCCCGTATCGCCTCCGACGAGGCCGAGACCGGTCCCCCGGCCGGGGATGCAGCGATGGCGGGCGGGCGGACCCCCTGCGAAAGCGAGACAGCCCCGTGACCGTGACGGCCGCATCCCCCGCCTTGCTGCACGGTGTCGGCGACCGGGCCCTGACCTGGCTCGACGACCACCGCGAGCACTTCCGGCTGACCCCCGACGACTTCGCCACCAACGGCGCGGTCGTCGAGCGGCTCAAGCCCATCGGGGAGCTGGCGCTCAATATGCAGGTGCTGTTCCGGGAGGGGGTGGCCGGATCCCGGCAGAAGGAGCGGGCCGGGAAGCTGCTGGACTTCGCCTGGCGGGAGCTGCTGGACGGCGGCAATGTGCTGGCCCGGCTCCAGCACGACGAGCCGCTCTCCCCCGTGCCCCTGGAGGTCTATGCGACCTTCCACGAACTGGGCCACCGCCATCCGGGGCTGGAGGCCGCGCTGGAGGTGTGCCGGCGCACCACGACGTGGACGGCGCTGGAGATGATGCCCAACCGGCGGCTCGGTGTGCTCAATGCGGAACGCAAGCTTGGCCTGCCGCCCAGCAGCGACTTCGACCGGGCCGTGGACCGCACCTGGCTGGGGCAGCTGGCCGAACCGTGGACGGTGCAGCTGCACATCGCCTACGACCTGACCCACACCGTCTTCCACCTCACCAACTGGGGCGAGGCCCCCGAGCGCATCCCGCCGGCCATCGCCGACTACCTCATGCGGTATCTGCCCGCCTGGATGGACGACTGGGCGGACCTCGAACACTGGGATCTGCTCGGCGAACTTCTCGTCGTCGACGCCTGTCTGCCCCGGCCCACACTGGACGCGGAGCTGTGGGAGCGGTACGCGGCCGCGCAGTCGCCCACCGGCGCGATGCCCATCCAGCGCCGGATGCCGCAGGGCGACGCGGCGCGGGTCTTCGATCTGGTCCACCACCCCACCCTGGTCGCCGCGTTCGCCTCCGCGATGGCCACCTCCCGGGCCCTGTCCGCCGTCGGATGAGCCCCGACCGCCCCGGACCGGCCCTCGGCGACCGCCTCGCGGACGCGGTCGCCCTGATCGACGCGCCGGACGTCGTGGTGGGGGTCACCCGGCACGGCCGGCGGACCGTGATGACCGGCGGCTCGGCGCTGGCACCGCCCACTCCCCGCCATGCGCTGCGCTACGAGCTGGGGTCGCTGTCCAAGACCTTCACCGTGCTGCTGCTCGCCGACCTGGCCCGGGCCGGCGTGCTGTCGCTGGACGATCCGCTGGCCGCCCACCTGCCGGAGCTGCCGCTGCCGCAACCGAATTCGCGCCGGATCACCCTGTGGCATCTGGCCACCCACACCTCCGGGCTGCCGCGGATCCCCGCCGACCTGATCGCCGGCGCGCTGCTGCATCCTTACGCCAACGGCTATGCCCGTTACGACACCGAGCGGCTGCTGCGCACCTTCGCCCGCACCCGGCCGCGGCACCGGCCGGGCACCCGCTGGCGGTACTCCAACCTCGGACTGGCACTGCTCGGCCCGGTCATGTCCCGTGCCGCGGGCGCCCCTTACCCTGCCCTGCTCACCGACCGGGTGCTGCGCCCCCTCGGGCTGTCCGACACGACGCTGGGCCCCGGTACCACCGGCACGGACGCCATCGGCCACCGGACGAACGGCGTGACGCCGGTGGGCAGCGCCGACATGGGCGCCTTCGTCGCCGCCGGGTCCGTCCATTCCACCCCCGGCGATCTGCTCACCTACCTTGAGGCGTACCTCTCCCCCGGCGACACGCCACTGGCGCGGCCGCTGCGCGACGTCCAGGTGCCGCTGCTGCGACGCGGCTGGCGCAAACGCAACACCCATACCCTGACGTGGTATCAACATCCGGCTGCACAGGGGCCCTTGCTCTTCCATGTCGGGGCGACCTTCGGCCAGCAGGCGTTCCTCGGCTACCACCCGGCGACGCACACCGGACTGGTCGCGCTGGCCACCCGCCGCGGCCGCAGCTGCCACATGATCACCACCGCCTACGAGCTGCTGTACAGACTGGCCGGCGATCCCGTGGTCTGAACCGGGGACCGCCGCCGGTCAGAGCTCGCCCGCCAGGATCCGGGCGAGGGAGGTGCCGGGGCGTTCCTCGCTGGCCCGGCGGAAGAGGTCGGCATACGCCTCGTCGCCGATCGCCGCGCGGGCCCGCCGCTCGCACTCCTCGCGTACCGCGCGCAGTTCCGGGGTGCCGCGCTGCGGATGTCCGACGGTGCGCCAGATGGCCTGGCCGCTTCCGTAGAGACGGGCAGCCGCCGCGCCGTCGCCCTGGGCCGCCACCGCGGCCGCGAACAGGTCCAGGCCGAGGGCGATTCCGAACTTGTCGCCGATGCCCTCTTTGGCAGCGAGCATCGCCCGCGCGTGGTCGGCGGACTCCTCCGGCCGGCCCTGGAACAACGAGATCAGGGAGAGCTGGTAGTCGATATAGGAGCGGCTCCAGTATTCGCCGCGCCGCACACAGCCGTGGCGCAGCGCGGTCGCCTCGGCGCGGGCCTCGGTGAGCCTGCCCAGGCCGGTGAGCGCGAAGAGCTGTACGAGATGGCAGCGCAGCCGTGCGGGAGAGTCGAACGGGGTGCGCGGCGCCGGGCCGAGGACCTGGTCCGCGACGGTGTGCGCGGACATCGGGCGGCCGGCCATCAGGTGGGTGAGGCCGATGAGGTAGCCGGCCTGGAGCACCGCCTCCGCGTCGTCGGACGCCCGTGCCGCCCGGGAGCACTCCAGACCCAGGGCGTCGGCCAGCGGCAGATCGCCCTGGAGGAGTACGGCGACACCGAGCACCCACAGCGCCCGGGTGCGTGCCGGGCTCGGGCCCTGGTGGGCGGCGAGGGCGCGGGCCACGTAGTCACGGGCCTCGTGCAGATGACCGCAGCAGCTCCAGAAGAAGCCGATGGAGCCGCTGAGTTCCTGGGCGCGTTCCGGGTCGGTGACCAGGAGGTGGTCCAGTGCGGTGCACAGGTCGACGTGGGCCTCGGCGACCCTGCCGTACCAGCCGACCTGTTCGGGGCCCAGCCAGCCCAGTTCGGCGCGGCGGCCGAAGTCGGCGAAGTGCGCGGCGTGCCGGTCGGCGAGCGCCGTCGTCTCGTCCAGCTCGGTCAGCCACATCCGGCCGTACTCGCGCAGTGTGTCGAGCATCCGGAAGCGCGTGCCCTCGCGGGTGAGCACCGACTTGGCGGCCAGTGCGGCCAGTGTGCTGCGGACCCCCTGTTCGGTGAGCGGTCCCCCGGCGCACACGGCGCTCGCGGACTCCTCGTCGAAGGTGCCGCGGAAGACGGACAGCCGGGCCCACAGCAGCCGTTCCAGCGGTGCGCACAGCTCATGGCTCCAGCCGATGGCGCAGCGCAGCGTGCGGTGCCGCGGCAGCCGTACCGGCCGGTCGCCGTCGAGGGTGTCGAAACGGGAGGTGAGCCGCTCGGCGATCTCCTCGACGGAGCTGTTCGCGAGCTGGGCGACGGCGAGTTCCAGGGCCAGCGGGATGCCTTCGAGGCGTCGGCAGATGACGGCGGCGGCCGCCGCATGCGGCGGGGCGGCGAACGGCACGCCGGGGGCCGTGGTTCCGGCCCGTTCGGTGAACAGGGTGAGTGCGTCATTGTCGCCGGTGCAGGGCAGCGGGCCGATCTCGGTGGTCCACTCGCCGACGATGTCCAGCGGCTGTCTGCTGGTGACCAGCACGGTCACGGCGGGGGCGGCGGTCAGCAGATCCCCGAGGAGGTCGCGGCAGGCGTCGACGAGATGCTCGCACGAGTCCAGCACCAGCAGCAGCCGTTTGTCGGCGAGCCATTCGCACAGCACCGCCACCGGCGTCCGCGCCGTGTGGTCGGCCAGCCCGACGGCGTCGCAGACGCTGGCCACCAGCCGCCCCGCGCCCTGTAGGGGCCACAGGTCGGCCCAGCAGACCCCGTCGGGAAACCGCGCCGCCGCCGCGCGCGCGGCCCGCATCGCGATCCGGGTCTTGCCCACCCCACCGGGGCCGGTCAGGGTGATCAGCCGGTGCTCGGTCAACTCCTGGTCGATCCGGCGCAGTTCGGCTCCTCGGCCCACGAAACTGGTCGACTCCTCTGGAATGTTGCTCGCCACCGGCCCAGTTTGCCCCAGCCGTGGCGTCAGCAGGAGTCCGGCGAAGCAGGCCGGGGCACGAGGTTGACGCCCGCGGGCCGGGCGGACGGTGTCCCTCAGGGCGTGACGACGGGGAACGTGGGGTTCGGCGTCCGGACGAGGCCGAGGAGCCGGTTCAGTGCACCGGTCTCGCCATGCTGTGCGGCGTCGCCCGGCACACGCCCGGCCAACAGGTCCAGCAGCTGGGGCTTGGTGAGGGTGAGAGTGAGGTCCGGGGTGTGTTCCCCGGACGGGGTGGGGGCGCCGGGTGAGCTGAGGTGGGTGAGGGCTCCGTGGGAGAGCGTCAGATGCCAGGTCCGGTCCTCGTCCGGGAGGTAGAGGTCGAGGGTGAGCGCGGTGGACCAGGCGCGCGGGCCGTCGATGCGGATGGCGAGCGAGTCGATGAGCTGGTCGACGGTGAGGGCGCCGGTGATGTCGGAGTCGGCGGTGGCCGCCCACGCCTCGGCGAGGGTGCCGCGGAGTTCCATGGCGCCGGTGAGGTAGAAGTTGCGCCAGGTGCCGTTCTCGCTGCCGTGGCCCAACCGTTCGTAGACCAGGGCCAGTTCACGCCGGGCGCGGAGGTTCTTCGGCTCGGCGAAGACGGCGTGGTTGAGCAGGGTGGCGGCGAACCGCAGATCGCCGTCGGCGGCGTACCGCTTGCCCGCGTCCACCGTGGTCTCGATGCCGCCGATGGTGTCCACATAGCGTCTGGCCTGCTCGGCCGGCGGGTGCTCCCACAGATGGGCGGGGTTGCCGTCGAACCAGCCCATGTAGCGCTGGTAGATCGCCTTGACGTTGTGGCCGAGCGAGCCGTAGTAGCCGTGGAGGGAGGTGTCCTGCTCCAGGTCCGGCGGCAGCCGCAGCTCCTCGGCGATCTCGGTGCCGGTGAGCCCCTCGTTGAGCAGCCGCAGGGTCTGGTCGTGCAGATAGGCGTAGAGGTCGCGCTGGTGGGCCAGCAGGGTCTTGATGCGGTCCTTGCCCCAGGTCGGCCAGTGGTGCGAGGCGAAGGCGACCTCCGCCTCGTCGCCGAAGAGGGCGAGCGCCTCGCCCAGGTAGTGGGACCAGGTCCGGGCGTCGCGGACGTCGCCGCCGTGCAGCGGCAGGACGGTGTGCAGGGTGTGGGTGGCGTTCTCGGCCAGGCAGAGGGCCTCGTGCGCCGGGAAGCAGAAGTTCATCTCGGCGGGTGCCTCGGTGCCCGGGGTGAGCTGGAAGACGATGCGTACGCCGTCGACGATCTCCTCCTGGCCGGTGCGGGTGATGTCCACGGTCGGCGGGATGAGGGTCATGGTGCCGGTGGAGCGGGTGGTGCCCAGGCCGCAGCCGATCTGGCCGTCCGGTCCCTTGGGGAGCTGGGTTCCGTACATGTAGACGGAGCGCCGGGTCATGGCGGGACCGGCGTAGATGTTCTCGCGGACGGCGTGCCGGAGGAAGCCGGCCGGCGCCAGCACCGGGACGGGGTGGTGGTCGTGCGGCAGTACGCCCCGTCCACCGCCGAAGTGCGCTCCGTGCGAATGGGAATAGACCAGACCGGTGACCGGACGGTCGCCGCGGTACTTGCGGTAGAGCTCCAGGGCCGCGGCGGCGGTCTCCGCGCAGACGAGCGGGTCGATGACGATGACGCCGTGGTCACCCTCGACCAGCGTCATGTTGGACAGGTCCAGGCCGCGGGCCTGGTAGATACCGTCGGTGACCTCGTACAGGCCCTGCCGGCTCACCAGCCGGCCCTGCCGCCACAGGCTCTCGTTCGCGGTGTCGGGGCAGTTTCCGGCCAGGAATCCGTAGGCCTCGGCGTCCCAGATCACCCGGCCGTCGTCCCCGGTGACCTGCGGCGGGTCGAGCGCGGCGATGAAGCCACGGTCGGCGTCGGCGAAGTCCTGGTGATCATCCACGGGTGCAGCGGTCACGGGGCGCTCCCTCTCCGGGGCGGCGGGCCACAGTCGGCGGACCCATGTCACCGATTTAACCGAATGTGCCCGGTTATCGCATGCGTGGGGCCCCCGCTCCGGGCGGGATACCCGGGGCCGGACCCGGCGGGCACCCGTGTCGCGCAGCATGATGCGGCACCTCTCCCGTCAACGGCGTTACGGGCGAGGCCTGGCAGGGCACAACAATGCCGATGACGTTGCCGCCCCCGCCGCGGCTGGTCAGGCGCCCTGACTACGCACGGTCACCGGAGCAATGCCCCGCCCACCTTCCCCTTGCCGCTACGGCACGGCCGCCGCACGACCCGGAGGAGGGACGACGCTGTCCCCGTACGACGACCGCCCTTTCGGCGAACTCACCGAACCTTTCCGGCACGACGCGGACCCCGGCATCCACCCCCGCACCCCGGCAGCCGGCCACCCGGTCCGGCCCCGCCCGCACCACCGCGGCTTCACCTGGCTGCTGCCGGCCGCCGCGGCCGGCAGCCTGACCGCCGGTATCGCGCTCTCGCACGGGCTGCTGCTCGCGAGCGGGCTGGTGCTGGCGGGACTGCTGGGGCATCTGCTCACCGGCGACCGCGACCGGCCTCGCTAGCGCCCCCAGGCCCGGCCGCCGTACCGCGGCCGCACGCACAGCCGCCGACCGGCTCGCCTCTCACAGGAAGGCAAGCGGCCGGCGGCTTTCACACGCCCTTGCGGGGAGCGCGCGTCAGGTGGCGCGGCGGCTCTTCGACGCCACGGCGACACACATGGCACCCAGCAGGAACGTCAGGGCGCCGATGATGATGTTGTTCCAGATGACGCCGGCGTCCGGGCCGCTACCGACGATCCACGGCGAGATGATCATCCATACGCCGATCGCGCACATCGCGCCGCTCAGCCCGTACATCCGGTCAGGGGCCACGGTGAAGCCGACCGCCAGCAGGGCGATCGCGATACCGAGGATGAGGTTGTGCATGACGAGCGCCGGCTGTGCGGCGGCGAAATGGAGGACCCACGGCGACACGGCGCAGTACAGGCCGACCAGGAAAACCGGTCCGTCGACGAGTACCACGTCACGCCCGCCGAGCACCCGCTCGTACCGAGCTTGCATCTCCGATGCATCGGGGTGACCTGCGAGATCGCCCCTGTGGTGTGAGACGTCGGCCATGCGACTCGCCTCCTTGGTTCGCAAACTGGCCGTTCCGCGTGGCATCGAGCCGCGCACCTTTATTCTGCGCTTATGTCGCCTTTATGGGTAGATGAAAGGGCAAGGGAGTTTCACCGCGCGGCCGCCGCACCGCCGTCACCTGCGGTCCGGCGCCCGCCCCAGGCCCAGATTCCAGCGTCCGCCGCGGCCGCTCAGCTCGGTCACGGTCAGCGGCGGCACATCCAGCCGCCAGAACGCGTCCACGGGGACCGCGAGGGCGCACACCGCCGCCGCGCGGACGACGTCCGGCTCGACGACGGCCAGCACCCGGCCCGCATCCAGGGCCATCCGCGTCAGCCAGCCCGCGACCCGGTCGCAGAGCTGCCGCAGCGACTCCCCGCCGTGCCCCACGAAATCCGGGTCCGAGAGCCACGTGGACACCGCAACCGGCTCGGCATCGGCGACCTCGGCCAGGGTCCGGCCGCGCCAGCCGCCCATGGCGCAGCCCGCCAGCTCCTGCGTGGAGCGGGCCGACAGCCCGAGCTCCTCGGCGGTGCGCCGGCACCGGGCGGAGGGCGAGACGAAGATCCGGTCGGCGGCCGGCAGCGCTCCGGCGGCGGCCCGGACGCGGAGCAGTCCGGCCTCGCTCAGCGGGCCGTCGCCATCGAAGCGCACCTCGCGCTGGGCGTCGCCCGCGGCCGGTGAGACCAACATCACCCGAGTTGTCATGTCCTCTTCTCTCGCTCGTCGCCGGCCCCGGCAACGCCTGTCCGGCGCACGGGAGTTGTCCGGCCGGTGCGCCCTGTCCTGCGCCTCTCCGCCCCCCGCGCAGCCTTGGCCTGGTGGCCAGATCGCGGTACCTTCCCGATGATATTGACGACGACATGACGGAAGCCGGTGAGATGCCGGCGCGGTCGCGCCACTGTATGTCCGGTTATTTACCAGCCCAGCAGGGCCGGAACCGGGCGAGCCAGACCCGGCATGTCGTTACGCACTCCACCGATCAGGGACGCGAGTTCCCCGCACAGGAGGTTCCGCCATGGCTCAGACCATCGCACCCCCCGCCACCGGCGCCGTCACCCCGGCCCCGCTCCCCCTCAAGGCCATCGCCCCGTGGGCGCTGTTCGTCGGCGTCCTGATGCTCGTCCTGCTGTACTTCATCGGCGCGGAGCAGGGCGCCACCTCGCTGCTCTCCGGCACCGAGGTTCACGAGTGGGTCCACGACGGGCGCCACCTCCTCGGCTTCCCCTGCCACTGATCGGATTTCGCACCCATGAACTCCGTCACCATCAGAACCCTTCTGGTGCGCGGGATGCTCGCCGGTCTGGCAGCAGGTGTCGTGGCCCTCGTCGTCGCCTTCCTGCTGGGCGAACCGCGGGTGGACGCCGCCATCGCGTTCGAGGAAGCACACAGCCACGGCCACGAGCACGAAGTGGAGGTCGTCAGCCGCGGTATGCAGTCCACCGCGGGGCTGGCGACCGGCGTACTGGTCTACGGCGTGGCACTGGGCGGAATCGCCGCCCTGGTGTTCTGCTTCATGCTGGGCCGGATCGGCCGCTTCGGCGCCCGGACCACCGCCGCCCTGCTGGCCGGCGCCGCGCTGCTGGTCTACCTCGTACCGTTCCTGAAGTACCCGGCGAACCCGCCGGCCGTCGGTGATCCCGACACCATCGGCCAACGCACCGCCCTGTACTTCCTGATGATGCTGCTCGGCATCCTGCTGGCCGTCGGCGCGACGATCCTCGGCCGGCGCCTGGCACCGAAGCTGGGCAATTGGTACGCCACGGTCGCGGCCGGCGCCGCGTTCGTGGTCGCAGTCGGGATCGCGTTCGCCTTCCTGCCGTCCTACGACAATGTGCCGCACGGGTTCCCCGGCACACTGCTCTGGCAGTTCCGGCTGACGACGATCGCCATCCAACTGGTGCTGTGGACCGCCTTCGGGCTGGTCTTCGGTCACCTCGCGGAGCGCATCATCGCGGCGCGGCCCGAGGCCACCACGGCCGAGGCGGCACCCGCCACCTCCTGATCCGGCCTTCACCGGCCGGCACCCCACCGAGGGAGGGCTCCCGCGATCTCTGCGTCGCGGGCCCTCCCTCGTGGCATGGGTGGCCGTCCTCTTCCTCGGCCCGCCGCGTCAGGACAGACCGGGGATGCCCTCCAGATGCGGCAGATCGTGGTCGAGGCGCTCCCGTTTGGCGCGGAGGTAGCGGATGTTCTCCGCACGGGGCGTCATCAGCAGCGGGACCTGTTCGGTGACGGCGATGCCGTACCGCAGCAGCGCCTCGCGTTTCCGCGGATTGTTCGACAGCAGCCGCACGGACCGGACGCCGAGGTCCTGGAGCATCTCCGCCGCGACGCCGTAGTCGCGGGCGTCGACGGGCAGTCCGAGCGCGATATTCGCCTCGACCGTGTCCAGTCCGCCCTCCTGTAGCTTCATCGCCCTGAGCTTGGCCAACAGTCCGATCCCCCGGCCCTCGTGGCCCTGGAGATAGACGAGAATGCCGCGGCCTTCCGCCACGATCGCGCGCAGCGCGGCGGACAATTGATCGCCGCATTCACAGTGGGTGGAGGCGAAGACATCACCCGTGAGGCATTCCGAATGCACGCGGGTCAGCACCGGCTCTCCCACGACATCGCCGTGGACCAGCGCCACTTGCTCGATCCCGCTGCGGCGGTCCAGATAGCCGACGGCGAGAAATTCACCGTATGTCGTGGGGAGCCTGACCGTCACCACCTGTTCCACGCCCGGTTTCTGGCCGAGGGCATCATCGATTGCGACACGGAGGTCGGTGTGTGCATCGTCGTCGGGGTCCATCATGGCGCGATCGTACCCGCGTGGGGAATGGATCGTCGGTAGTCACTCAGAACACAACAAGTATGCTGCGACAACCATGACTCGGTGAGTCAGCGACGAAAGGCCGCAGCCCACGATGACCGCTTCGGGACACCCGACTTCGGCGCCCGGCCTCTTGCCGGCGGACACCACGGAGGACGTACGCGCACGACGGCCGACGATGGCCGTGCTGCCCATCGGCAGCTTCGAACAACACGGTGCTTACCTGCCGTTGACCACCGATACCGTCATCGCCTGCACCATCGCCCGGGAGGTGGCCGCCGGCCGGGCCGTCCAGCTGCTGCCGCCGCTGACGGTGTCCTGTTCGCACGAACACGCCGCCTGGCCGGGGACCGTCAGCATTTCGGCCCGCACCCTGCATGCGGTCGTCACGGACATCGCCGATTCGCTCCGCAGGTCCGGTATCGGCACCCTGATTCTCGTCAACGGGCACGGCGGAAATTACGTGCTGCGCAATGTCGTTCAAGAATCCGCAGGGAGCGGCGTGCGGATGGCGCTCTTCCCCGGATCGGCCGACTGGGACGCGGCCCGCACCCGGGCCGGGGTGCAGACGTCCGGGCACACCGATATGCATGCGGGAGAGGCCGAGACGTCCATTCTGCTGGCTGCCCATCCCGAATTGGTCAAGGAAGGCTATGAATCAGCGGATTGCGTCGCCGATGACCGGAAGCAGCTCCTGACACTGGGCATGTCGGCCTATACCGAATCCGGGGTCATCGGGCGCCCGTCCCTGGCGTCCGCCCGGAAGGGGAAGGAATTGCTGACAGGTCTGGTCGAGGCATTCGAGGAATATGCGGCGCTGTTGGGCGCAGGAACGGAAGCCCATGACTGAGGTACTCGACGCGGCGGCCGCCTGGAACCGGCTGCGGGCCATCCGTACGGCGGACGAGGCGCAGGCCGCCGGGCTGGTGGCGGACGGCGACGGCGGACTGCGCTGGCAACGGCCCGCCACGCCCGAGGCGGTGGAGCTCGCCGGACGCTATCTGCCGCTGTGCCTGGCCGGCCCGCGGGTCGCGTTCGCGCAGCTCGGGCAGAGTCTGGACGGTTTCATCGCGACCCGTACCGGCGATGCCGACTATGTCACCGGGGCGGAGGACCGCTGCCATCTGCACCGGCTGCGCGCGCTGGCCGATGCGGTACTCGTCGGGGCCGGTACCGCCGTGGCGGACGATCCGCGGCTGACCGTACGCGCCTGTACGGGGGACAATCCGGTGCGGGTGGTGCTCGATCCGCGGGGCCGGGTGCCGCTGCACAGCGGGGTCTTCACCGATGGTGCCGCGCCGACGCTGTGGGTGGTGGGGCCGGACGCCGGCGCCGTGCCCGGGGACGCCGGCGGCGGCGTGGACGTCATGGTGCTGCCGGACGCGGACGCGTTCGCCCCGCGGCGCCTGCTGGCGGCGCTGGCGCGGCGGGGTCTGGGGCGGGTGCTGATCGAAGGGGGCGGGGTCACCGTGTCGCGCTTCCTCCAGGAGCGGGCGCTGCACCGGCTGTATGTCACCGTCGCACCGGTCCTGCTCGGCGACGGCATCCCCGGCCTGCGGTTTCCCGGCACGCCGGTGATGCGGGAGGCGCTACGCCCGCCGTTGCGGCGCGCCCTGCTCGGCGAGGACACGCTCTTCGAACTCGAACTGCGGGCGTTCGGTGCGCCATCCGGCGGACCGGCGGACGAGCAGCACGGCGGCGCCCGGGAGGCCGGCGACGAAGGCGAGCACACCGTAGATCACGGCAGTGGTGAGCCCCTGCGCCGCGCCTAGCCCGGCGGCGCCGAAGGCCCAGGCGGCGACGCCCTCCCGCGGGCCCCAGCCGCCGACGTTCAGCGGCAGGGCCATCGCGAGCAGCGCCAGCACCACCAGCGGCACGAGTTCGCTGGTCGGTGCGGTGGCTCCCGCGACCCGGGCGGCCAGCACGAACATCCCGAGGTAGCCCGCCAGGACCGCCACGGAGGAGAGCGCGACGCCGGGCCAGACACCGCGGGCCAGCAGACCTTGGCGCGCCTCGGCGAGTACCGTGCGCACGGCGCGTTCGGCGCGCGAGGCGCCCCGGCGACGGCGCAGCCGGACCGCGACCGCCACCAGCAGCACGCCCGCCGTGGCCGCGGCCAGCGCGACACCGGGCGAGGTGAGGAAGCCGGCGACCGGCGCCAGGACGGGCGAGGGACGGGCGAGCAGCACCACCGCACCGGCGACGAGCAGGACGAACTGGCCTGCGGTGCGCTCCAGGACGACCGCGCGTACACCCCGGCCGAGGTCACCGGAGTGACGGCCGTGGCGTACGGCGCGGTGTACATCGCCCAGCACGCCGCCGGGCAGCGCCGCATTCAGGAACAGCGCCCGGTAGTAGTCCGCGACGGCCCCGCCCAGGGGCAGCCGCAGACCGAGGCCGCGGGCCACCAGACACCACCGCCAGGCGCTGAACACCGTGGTCAGCAGGCCGATCGCGAGGGCGGCGAGCAGCGTGGCGGCGTCGATCCGGCGCAGACCGTCCAGGAAGGCGTCGGATCCCAGATGCCACACAAGCGCCACCAGAATGCCCAGTCCCGCGAGCAGCCTGAGCCACGCCGCCCAGCGGGACTTGTTCATCCCGCGCTCCTGGACGAGGGTCCGGGCAGCGCCAGCAGATCGGTGTGGTGCACCGCGACGGTCAGCTCGCCCGCCGCGCACTCCTCCAGCCGCCGCCGCAGATAGGCCACCGCTTCCGGTGCCAGCTCGGGCCGCTGGGAGTGCGCGGCGCCGACCCAGCCGCGCAGCCATTCGGCGGTCAGCGCGGATTCCGCACTGCCCAGCCGCCATGCGCTGGGCCGCACCAGAACGGTCGCACCGCGCCGCTCGAACGCCGTGACCGCCGCCGCGATCGCGTCCGGCCCGAGCAGGCCGCGGCCCTGGTCCGTGCGGCGCTGATGGTCGTTGAAGGCGTCGGCGATCTCGGCGTCGAGCGGATCGGACGGGGTCAACTCGACCCGTCCGGCGACCGAGAGCGCCAGCAGCGCCGGACAGCCCGCGCCCACACAGGCCTCGGCGAGCGCCTCCACCTCGTCGCGGGTGAGCAGATCGAGCAGTGCGGAGGCGGTCACCAGCGAGGTGCCCGCGAGGTCGTCGGCGGTGAGGGTGGCCAGATCGCCGCGCTCGGTCGTGGCGTCAACGGGCGTACCGTCGGCGGCCGTTACGGGCATCCGCGCACCGGCGTGGTCGAGCAGCGCGGGATCGAGGTCGTAGAGGACCCAGTGCTGCGGGCCGGGCAGCCGGACGGCGAGCCAGCGCCCCATCGAGCCGGTGCCGCACCCGAGATCACGGATCACCAGATCGCGCGGGCTCCCGGGCGGGCCGACGGGCGGCGGCTGCGCGGCCACCCATTCCAGCAGCGGATGCAGCAGCTCCGGTGCGCGGGCCGCGGCATCGGCGCGCTCCCGCAACTCCAGCCACCGCGGGGCGAATCGGGGCCTTCCGGTTACGTTCACCGCATGCTCCGGGTCTCGTCCCGAAGCCGTTCCAGCGCTCCGGCCAGACTGTGCGACGTCATCTCCCACCCCTCCAGCATGGCACGCCGTCCGCGTGCCGCATTCTTCAACCGGTCACGCAATTGCGGATCGTCCAGCCAGCCACGCAGCGCCTCGGCAAGGGCCGGTGGCCGTCCGGACGGGACGAGGAGGCCGGGCACGCTGCCGTCGGGCGCCTGCCCGACCGCTTCCGGAACCCCGTCCACCGCCGTCGCCAGCACCGGGATCCCGCGTGCCAGCGCCTCGGTGATGACCATGCCATAGGTCTCGGCATACGAGGTCAGCACCAACAAATCCGCCGCGGCGTAGCGCGCTTCCAGGTCGGCGCCCGTCTGCGGCCCGGTGAAGGCGATCCGGTCGTCGAGGCCGGACTCGGCGACGATGCTTTGCAGTTGGGCGGTGTAACCGGGATCACGGTCGAGCCCGCCGACGCATACGCAGCTCCAGGGCAGCTCGGTGACGGCCGCGAGGGCCTCCACCAGGAGGTGCTGCCCCTTGCGCGGGGTGACCGCGGCGACGCACAGCAGCCCCGTGGCGCCGTCGGTGCCCGGTGCGAGGGGCGCGGCGTCGGCTCCCGGCCTGGCGACATGGACCCGCTCCGCCGCCAGCCCGTGATGGGCGACCAGCCGGCGGGCGGCCCAGTCGCTGGTCGCGACGACGCTCCCCACGGCGTGCAGGGTGCGGCGTTCGCGGGCGTCCAGCTCCGTCGCCACGGCGGGGTCGAGCCCGGTCTCGTCGGCCAGCGGCAGATGGACCAGTACGGCGAGCCGCAGCCGCCCCGCCTCCGGGACGAGGATCTCGGGGACGCCGCAGGCGACCAGGCCGTCGAGGAGGACCACGGCGCCGTCGGGCAGCGCCGCCAGGTGCCGCGCCAGCCCCGTGCGGGCCGCGGCGTCCGGCTGCGGCCAGCTTCCGGGCGCCGCGTACGGGCGCACCTGCCAGCCCGCCGCCGGGAGGTCGCGGCACACCCGGCGGTCGTAGGTGTTGCCGCCGCTGGGTACCGCCGGGTCGTCGACGTCACCGGGCAGGACGAAGTGCACCACACGCTCCGCCGCCGCGGTGGCGCCGGTACGGGTCACAGGGTGCGCTCGTACGTCGCCCAGGCGATATGCGATTCATGCAGGGTGACCGATATCCCGGCCAGCTCGCGGGCGCTTTCCCCGAAGTTGCCCGCCTCGATGCGGTCGGCGAGCCGGTCGGCGATGACCTTGGCCAGGGCCTCCGTCGAGGTGTTGATGCCGGCGAAGGCGGGCTCGTCGTCGAGGTTGCGGTAGTTCAGCTCTCCGACCACGGCGCCGAGTTCCTGGGTGGCCAGGCCGATGTCGACGACGATGTTGTCGGCATCCAGCTCCGCGCGGCGGAACGTGGCGTCCACGATGAAGGTCGCGCCGTGCAGGCGCTGCGCGGGTCCGAAGACCGCGCCACGGAAGCTGTGGGCGACCATGAGGTGATCGCGGACGGTGATGCTGAACAAGGCCGTTCCTCCGGTGTGATGTCGGTCTCAGTGAGGTGTCGTCGTGGGGGCGAATTCCGGGTGGATACCCAGGCGTTGTCAGCCGTCCGCCGGCCCGTACCGGATGCGGTGGCACAGTGCCGGGAGGTCGCCGGAGGCGAGCCGGGGCAGCAGCGTCGGCAGGTCCTCGAAAGCGGACTCGCCAGTGATCAGCGCGTCGAAGGCGGGGTCGGCGAGCAGGTCGAGCGCGACCGCGAGCCGGTCGGCGAAGGTACGGCGGGGCCGGGCCGGGGACACCGTGCCCACCTGGCTGCTGCGGACGACCAGCCGGCGGGAGTGGAAGGCCTCCCCCAGCGGCAGGCTGACCTGCCGGTCTCCGTACCAGCTCAGCTCGATGACGGTGCCCTCCGGGGCGAGCAGTTCGAGCGAGCGCGCCAGCCCTTCCTCGGTGGCGCTGGCGTGCACGACCAGGTCGCAGTCGCCCAGCGCGTCCGCGGGCAGCGCGAAGTCCACACCCAGTGCCGTGGCGGTGGCGGCGCGCGCGGGATCGGCGTCCACCAACTGCACCCGGACCCCCGGGAAGCGGGCGAGGACCGCCGCCACGCTGGAGCCGACCATGCCCGCCCCGACCACCGCGATCCGGTCGCCGACCAGCGGCGCGGCGTCCCACAGCGCGTTCACCGCGGTCTCGACGGTGCCCGCCAGGACGGCACGCTCGGCGGGGACGGTGTCCGGTACGGGGGTGACGGCGCTCGCCGGGACGACGAAGTGCGTCTGATGCGGATACAGGCTGAAGACCGAACGGCCCAGCAGGTCGGGCGGGCCTTCCTCGACGACGCCTACATTGAGGTAGCCGTACTTGACCGGTGCGGGGAAGGCGCCTTCCTGGAACGGCGCCCGCATCACGGTGTGCTGGCTCTCGGGGACGCCGCCACGGAAGACCAGGGTCTCCGTTCCACGGCTCACTCCGGAGCAGACCGTGCGCACCAGAACCTCGTCATCGGCGGGGTCCGGCAGGTCTACCGTCCGGATCTCGCCCTGACCTGGAGCGCTTATCCAAAAGGCACAAGCGACGCGCGGCATCGGGATCCTCCTGGACGCTACGGCGTTGGTTCATCAATGCTGGGGATCATGAGGACGCCGTCACCCTACGCGGCGCCCTTCGAGTCCGCTACACATCCCGGGAGGCAGGGTGGCCGTACAAGAGCGCTACGACACAAGGCCGTTCGGACCGGACATTACGGCCGGTATGGGTGTGCAACTGCTGGTACTGGAGGTCCTGTGCCGAGTGTCCGGCCTGGGCACCATCGGGTGGCTCACGGGGTGCGTCTTCGCCGTCGCCACCTGGGCCGTGCTCACCGTCGCGCTGCGCCGGACGTGGACCACGTCGTTCGGACCGGCCAACCGCGTCACACTGGCCCGCACGATCCTGGTCGGCGGGGTGACCGCGCTGGTCGCGGACTCCTTCGGCCGGCCGGTACCGGTCACGGTGCTGATCGCCTTCGCCGCCGTGGCGCTGATCCTGGACGCGGTCGACGGGCAGGTGGCCCGGCGCACCGGCACGGCGACCCCGCTGGGGGCGCGCTTCGACATGGAGGTCGACGCCTTCCTGATCCTGGTGCTCTGTGTCCATGTCGCCATCCCGCTGGGCGCCTGGGTGCTGAGCATCGGCCTCATGCGCTACGCCTTTGTCGCGGCGTCGTGGGTGCTGCCGTGGCTGCGCGGTGACCTGCCGCACAGCATGGCCCGCAAGACCGTGGCGGCGCTTCAGGGCGTCGTGCTGGTCGTGGCCGGTGCCGGGATCCTGCCGCGGGCGTCGGAGGTCACCGTCGTGGCCATGGCTCTGGGACTCCTCGTGTGGTCCTTCGGGCGGGACGTCGCGTGGCTGTGGCGGGCCGGGAAGGGGGCGGGTGGAACGCCTGTGACGGGCGTCCCCGAGCGGGTCCCGGCCGGCGTCCCTGTCACGTCCCGGCGTGCCGGCCCAGATAGATGACCAGCGCCAGGAAGACCAGCAGCAGATTGGTCACGACGATGGAGAGCAACACCTGTCGCCACAGGCTGCGTCGTGGTGCCCGGTGGGCGAGCAGCACCGCACCGGGCAGCCGCGCCAGCTGGGCCCCGGGACGCACCACGGCCGTACGGGCCAGGCGGACGCCGCAGCGCGGCGAGGTGCGGCGGCGGGCGGCGCTCTCCGGGCAGGCGCGGCCGTGTCCGCGCGCCGTGCGGAGCGGTCCTCGCCCGGGGGGACGTCCCCGGCAGGGCCGTACGGTCCCCGGCCCGGAGGGCGTGGGTATGCAGGTGCGTGAGCGGACCGCCCGCCACGGCGGCGGCCCCTTGCGCCTCGGTGCGCCGGCCATCTGCGATCACCCTTTTCCGGTGGTGAACGAGCGGACCGCTCCCGTGCGGTGACCGTGCAAGCGGCGGAGCGAGCGGGTCATGAGACGGCCCCCACCCCGCCGGCCGCCGGCAGTGCGCCGGTCTCGGCCTGCCGCAGTTCGGTGAGGAGCGCATGCTGCCCGGCGAGCACTTCGGTGAGGACCCGGCCGGCGGCGCTCAGCAGCTCCGCGACCTCTCCTCCGGCCAGCTCGTAGACGACGGTGGAGCCGCTGCGGGTGGCCGTCACCAGGCCCGAGCGGCGCAGGACCGCGAGCTGCTGGGAGAGCGCGGACGGCTCCACTTCGAGGGCGGAGAGCAGACTCCGCACCGGCATCGGCCCGCTCTGGAGAAGCTCCAGCACCCGGATGCGGACCGGATGCCCCAGCATCCGGAAGAAGTCGGCCTTGGCCTGACAGAGCGGAACCCAGGCGCCGTTCATATGCGCGCCCCGCTTCCGGGACCGTGCGCGGACCGCGCCGCGCGCACCCGTATACGTACCGATTCGGCGAAACCGCCCACGCATGTCCTCCGCGTTCAGGCCGACCGGCCATCGCGTCATCTGTTGAATTGCGGAATTCTGCAACTGTAGACGACCGGGGCGGGAGACTTGAATGGGTGTGCCGGACAAACCGGGGCCCGTGCGGCACTGTTCTCCCGGCGTGCCCCTCCCCCGCTGCCGCCGGCCTGCCGGTCCTGCCGCCCGCCCCGGCCCGTGCTGCGGCATCTCCGCGAACTCTGCGGCGCCCGGAGGCAGTTACCGTACCCGCGGCCGGGTTCCGCCGCGGCGGCCGCCGGGCGGCTTGCACCGGATGCGGATGCCGAAGCCGCGGACTGCGCCCGTAGTGCGTGAATCCGCTGGACAGCCCCCCACCCTCCAACCGCATAGTGACGCCCATGACTTCACTGGTGCGCCACCTCACGATCGACTGCTCCGACGCCTACCGTCTGGCGAGCTTCTGGGCTCAGGTACTGGACGGAACGCTGGCCGAGGACGACCTGCCGGGTGATCCGGAGGCCACGGTCACGGCCGCGGGCGGCGCGCTGCTGTTCGTCACGGTGCCCGACGCCAAGGCCGGGAAGAACCGGGTGCATCTGGATCTTCAGCCACAGGACCGCGGCCGGGACGATGAGGTCGAGCGGCTGCTTGCGCTCGGCGCGACCTCGGTGGCCGACCATCGGCGGGCCGACGGGACCGGCTGGGTGACGCTGGCCGATATCGAGGGCAACGAGTTCTGTGTGGAGCGCAGCGCGGCCGAGCGGGCGGGCTGACCTTTATACGGCCCCGTCTCCGCGAGGGCGAGCGGGGGGCGCCCGGCTGCCGGCCGGGCCCCGTGGTGTCCGGTCCCGGCCCCCTCCCCGCACCCGTTCAGCGGCGCCCTCCCCGCGGCCGTTGGGGTGATCAAGCGCCTCCGCGGCCCTGAGCGGGTGTCGTCGGCCCGGCCTGGCGCGTTGGTCTTCCGTGACCGTTTCCCGCGCCCGACCGTGGTTTCTGCCGACCAGCCTCGCGGCCTTCCTGACCGAGGTGGAGCCGGACGGGCCGGCTGACGACCCGTCGGACGGCCGGCCCGGTGCCGCGTCCGACACGCCGGACGGCACCCCGCCCGATACCCGGTCAGCTGATTCCGGGCCGACCGGTTGCCCGCCGTGCACCGGTGCGTCCGGCACCGCCGACGAGGAGCCCTGGAAGCCCGCTGACCGGCCCTGATCGGCAGTCCGGTGAGGGGCGGGGCAGCGGACTTGACGGCGTGTCGAAAGCTGGCCGCTGCACACACCGTCATCGTCGGGTCACCACATGTGGCGAGCGGCAGTGATCGCCCATAGCTTCGCCTCATGGCGCTACGACAGATGAAATACATGGGCTGTGTCGCCGCGATGATGATCGGCGGACTCGGCGCGGCATCGCCGTGCGACACAACGCAACGACACGTCGTCCACCCCGGTGAGTCGATCCAACGGGCGGTGGACAGAGCGAAGCCGGGCGACACCGTCTTCCTCCGGCCCGGTCACTACCGGGAGAGCGTACTGATCCGCAAGTCGCGGCTGCGGCTCGTCGGTGCGGGGCGGAAGACGGTGATCAGTCCGGCAGGCAAGCGGGCCGCGAACGCCTGCGGGCAGAGCGGCAACGGGATCTGCGTCGTCGGCACGGGGGGCAGGCCGCTGCGGGACGTCAGCATCCGCTCGCTGACCGTCCAGGGCTTCAAGAAGAGCGGCATCTGGGCGTCCCGCACCGACCGGCTGTCCGTGCACGACGTCGCCTCGCGGAAGAACGGTGTGTGGGGCATCGCTCAGGAGAGGTCCACCCGCACCGTGATCCGGGACAACGCCGCCATCGACAACGGTGACGCGGGCATCTTCCTGGCGAACACGGTCAAGGAGGAGGGCGGGGCCACCGACACCCGGGGGGCCAGGATCACCGACAACCGTCTCTCGCGGAACCGGATCGGCATCACGGTCCGGCGGGTCAGAAACCTGATGGTCGCCCACAACAGCATCACCGGTAACTGCGGCGGAGTGTTCGTCGTCGGCGACGAATCCCGCCCGCGGGCGGGAAAGCTGACCGTCCGGAACAACACCATCCTCAAGAACAACAAGCACTGCCCCGGCAACAGCCGACTGCCGTTCATCCAGGGCTCCGGCATCATCCTCACCGGCGCCGAGCACACTCTGGTGACGCACAACGACATCCGGGGCCACGTCGGCAAGTCCCCGCTCTCCGGCGGCATCGTGCTGTTCCGCAGCTTCGTGAAGACGACCAACGAACGCAATCTCATCAGCGAGAACCTCGTGCTGCACAACAAGCCGGTGGACCTGGCCAACCGGGACCCCAAGGGCAAGGGAAACCGGTTCGTCCGCAACGTGTGCCGGACCTCGGAGCCGGCCGGTCTGTGCCGACGGCACGGGGAGCACCGGGCGCACCCCTCTTCAACGGGAGAATAGAGGCGGAATGACCACCGTAAGTCCCACCCCCCAGCCGGCCATGCGGCTCCGGGAGCTCGTCTTCGGAGCCGCCTGTGCGGCGGCCGTACGGGCGGCGGCGCAACTCGGCGTCGCCGACGCGCTCGGCGACCGGCCCACCACCGCGGAGGAACTGGCCACCGCGGTGAAGACCGAGGCGCGGCCGCTGGAACGGCTGCTGCGCGCCCTGTCCTGCTACGGGATCTTCGCGGAGACCGACGACGGAAAGTACGTCCACACGGACATGTCCCGGCTGCTGCGGGAGGACTCCCCCAACAGCCTGCGCTATATCTCCCTGTGGTGCACGGAGCCGTGGACCTGGGAGGCCTGGCCGAAGCTCGACGACGCGGTGCGCTCCGGCCGCAGCGTCTTCGACGACCTGTACGGCAAGGGGTTCTTCCAGTACCTGCACGAGGACGCAAGCGACTCGGCCGAGGTCTTCAACCGGGCGATGACCACCTCCAGCAAGCAGTCGGCGCAGGACATCGCGCAGCTGCTGGATCTGACCGGGGCGTCGTCGGTGGCTGACATCGGCGGCGGTCAGGGGCATGTGCTCGCCAGCCTGCTGGAGAAGCACCCCGCCCTCGAAGGCACCCTGCTCGACCTGCCCACGGTCGTGGCGCACCCGGACCCCCGGCTGACGGACGGCGGCCCGCTCGCCTCGCGGGTGCGGATCGTGCCCGGCGACTGCCGCGAGGACATCCCGGTCCAGGCCGATGTCTACATCATCAAGAACATCCTGGAGTGGGACGACGAGAGCACCCGCAGGACGCTGCACAACGTCGTCAAGGCCGCGCGTCCCGGCGCCCGCGTCGTGATCATCGAGAACCTCGTCGACGACAGCCCCTCGATGAAGTTCACCACCGCCATGGACCTGCTGCTGCTCCTCAACGTCGGTGGTGCCAAGCACACCAAGGCGAGCCTGGTCAGCCGCATGGCGGAGGCCGGCCTGAAGGTCGGCGAGATCCTGGTCGTGAATCCGTATCTGCACGCGTTCGAGTGCACCGTCCCCGAATGAGCAAGGCCCGGCACGGCAGGTCGCCCGGTGAGGAGCAGCATCCTCACCGGGCGACCTTGCCCTTGTCCGGGCCCGCGCGGGAGCCGGGGGATCGCCCCGGCTCCGCGTACGCGTCAGCCGCTGCCGTCGCGCTGCCAGCTGTAGAACTGCTGGGCCATCGCGTCCTTGGGGCTTCGCCAGGTCTCCGGGTCGTACGCGCTGACGAAGGCGGACAGCTTGTCGCTGACGGCGCGGAACTCGGGGTGTTCCGTCACCTTGGCGATCTCCGGGCCGGGCGGCCGGTCGGATGCGATGAGGTGCAGATACACGTCACCGAACTGGAAGAGGGTCCGTCGCGAGACGCCGACCAGATGCGGCAGTTCCGTACCGTCCGAGGCCTTGAAGACCTCGGCGATGTCCGGAGCCGAACCGGGCGCCATGCGAGCGACGATCAGAGCGTGATGCATCGGGGGGATCCCTTCGTTGCCGCCGGGTGGCGGTCCGAACACGGCCTGCCGGGCCGTCAGCTGACTGCGGTGGACCGGAGCTCGCGGTCGCGCTGCTCGATCCGGTCCCGGATGAGCTCCATCTGGATCCGGGAGTTGCGGTTGATGAGCTCGGTCATGCCCTTGTCGTCGACCGGGGCATCGGGCTTCATCGCAAAGTCCTGGGTCCAGTGCATGGAGGTGCCGCCCGGGATCTCGGCGTACTTCCAGTGGATGTCCATGTGCGCGAACGGGCCGGTCTCGACGCGGCGGGCGCGGACGGTGCGGTTCTGCCGGTCGACGACGCGCTCGGAGACCCAGCTCCAGACGGTGCCGTTGTCGTCCGGGTGCATCGTCAGCCGGAAGGTGGTCTTGTCGCCCTCCCGGGACAGCACCTCGACCGAGGCGTACTCGCTGAACAGCTGCGGCCAGTTCTCGATGTCGTTGGTGAGGTCCCAGACGAGGTCGAGGGGCGCCGCGATGGTGATGTCGTTCTCGGTGTGGCCGGGCATGTCATGCTCCTGTCGTAGATACGTTGTCCTTGGCGGCTTTGACGGTTTGTGCTGTTTGCGCGGCGTTGACGAGGTCGAGGAAGTCGCGCGGCGTCTTGCAGCGCTCCGCGTCGGTCGGCATCGTCCGGCCCTGCCGGTTCTCCAGCTCGCCGACGATGCCGAGGAGGCCGAGCGAGTCCAGGCCGAACTCGGTGAAGGTCGCGTCGGGCCGGTTCGCCAGCTCCTTCGGGTCGACGGTGAGGCCGGCGGCGGACTTCATCAGCGCCGCCAGCTCATTGAGCGTCAGTTGAGCGTTCATGTGCGGTTCTCCTTCTCACGAGGGGGACCCGGAGCCCTTCCGCAGCACCATTGCTGCGTTCGAGCCCATGAGTCCCCGGCTCAGCACCAGCGCCGTCCGCAACTCGGCAGGGCGGGCCCGGCCGGTCACCACGTCAAGGTCATGGCAGACGTCGACGACGTTGGGGGTGGGCGGCACGACGCCCTGCTCCATCGCGAGCACCGCGGCAGCGGTGTCCAGAACAGGGGCGCCGCAGTACGCCCGCCCGGTGCCGGTCTTGGGTGCGGTCACCGGGACCTGCGAGGCGTGCCGGCCCAGGGCGTCCGCGATCGCCAGCGCCTCGGCCCGGTCGGCCGCAGGGACGCCGAGCGCATCCGCGAACACCACATCGATCTCCTCCGGGGCGCACCGCGCGTCCTCCAGTGCACCTCGGATGGCATGCGCGAGCCCGTCCCGGGACGCCTCCCACCGGGAGGCCCCGGTGAAGGTCGCGGCGTGCCCGGCCAGCAAGGCCCGGACACTCGCCCCGCGGCTCACGGCCGCCGTCTCTTCCTCGACGATCAGCATCGCGCCGCCCTCGGCGGGCACGAATCCGCACGCGCCACTGGTGAACGGGCGGTAGGCGCGGGCCGGATCGTCGAGCGTGCTCAGATCGTCGTAGCCGAGCTGGCAGACGACCGAGTAGGGGGCCAGGGGCGCCTCGGCGGCGCCCACGACGACGGCATCGGTGCCGCGCCGAATCGTGCGGCCGGCATGCGCCAGGGCATCCAGACCGCCCGCCTCGTCGCTGGCCACGACTCCGCACGGCCCCTTGAAGCCGCCGCGGATGGAGATCTGTCCGGTGCTCGCCGCGTAGAACCAGGCGATGGACTGGTACGGGCCGACATGGCGGGAGCCCTGGCCCCAGAGCCGTTGCAGCTCCCGCTGGCCGAACTCGCCACCGCCCGATCCGGCGGCCGTGACGACTCCCACCGCGAACGGCGAGTCGTTGTAGTCGGCACGGCCGAGACGGGCGTCGTCCATCGCGAGGTTGGCCGCCGCCATGGCGAAGTGGGTGAACCGGTCGGTCTGGACGAGGTAGCGCTCCTCGATCAGATCCGCCGGATCGAAGCCCCGGACCTCACCGGCGACCTTGAGCGGAAGATGCTCGCACCCCTCACGGGTGACGCGGTCCAGGACGCTGATGCCCTCCACCGTCGCCTTCCAGAAGGTCTCGGTGCTCACCCCGTTGGGGGCGATGACACCGATGCCGGTGACGACGGAATGACGTTCCTTCGGGGAGCTCATGATGCCCTCCCACCCTGTCGGGTCAGTACCACCGCTGACTGGAATCCACCGAAGCCGCTGCCGACCGAGAGCACCGAACGCAGCGGCAACTCCCGTGCCGTCTTGGGCACATAGTCGAGATCGCACTCCGGGTCCGGGGTTTCGTAGTTCGCCGTGGGCGGCACCACCTGGTGGGTGAGTGCCAGCACACAGGCCACGATCTCGATCGCGCCGATCGCCCCGAGCGAATGGCCCACCATGGATTTGATGGAGCTCATCGGCACCTTGCGGGCATGCGCACCCAGCGACCGCTTGACCGCGGCCGTCTCGTGCCGGTCGTTCTGCTGGGTGCCCGAGCCGTGCGCGTTGACGTAGTCCACCTGGGTGGCGTCGATCCTGGCGTGGCCGAGTGCGCTGTTGATCGCCTCGGCCATCTCCAGGCCTTCCTGGGTGAGACCGGTCATGTGGTACGCGTTGCCGAAAGTGGCGTAGCCACGGATCTCACAGTGGACGGTCGCGCCACGGGAGCGCGCGTGTTCCAGCTCCTCCAGGACGAGCACGGCACCGCCCTCGCCCATCACGAATCCGTCGCGGTGGGCGTCGAACGGCTTCGAGGCGTGGGCGGGATCGTCGTTGTTCGCGGACGTCGCCTTGATCGCGTCAAAACAGGCCACGGTGATCGGGGAGATCGGCGAGTCGGACGCGCCGGCGATGCACACATCGACCCGGCCCTCCTCGATGGAGTGGAAGGCGTAGCCGATGGCGTCCAGGCCGGAGGTGCAGCCCGTGGAGACGGTCTGCACCGGGCCGTGGGCGCCGATCTGTTCCGCCACCGCGGAGGCGAGCGAACTCGGGGAGAACGCCCGCTCCAGATGGCGGCCGGCCGGCCGGTGGTCGACATCCCACCGTGCACCGTGGTTGCTGACGGCGACATAGTCGTGTTCCAGGCGCGTGGTGCCGCCGACCGCGGTGCCCAGGGACACCCCGATACGCCAGGGGTCCTCGGACTCCGTGTCCAGACCGGCGTTGCGCAGCGCCTCGTCCGCAGCGACCATCGCGAACTGGATGTACCGGTCCGAGCGGGCCACCTGCTCCTCGCTCAGGCCGTGGGCCGCGGGATCGAAGTCGCACTCGGCAGCGATGCGCGAGCGGAACCCCTCGGGATCGAAGAGGGTGATGCCACGTGTCGCCGTGCGGCCCGCGGACAGCAGGTCCCAGAAGGCGGGCACACCCACTCCGCCCGGAGCGACGATCCCGACGCCGGTGACCGCCACACGGCGGGTCATGACACCGGCTCCGTACGTTCCGGTGGTGCGGCCGGTGTGCTCTCCTCCGTGCCCTCGGTGTCGACATGACCGAGCTCCGGACGCGGGGCCAGCGGACCGAGGTGGAAGACCATACGGGCCTCCACGTCCCCGACATTGCGGAAGCGGTGCCGCATGTACGGGGGGATCAGCAGTCCCTGGTCCGGGCGCAGCGGGTGCGGTTCCCCGTCGAGGTCCACTTCGAGCGCGCCTTGGACGACGTACACGAACTCCTCGGAGTAGGGGTGGTAGTGCTCGCCGATGCGCTCGCCGGGCTGCACGAGTGCCATGCCCATGAAGCCGCTCGTGGCACCCACCGCGCTGGGCGTCAGCATGGCGCGCAGATCACCTCCGCGACGGCGGTTGGGCTGAGTCTCGCTGAGGTCCACGATGCGTGGGCGGTGCGTGGTCATGGCTGCTTCCTCCAAGGGCGTGGTGCCGGCGGGTTGGATGAGGGGAGAGACCTGCCGTGGTCGGGCGCAGTCAGACGCCCGGTGCCCGGCGGTCGGTGACCAGGGCCATGTCGGCGCGCTCGAGGAAATGCGCGATCTCACGGTCGTTGGACAGACCGCCGGCCACGTCGGTGTCGAGCAGACGCCGCAGCACGGACGTCTTGCGGGGACCGCGCACGCCGAGCGCCAGCACAGGATCGCTCTCGATCGGGATCCGGAGATCGATGAGGCGCACGACCACGTCGTCACGCTGGAAGACGGTGCTGCCGGCGATGGGGCAGGCCGGATCGTCCGCGGCCAGCTCGTCCTGGCGGGCGAGCATCTGGGCCAGCGTCATGCCGCACCCTTCCTTGGCGGGGTAGAACAGCGCATGCCGCCGGATGCCGTCGGGCTGCGCTCCGCCCGCCGCGACGTGGTGCACCGCGGGCAGTGCGGCACGGGTGAAGAACACCCGGGCGGAGTTCGGATCGCTGAGGTCGCGGTCCTGCTCCAGGTACGGGTTGATGGCCTCCTCGACGGCCCGGACCTCGGGCTGCTGCGAGATGTGACGCAGCGCCGCGACCAGGTCGCCCTGCACCTCGACCGCGCGCACGACGCGGTTGCCGTGCATGAACAGGGAGGTGCGGCGCAGCCGCGTGGTGTCGTCGACCCGGGCCTCCGGGGAGGTGTACCCGGCGAGGATGTCCGCGACCATCGATTCGCTGCCCGGCTTCACGGTGAAGGTGAGCGCGTGCCGGACCACACCGTCGCCGACGCGGGGGTTTGCCTGGAGGCGGCCCTTCGGGGGCTCGGGCGCGAGGCTGGCGATGTTCGAGGTCTCGCGCAGGACGCTGAAGCGCAGCGACCGGGTGTCCCGGACGCAGCTGTGCAGCGGCTGAACCATCTTCACGTGTTCCTCGCTGTTGACCCAGGCGAGGAACGGCGGTGCGCTCTCCCATTCACTGGTGATGAGCCACTGGGAGGGGTTCTCGATGGACTGGCACAGCTGGTCGGTGATGTGCCCGGGAACGGACGCGACCTGGTTGCGCAGGTGCTCGTAGGCTTCCAGGAAGCGCTGCTGGGCTCCTTCGTGGAGGTCCAGGAGCAGCACGACCCGAAGGCGTGAGCCGTCGAAGGCTGACTGGGATATTCGTTCCGACAGCGTGGTCATCGTCTACGCATCTCCTTCGGGGCCCGACGGCCCCAGTGGTGCGTCGTCAGTTCCGGTACGAACCGGGTGACTGAGCCGGATGGTGGGGGCGGCCTGCCCGGTGTCGCGGGGGCGTCCCGGATTCGATCGTGGCCGGGACCCACGGGTGGCGCGAGATCTGTGAGCCATGCAGGTGAACCGTGATCGAACAGGCCCTGAGCCGGGCATTCGTGCTCCATCTGCCGTAAGCGTCCCTGGAGCTGGAGCACGCAATGAATCCCACCGTCGAAGACCGGGTGCCGGTACTCGTCGTGGGCGGGTCCCTGGTCGGCCTGTCCGCGTCGCTGTTCCTGGGGCGCCTTGGTGTCAGACATCTGCTGGTCGAGAAGCATTCGGACACCTCCCGCCACCCGCGCGGGCGGGGGAACAACGTCCGCACGATGGAGCTGTTCCGGGTGGCCGGGGCGGAGCAGCGGATCCGCGAGGCCGCGTCGACCCTGGCCGACAACCACGGCATCCTCCAGACGCCCTCGCTCACCGGCGACGAGCAGGAGTGGCTGTTCAAGGAGATCGACCCGGGCGGCGGGCTGGCCCGTATCAGCCCGTCCGCCTGGTGCCTGTGCAGCCAGAACGACCTCGAACCGGTACTGGTGCGCTGTGCCCGCGAACAGGGCGGTGACCTGCGGTTCTCCACCGAACTGAGCTCTTTCGAGCAGGACGCGCAGGGGGTGCGGGCGACCCTCAGGAACCGGGAGACCGGCGAGCTCAGCACCGTGCACGCGGACTACCTCATCGCAGCCGACGGCCCCCGCAGCCCGGTCCGGGAGCGGCTGGGCTTCGGGCAGACCGGGCCCGGCGACCTGTTCCACAACGTGAGCATCACCTTCCGCGCGCCGCAGCTCGCGGAGGTCGTGGGCGACCGCCGCTTCATCGCCTGCTACCTGACCAACCCCGAGGCCGACGGCGCCCTGCTGCCGGTGGACAACCAGGCGGACTGGGTCTTCCACGCCCCCTGGCACCCCGACCGGGGCGAGACCCTGGAGGACTTCACCGACGAGCGGTGCATCGACCACATCCGCCGGGCAACGGGCGTACCGGACATGGCGGTGGAGATCACCGGCAAGGCGCCGTGGCACGCCGCGGAGCGGGTCGCCGAACGGTACGCGTCCGGCCGGGTCTTCCTCGCCGGCGACTCGGCCCACGAGATGTCCCCCACCGGGGCGTTCGGTTCCAACACCGGCATCCAGGACGCACACAACCTCGCCTGGAAGCTCGCCGCCGTGCTGAACGGCTCGGCGGGTCCCGAGCTGCTGGAGACGTACGAGGCGGAACGGCAGCCGGTGGCACGGGAGACCAGCGCCCGCGCCTCGGCGCGCTCCGCCGAGCACAGCCACCCGGGGTATGCGCCGGCGCCCGGCGCGGGCGGTGGCCGGCAGCGCGGGGTGCTCACCGTGGCCCTGGGGTACTGCTATCCGCAGGGCGCGGTCGTCGGCGCCGACCCCGAACTCCCGGTGGTACCCGACCAGATGCGGCTGACGGGCGAGCCGGGCACCCGCGCCCCGCACATGTGGCTGCGGGCCGGCGGCGAGCGGCGCTCGACCCTCGATCTGTACGAGAAGTCCTTCGTCCTGCTGACCGGCTCCGAGGGCGAGATGTGGCGCACCGCGGCCAAGGGCGCCATCGAGCGGTTCTCCCTCGGGCTGGACTGCTATCTGATCGGCACCGGGCCGGACGACGATCTGGTTCCGGAGGACGGCGTCGACTGGGCCGAGAAGCACGGGACGACGTCCGAGGGCGCGGTGCTGGTACGCCCCGACGGTTTCGTGGCATGGCGGGCCGAGGGACGGGTGGCCGACCCCGAGGCGGCGCTCCTGGAGGTCCTCGAAGCGCTGCTGGGCCGGAGCTGACCCGCCCGGCCGCCTCCGTTCCGTTCGAACGGAGGCGGGCCGGGTGCGGTGACACACGGGGCTGCTGATGACGGAGGGACCGGTGGGACATCCGCCGGTCCCTCCGGCGCGCGAACGTATCTTCTGCCCGTCACCACCGCAGGGGCATCTGGGGACCGTCCCGGCCGCGTCCCGCAACTCGGGGACCGATTTCCGGTTGAGTCCGGGCATGGATGCCAAGAAGCCCGCGTCGCACCCCTTTCAGCGCATCTCCCTGCCCCACCAGCCGCCGGCGCTGCCGCCCCCCGCCCCGCAGGCGCGCCGTCCGGCCGAGGAGCAGACGCCGATCTTCGACCAGCTGCTCAAGGAGTGGCGCTCGGGGGAGATCCGGCCGGTCGTGTCCTGGCCCGTCGACGATCCGGGGAAGATCAGGACGGGGGCCGCTGTGGGGACGGATGATGGCCGTCCGTATCCGCGGACCCGTGACGAGGAGCATGACCGTGAGCCTGTACGACATCCCCCTGCGCACCCTGACCGGTGAGCCCGCTTCCCTCGCCGACTACCGGGGCAAGGCCCTGCTGGTGGTGAATGTGGCGTCCAAGTGCGGGCTGACCCCGCAGTATTCGGGTCTGGAGCGCCTTCAGCAGCGCTACGGGGACCGTGGCTTCACTGTGCTGGGCTTTCCCAGCAACCAGTTCGCGGGCCAGGAGCCCGGCACCGCCGAGGAGATCGCCACCTTCTGCTCGGCGACGTACGGCGTGAGCTTCCCGCTGTTCGAGAAGACCGATGTCAACGGCGAGGACCGGCATCCGCTGTACGCGGCGCTGACCGGCACCGAGGATGCCGAGGGGGCGGCCGGCGACATCCAGTGGAATTTCGAGAAGTTCCTGATCGACGCCCGGGGCCAGGTCGCGGGCCGCTTCCGGCCGCGCACCGAGCCGGAGGCCGAGGAGCTGGTCGGCGCCATCGAGGCGGCCCTGCCGGCCTGAGCCGGGGGCGCGCCGCTCGCCGGGCGGTGGGCGGGGGCTGTCCGGCGGGCGGCGTACGGGGCGCACGGCCGGGCGGCGGAGCGCGGGTCAGGCGACGGCGGTGCCGGCGGCGTCCGTGAGCCCGGCTGATCCTGTGGGCTCCGCCGATCCGGCGGGCCCGGCCTCGTCCTCGGCGCCGGTCTCGTCGGAGGCGACGTCGAAGCTGCCGGTCAGCCCGGTCATCCGCAGCAGCCGCGCGACGCTCCCGCCGCCGGAGACACCCGTCAGCCGCAGCCGGCCGCCCCGCTGCCGCGTCCGGTAGCGGGCGCGGCTCAGCAGGGACAGTCCGGCGCAGTCGATGAACGTGACCGCACGTACGTCGACCACGAGGTCGACGCCCTGGGTACCGGTGATCTCGTCCAGCCGGTCGGACAGCACCGACACGGCGAGAATGTCCAGCTCACCGCGGAGTTCCAGCACGGTCGTGCCGCCCGCCGCGTGGCTGGGCCCCACGAGTCTCGGGTAGTACTGACCTTCATCCATCGACCCGGCCCACTTTCGTGCCGAGACGCGGGATATGGCCACGCGTCTGCGGCGGAGATGTTCGGTAGATGTGGGGGCGCCCGGCGCAATCCGGGCGGGTCGGCCCGTTTCCGGGTCGTCGGTGGTGCGGAGGTGTGGCGTCTGTGTCCCTGCGTTTCTGCTGCTGTGCCCGTAGTCGTCTACGGCTTACCCGCACTCCGCGCCCTCAAAGTTCCGGCGCACGCCAGAGCTTGAGGTTGTCTCAAAGTCGCCCCTTGCGGGCGTGGCCGATATAGGTGGCCAAGGGCCTGACCTCGGGGGCACGTGCCCAGGCGACGACGGCCTTGATGGCGTCGTCGGTGAGACGGCCGCTGCGGCGCGCCACTGACCACGGAGAACGCCACCCGGCCGCCCGGCCCCGGCCGGATCCGCTCGGGCCCGGCACCCAGGAGATCAACCCCGCTGACCAGGTGATCGGCCCGCTGACCGCCTCCCGGCCCCCTCCCCCGGACCACCGCTCCGAGGGCACCTCAATAACACTCTTTCGGGCGAATTAGACTGTTCGAACCGCCCGAATGTGAGAGGTGTGCCCTGAAGCCGTCGGATCCTGCGGGAGAGCTCCCCGAACACACCACGCAGAGCCTGCGCGAGCTGGCCGGTGGGCCGATCTCCCGGCTTCCGCAGCTCTTGGAGGCCATGGTGGCGGTCGGCTCCGACCACGATCTGCGCCGCGCGCTGGGCCGTCTCGCCGAGACCGCCGCCTCCCTCACCGGCGCGCGCCACGCCGCCCTCAGCCTCCACCACGAGGACACCGACGGGCTCGGCGGCCCGATCGCCCACGGCGTCTCCCCCGGGGGCGAGCCGCCCGCCGGAGGCTCTCTGGAGGTGCCGGTCCAGGTGAAGGGGGAGCTGTTCGGCACGCTGTCCGTCGCGGGCAAGGGCGACGGCGAGGAGTTCGGCGACGCGGATCTGCATCTGGTGCGGGTGCTGGCCACCGAGGCCGGTATCGCCCTGAGCAACGCCCGGATGCACTCCGCCGCCCGGCAGCGCACACGCTGGATCGACGGCGCGGCATCCGTCACCACGGCGCTGCTGGCCGGACCCGAGACCGGCTCGACGACCACGAACGCCCTCACCGTCGTCGCGGAAAAGGGCCGTGAGCTGGCCGAGGCGGCGACCGGAGCGGTCCTGCTGCCGCACGCCGAGGGCGGTATGGAGGTCGTGGCGATCTCGACCGTGCTGTCCGAGGCCGTACGGACCGAGGCGTACCGCGGCAGGATCCCGCCCCGGAGCCCGGTCGTCCACCAGATACACGCCGGGCTCGCGGTCTTCTCCGACAACTTCGCCGACGACCCCCGCTCGATCTCCCCGATGTCGCGCCACTACGGCCCGGCCATGCTGTTGCCGCTGCGCAGCAACGGGCGGGTACTGGGCGCCCTCGTGCTGTGCCGGATGTCCGGCGACCGCCGCTTCAGCCACACCGAACGGACCCTGGCGAACCAGTTCGCCGCCCAGGCCGCGGTGGCGCTCGTCCTGGCCGACCGGCACCGTGACCGTGAGCGGCTGGCCGTCTTCGAGGACCGCGACCGCATCGCCCGCGATCTGCACGACCTGGTCATCCAGCGGCTGTTCGCCACCGGGATGCTGCTGGAGACCGCCCGGCGCAAGGCCCTGGTGCCCGAGGTGCAAGAGGGGGTCGCCCAGGCGGTCGACGAGCTGGACGCCACGATCCAGGAGATCAGGACGGCGATCATCGCGCTTCAGCAGGGACCGCCGGGGGCGCCGCCCGGGCTGCGCACCCGCGTGCTGCGGGAGGCCGGCGCGGCCACCGCGGCGCTCGGCGCCCGCCCGTCGGTGCAGTTCACCGGCCCGGTCGACGCGCGGGTCGACGACAAGGGCGGCCGGGAGCTGGTGGCCGCACTCGGCGAGGCACTGGCGGCGGTGACCGCCTCGGCGTCGGCACGGCCGCAGCCGACCCGTGTGGAGATCGCCGTGGACACCACCGCCGCGCTCCCCGACGGCCGGCCGGGGATACGGCTGACGGTGTCCTGCCCGGACGGCGCCCACCGGCCCATGACCTGGGAGCGTCCGCTCCAGGGCGGGCCCGAAGCCTGATCCGCCGGACGGCCGCGGCAATACGGCACGATACCCGGACCCGCGTCCGCCCCTGGCCGCTCGTACAACATCCGCCCCCACAGGCCGCGTTGGCTTCCCCGGCCGTCCCGGCGCCCTCGCTACGTCCGCCGTCGCTACGTCCGCCGTCGACGACGGTCGCGGCCGCCGGCGTCGCACCACAGTGGTGGGCCGGCAGTGCCGCGTACGGCCGCGTACACGGCGGGCGTCCCCGGGCCGGGCCCCGAACGCCCCGGAGGGTGATCGCACCGGAATCGCTTGACCTCAACATTGGTTGAGGTCCTAGGTTCCTAGTATGTCGCCGGTCAGCACGGCGATCCGTGATGAACCGGCACTCTGGAGGCCACCATGGACATGGAAGTCACCGCCTGGCATTCGCTGCACAGCACGATGACCGCTCAACAGGGCCGGCGACGCTTCTCCCGCGGCACCCTGCGCCGCATCACCGCGTTCGCCCGCCCGCACCGCCGCCATCTGGTGTGGTTCCTCGTGCTCAGCACGGTGACCGCGATGCTCGCGGTGGCCACCCCGCTGCTCGCGGGCCGGGTGGTGGACGCGATCGTGGGCGGTGGCTCGGAGTCCCTTGTCATCCGGCTGTCCGGACTGATCGCCGTGATCGCGGTCGCGGAGGCGGGTCTGGGGCTGGTGACCCGCTGGCTGTCGGCGAGCATCGGTGAGGGGCTGATCCTGGACCTGCGGACGACCGTGTACGACCACGTCCAGCGGATGCCGATCGCCTTCTTCACCCGCACCCGCACCGGAGCCCTGGTCAGCCGTCTGAACAACGATGTGATCGGCGCCCAGCGGGCATTCAGCGACACGCTGTCCGGGGTCGTCAGCAATATCGTGACGCTGCTGCTCACCCTCGCGGTGATGCTCGGCCTGTCCTGGCAGATCACCGTGATCGCGCTGGTGCTGCTGCCGGTGTTCGTGCTGCCCGCCCGCCGGGTCGGCCGGCGGCTGGCCGATCTGCGCCGTGAGGGCGCCGACCACAACGCGACGATGGGCACGCAGATGACCGAGCGCTTCTCCGCGCCCGGCGCCACCCTCGTCAAGCTGATGGGCCGCCCGGTCCGTGAGTCCGCCGAGTTCGCCACCCGGGCCCGCCGGGTGCGCGACATCGGGGTCCGTTCGGCCATGGTCCAGACGTACTTCGTCACCGCCCTCACCCTGGTCTCCGCCCTGGCGCTGGCCGTGGTCTACGGCCTGGGCGGGTTCTTCGCGCTGCGCGGACAGCTGGAGCCCGGCGCGATCGTCTCGCTGGCCCTGCTGCTCACCCGGCTCTACGCCCCGCTGACCGCGCTGTCCGGCGCACACATCGAGGTGATGAGCGCGCTGGTCAGCTTCGAGCGGGTCTTCGAGGTGCTCGACCTCAAGCCGCTGATCTCCGAGAAGCCCGATGCCCGCGAGGTCCCCGAGGGCCCGGTGTCCGTGGAGTTCGACGCCGTCCGCTTCGGCTACCCGTCGGCCGACAAGGTTTCGCTGGCCTCCCTGGAGGAGGTCGCCACCCTCGACACCCGGGGCGGTGAAGAGGTCCTGCACGGCATCTCCTTCCGCGCCGAACCCGGCCAGATGATCGCCCTGGTCGGCTCGTCGGGCGCCGGCAAGTCGACCGTGGCCCAGCTGCTGCCGCGGCTGTACGACACCGACGCCGGTGCGGTCCGGCTGTCCGGGGTGGATGTCCGCGACCTGACCGCCGCCTCACTGCGCGACGCCCTCGGCATGGTCACCCAGGACGGGCATCTCTTCCATGACTCGATCCGCGAGAACCTGCTGCTGGCCAAGCCGGAGGCGACCGAGGATCAGCTGTGGGACGCGCTGCGCCGGGCCCGCCTGGAGGAGCTGATCGCCGGTCTCCCCGACGGTCTGGACACCGTCGTCGGCGAACGGGGCTACCGCCTCTCGGGCGGCGAACGACAGCGGCTGACGATCGCCCGGCTGCTGCTCGCCCACCCGCGGGTGGTGATCCTGGACGAGGCCACCGCCCATCTGGACAACACCTCCGAGGCGGCGGTGCAGGAGGCGCTCACCGAGGCGCTGGACGGCCGTACCGCCCTGGTCATCGCCCACCGGCTGTCGACCGTACGGGCCGCGGACCTGATCCTGGTCGTCGAGGGCGGACGAATCGCCGAGCGCGGGACGCACGAGACGCTGCTGGCCGCCGACGGGCGCTACGCGGAGCTGTACCGGACACAGTTCACCGACTCGGAGGACCGGCGGGAGGCCGCCGGGGATGCCACGGAGGAAGTCCGGCGCACGGATCCCGGCCCGGATGCCGTGCCGGAGTCGGCGCTGGTGACCTGACGCCGCGCCGGAAGGCCCCTGCCTCTTGGCGGGGGCCTTCCCGATGCCGAAAACTGATGCGATGACGCAGCGCGCGGAACACTCCACGGTCATGGACCGCCTCGCCCTCGACGATCTGATCACCGGGTACGCCATCGCCGTGGACGACGGTGACTGGCCCGGCTATCTGGCCCTGTTCACCCCGGACGGCCGCGCCGACTACCGCTCGGCGGGCGGCATCGAGGGCGGCACCGAGGAGATCGCGGCCTGGCTCGCCGACATGCTGCGGCAGTTCGCCATACGGCAGCATCTGATCGTCAACCGCCGGATCACTCTCGCCCGCCGGGACGGCGCGCCCGGCGACACGGCCACGATCCAGGCCGACTACCTCAACCCGATGCGGCTCGCCGGCCCCGCGACGGATGCCGAGGACGGCCCCACCTCCCCCAACTACACCTGCGCCGGCCGCTACGAGTTCGCCGCCCGGCGCACCGCCGACGGCTGGCGGCTGACCGGGGTCGTCGTCCACGAGAAGTGGCGTCAGGTGCGGTCCGGCGGTGACTGACCGCCCCCGCCGCCCGTCGCCGCCCGGCTCGGCCGTTGCGGCGACACCCCTTTCCTCGATCGGCCCGTCCGCGCACACTGGCCGTCCGACCGGCCGGAAACGGCACCAGGGAGGCCGTATGGACAGCGCGATCGGCCGTCAGGCGCGGTGGCTCGGCTCCCCCTGGACGCGGGGCGCGGCCGCGGCGCTCGCCGGCGCGGTGCCGGCCCTCACCTTTCCCGCGCCGTCCTGGTGGTGGCTGGCATACGTCGCCCTGGTGCCCTGGCTGCTGCTGGTGCGGTCGGCGCCGACGTACCGGCGGGCGGCGCTGGACGGCTGGCTGGGCGGCACCGGCTTCATACTGGCCGTCCACCAGTGGCTGCTGCCGAGCCTGCACGTCTTCATCCTCGTGCTCGCCCTGCTGCTCGGGGCACTGTGGGCGCCCTGGGGCGTGCTGGTGCGGGCGCTGCTGGGCGGCGCGCCCGCCGCGCGACGGCCGGCGCGCGAGGGCTCTCCCCCGGCAGAGCCCGCAGGAGCGTCCGGCGGAGAGCGACGGCGGGTGACGGGCGGGCGGTGTGCCGCCGCGCTGGTGCTGGTGCCGTCGGGCTGGCTGATGGTCGAACTGGTCCGCTCCTGGGAGTACTTGGGCGGCCCGTGGGGGCTGCTCGGCGCCAGCCAGTGGCAGGTGCCGCCCGCGCTGCGGCTGGCGTCGATCGGCGGGGTGTGGCTGGTGAGCCTGCTGATCGTGGCGGTGAACACCGCACTGGCCGAGCTGATCGCCCGCCCGGCGGCCCGGCTGCCCGCCGTCGCCGGGCTGCTGGTGTGCGCGCTGGCGGGCGCCGTGGCCTGGTTCTGGGCACCGGTCCCCCGCCCCGCGGGCACGGTGCGGATCGCGGTCGTCCAGCCGGGCCTGACCGGCACCCCCTCGGCGCGGCTGGCCCGGAGCGAGGCCCTCACCCGGTCGCTGGCGGGCCGCGAGGTGCGCCTGATCGTCTGGGGCGAGAGCAGCCTCTACAAGGATCCGGCGGACCACCCGGCGCTCGCCGCCCGCCTCACCGCCCTCTCCCGGCAGACCGGCGCCGAGCTGCTGATCAACGCCGACTCCGCGCACGCCGAACGGCCGGGCATCTCCAAGAGCGCGGTGCTGATCTCCCCGGACGGACCGACCGGGGACCGCTACGCCAAGATGCGGCTGGTGCCCTTCGGCGAATACATACCGTTCCGGTCCGTGCTGGGCTGGGTGACCCGGGTGGGCAAGGCGGCCACCAGCGACCGGCTGCGCGGCACCGGCCAGGTGGTGATGCCGGTCGCCACCGCGGGCGGACTGCGCGTCGGGCCGCTGGTGTGCTTCGAGAGCGCGTTCCCCGACATGAGCCGCCATCTGGCGCGCGACGGTGCGCGGGTGCTGGTCGCCCAGTCCTCGACCTCGACGTTCCAGGAGAGCTGGGCGCCCGCGCAGCATGCGTCGCTGGGTGCGCTGCGCGCGGCGGAGAACTGGCGGCCGATGGTGCACGCCACGCTCACCGGCATCAGTGCGGTCTACGGGCCACGGGGCGAGCAGATCGGCGAGCGGCTCGGTACCGACCGCAGCGCGGCGGCGGTCTACGACCTGCCGCTGGCCGACGGCACCAGCCCGTACACCCGGTTCGGTGACTGGGCGGTGTACGGGGCGATGGGTGCGCTGGTGCTCGCCGGTGGGTACGCGGGACTGCGGGCGCTCAGCAGGCGGCCTGCCCGAGCGCGTCGGTGACCACACGTTCGCACAGTTCGTGGGTGCGCAGCGCGTCCTGGGCGGATGGCTGCCGGCCGGCCCGTACGTCGTCCAGGAACGCCAGCACGATCTGCTCGATACCGCGCTGCCGGGCGACCGGGACCCAGTCGCCGCGCCGCCGGATGCTCGGCTGCCCCTTGTGGTCGATGACCTCGGCGAGATTGACGACCTGGCGCTTGGTGTCCTGCCCGGAGACGTCGAGAACCTCCTCCACGGAGCCGCTGAGGCGGTTCATGATGCCGAGGGCCGTGAAGCCGTCGCCGGAGAGCTGCAACACCACGTGCTGCATCAGCCCGTCACGGATCCGGGCGCGCACATCGATGTGGTCGACCTCTCCGGGGGCGAGGAACCGCAGGGTGTCCACGACATGGATGAAGTCGTCCAGCACCAGTGTGCGCGGGTCCTCGGGCAGACCGATGCGGTTCTTCTGCATCACGATCAGATCGCGGGCGTGTTCACGGCATTGGGCGTAGGCGGGCGCGAAGCGGCGGTTGAAGCCGACGGTGAGGCCCACGCCCCGCTCCTCGGCGAGCGCGACGATGCGCTGGGACGTCGCGAGTTCGTAGGAGATCGGCTTGTCGACATAGGTCGGGACGCCGGCCTCGATCAGCCGGGTCACGATCTCGGGGTGGGCGGCGGTCGCGGCGTGCACGAAGGCCGCGTCCAGACCGGTGGCGAGCAGCGAGTCCAGGTCCGTGTGGAGCCGGTCCCCGGTCAGCCGGTGGGCGGCGCCGACGCGTTCGAGGGTGGCCGGGGTGCGGGTGTGCAGGTGCAGTTCGAGCCCCGGCTGTGTGCCCAGTACGGGGAGGTACGCCTTCTGGGCGATGTCGCCGAGTCCGATGCAGCCGACCTTCACTCGTGCTCCTTGGGTTGCGCCGCGGCCCTGGTGCCTCACGTGCCGGAAGCATACGTGCCGGCCGGCGGCCGCCAGTCGGCGATCCCGTCCAGGGGCCGCAGCACCAGATCCGGTGCGAGGCGGGCGGTGGTGGCCATCAGCGCGGCGCGCAGCAGGCAGGCCGGGCGGGAGCGCCAGGTAGTGACCCGGCCGATCCGCTCGGCACGGCGTACGACGTCCATGGTGCGCGGCAGCCGCTGCCGGGTGTACGCGGTGAGCGCCGCGGCCAGTTCGGCATCCGGTGCGGCGAGGTGTGCCAGCACGACGGCGTCCTCGATGGCCTGGCAGCCGCCCTGTCCGAGGTTCGGGGTCATCGGGTGGACGGCGTCGCCGAGCAGGGCGACCCGGCCGCGGTGGAAGGCGAGCGGCGGGGCGGCCGCGGTGCAGACGTCGTTGCGGAGCACGGCGGCCGGATCGGCGGCGGCGAGGAGGGCGGGGACGGGGTGGTGCCGGTGGTCTGCCAGGCGGCCATGGCGCGCACGGCATCGCCGGCGTCGAGGGCGTCCAGGGCGCGCTGGGCGTTGGGGGCGAGGGCGATGCCCGCGCCGCTCCGCTGGGCTGCGCCATGAACGGATCGCCGATGCGGCGCTGAACCTGCTCGCCGAGCGCGGGATGCGGGGGCTGACCCACCGGGCGGTGGACGAGGCGGCCGGGCTGCCGCAGGGCTCCACGTCGAATCTCGCCCGCACCCGGGCGGCCCTGCTGGAAGCGGCGGTACGGCGGCTGGCCGAGCGGGAGGCCGCGGTGCTGACACCGGGTGAGCCGTCCCAGGCCACGGCGGAAGGGAAGGGAGCCGGGGCCGCGCCGCAGTCGGAAGACGCGGTGGCGGCGGTCGCCGGGGCGCTGTCCCTGGCGCTGCACCGCTATCTGACCCGGCACCGGCAGCTGCTCATCGCCCGTTACGAACTGGCCCTGGAGGCCACCCGCAGGCCCGAGCTGCGGGCGGTCTGACCGGGCGGGCCGGGACTTCCGGGAGCCGGTGGCGGCGATGCTGACGGCGGCCGGCTCCGCCGATCCCGAGCGGCACGCGCTCAGCATGGTCGCGTGGTGCGACGGGGTGCTGTTCTCCTGCACCGCGGGCCAGTTCCAGGCGGCCGTCCCCACCCGTGACGCGCTGCGCACGTCCTGCACGGAGCTGCTCGACGGGATGCTGCGGCGATGACGCCGGCCCCGCGCCGGCCTACGGGGTATGGCCCGCGAGGCCGTCGAGGCGGAGCTGAAGCCGGTCGATGGCGTCCCGGAGCCCCTGGCGGTATTCACCGTCGGCAAGGGCGTTGACCGAGACCCGGGCGCGCCGCAGCTGGGCGCGCGCATCGGCCGGCCGGTCCAGTGCGGCGTAGTCGGCCGCGATATTGAGGTGCAGCGAGGGGAAGAACGCCCGGAGCGCGACGAGGGGGTGGCGGGGGCCGGGGCCGTCGGCGACTTTCGGCTCCCCCTGGGCGGCGGCATTCCCGGGCCGTTCGGTGACAAAGCCCTCGGCCGCCTCCAGGGCCCTGAGGTCCCAGTCGAGTTCATCCCTGGGATCGTCCTGGGTGTCGGCCATGTAGTGAGCGAGGGTGCAGCGGTGGAAGGCGTCTCCCTGGGGCCCGATCTCATGCCACAGCTCCGAGAGACGGTTACGGGCCTCTTCCCGGTCGCCGGCGCGATGCAACATGATCGCCTGGCCCATCCGGGTCAGCACCCCGTCCTCGGGCGTCGCCTCCCGCCGCTTCTCCACCACCGCGCACTCCGTATTCGCTCACCACGGCCACTGCCGCTCCCTCGACGCTAACCGCCGGAAGGGACCTGCGCGCGGTGTGCGCGACGCACCGGGTGGTGGGGGCCGCCCGCCCCCGGCCGGCCGGGCCCGGGGGCTCAGCCCAGGTCAGGGATGCGCCAGTCGATCGGGGCGTGGCCCTGGGCGGCGACCGCCTCGTTGATCTGGGTGAAGGGGCGGGAGCCGAAGAACTTCTTCGCCGACAGCGGGGAGGGGTGCGCGCCCTGCACCACGGCATGCCGCTCCTCGTCGATCAGCGGCAGCTTCTTCTTGGCGTAATTCCCCCACAGCACGAAGACCGCCGGGTCGGGCCGGGCGGCCACGGCGCGGATCACCGCGTCGGTGACCTTCTCCCATCCCTTGCCCTTGTGCGAATTGGCCTCGGCCTCGCGGACCGTGAGAACGGCGTTCAGCAGCAGCACACCCTGCTGGGCCCAGGGCATCAGATAGCCGTTGTCCGGAATCGGATGGCCCAGCTCCTCCTTCATCTCCTTGTAGATGTTCCGCAGCGACGGCGGCGTCTTGACGCCCGGCTGCACGGAGAAGCACAGCCCGTGGCCCTGGCCCGCGCCGTGGTACGGGTCCTGGCCCAGGATGAGCACCTTCACCTGGTCGTAAGGCGTCGCGTCCAGCGCCGCGAAGACCTGCTCGCGGGGCGGATAGACCGGGCCGTCGGCCCGCTCCTGCTCGACGAAGTCGGTGAGCTCCTTGAAATAGGGCTTCTCCAACTCCTCGCCGAGGACCCCGCGCCAGGACTCGGGCAGCATGTCGGTCACCACGTCAACAACCTCCGGTGTGCGTTGCGTTCTCACTCACAGAACCTACCGGCGGCCACTGACAACGCGGTCCGCGGGCCGCTGCCCCCGGCCGGAACCGGCGCCCTCCCCGCGTCAGGAGGTGTCGATCCGGACGCACGGGATGCACGCGACGGACGCGACGGACGGGATCCGGCCCCGCGAGCATCGTGGCGCTCCGGCGAACGGACCGTCCGTACGGGAGCAGGCACCTGCCCCAGCGTCCCACAGCCGCCCGGCGCCAGGACCGGGGTGCCCCGGCACGTGGCCGGGGAACTGCTCGTCAGTGCCCTGACGCGCGTGGTGCCGGCCCTGATGAGGACCGGCACCACGGACTCTGTCTTGCCGCGCACAGTCTCCCGGCGCGCACACCGGGGCAAGGCCTCGTCAGAGCCCCGCCCGCCCGTCAGACCCCGGCGTTGAGGAACAGGCCGCCGTCGACGACCAGCGTCTGGCCGGTGATCCAGCCCGAGGCGTCGGACAGCAGGAAGGCCGCGGCCCCGCCGATGTCCTCCGGGACGCCGAGCCGCGCCATCGGGTAGCCGGCCGCCGCCTCCTCCTCGCGGTTCTCGTACAGCGCGGCCGCGAACTTGGTCTTGATCACCGCGGGCGCGATCGAGTTGACCCGCACCCCGGGCGCGAACTCGTGGCCGAGCTGGAGCGTCAGATTCACCATCGCGGCCTTGCTCATCCCGTACGCACCGATGAAGGGCGAGGCGTTGAGGCCGGCGATCGAGGCGATGTTGACGATCGCCCCGCCGTTGTCCTTCTGCCATGCGTGCCAGGTGCGCTGGGCGAATCCCAGTGCCGAGACGACATTGGTCTCGAACACCTTGCGCGCGACACCCAGGTCGAGGTCGGCGATGGGGCCGAACACCGGGTTCGTACCGGCATTGTTGACGAGGTAGTCGACGCGGCCGAAGACCTCCATCGCACGCTCGACGGCGACGGCCTGGTGGGCCTCGTCGTGCGCCTTGCCGGCGACGCCGATGACCCGGTCGGCGCCCAGCTTCTCGGCGGCCTCCTTGAGGGCGTCCTCGTTGCGGCCGGTGATGACGACCCGGTCGCCGCGGGCCACCAGGGCCTCGGCGATGCCGTAGCCGATACCGCGGCTGGCACCGGTGACCAGCGCCACCTTGCCGGAGGGCTCCGGGAGCCCGCTGTTCTGCTCGGTCATGTCCCGTACTCCTGAAGTCGGTGGGCGGTCAGTTGAGCGGGCCGCCGGCGACGTACATGACCTGGCCGGAGACGAAGCCGGCCGCCTCGCCGGTGAAGAAGGCGATCGCGTTGGCGATGTCCTCGGGCCGGCCGACGCGCTGGACGGGGATCTGGGTGGCGGCCGCGGCCTGGAACTCCTCGAAGCCCATGCCGACGCGCTCGGCGGTGGAGGCGGTCATGTCGGTGACGATGAAGCCGGGGGCGACCGCGTTGGCGGTGACGCCGAACTTGCCGAGTTCGATGGCGAGGGTCTTGGTGAACCCCTGGAGACCTGCCTTGGCCGCCGAGTAATTGACCTGGCCGCGGTTGCCGAGCGCCGAGCTGGAAGAGAGGTTCACGATCCGGCCGAACTTGGCGTCGACCATGTGCTTCTGGCAGGCGCGGGACATCAGGAACGCACCGCGCAGATGCACGTTCATGACCGTGTCCCAGTCGGTCTCGCTCATCTTGAACAGCAGGTTGTCGCGGAGCACACCGGCGTTGTTGACGAGGACGGTCGGCGCACCGAGCTCGGAGGCGACCCGGGTGACCGCCGCCTCCACCTGCTCGGCGTCCGAGACGTCGCAGCCGACCGCGATGGCCTTGCCGCCGGCCTTGGTGATCTTCTCGACGGTGTCCTTGCAGGCCGCCTCGTCGAGGTCGAGTACGGCGACGGCGCGGCCCTCGGCGGCCAGGCGGACGGCGGCGGCCGCGCCGATACCGCGGGCCGCGCCCGTCACAATGGCGACGCGCTGCTCGGTGGTGGACATGCGGGTTCTCCTCACCCTCGAAACCTCGACAAGCGGTCCGCCGCACCGATCCCGTAGGTGAGCAACCGCTTAGTACCCTGAGCAGGGCTGACGCTAGAAGCCCGGCAACGCGCTGTCAACGCTCCACCACTGCGTCGTTGCCCACCTCACCTGCGGCGCACACCGCAACCTGGTGCGATCGCGCCACATGACAGAGCGCCCGGACCGCCACAAGGCGGAACCGGGCGCTCCGAACAGCACTCCCCCACGGCCTCAGCGCACCAACAACTCCAACAGCCGCTCCACCTCGGCGGCGGGGTCGGCGGTCAGGCCGGTGTGCACCGGTCCCGGCTGGACGATGGTGCTGCGCGGCGCCATCAGCCAGCGGAAACGGCGCCCGGCATCGTCCCCGGCCGCCTGTCCGGCCCGCTCGCCGCCCTGGCAGACACCCTCGACGGCACCGAGCGCGGCCCGCACCCCGGCCACGTCGGTCGTGGGGTCCAGAGCCAGCAGCCGGGCCTCGTCCAGATAGGTCCTGGCCTCGACGAAGCGCCGGGCGTGGCAGTACACGACGACACCGGCATTGATCATCTCGCCGCGCTCGACCCGGGGCACGACCTTCAGCAGCGCGTACTCGAAAACATCTCGCCCGTTGTGCAGACCGGTCACTTCACTGCCCTTCGTGTCAGCCTTGCGGCCAGCCATTCCGGCGCCTGCGAGGGCTTGTCCTTGCTGGGCTCCCCGAGGGTGATCCGATCGCTGATCGTCCGGGCGCGCGCCAGCAGCGTGCTCACATACGCCCGGCGCAGCGCGTCCGGGGAGTCAAAGCCGGGCTCGTCGGCCAGCCATGCGTCCGGGACATCGGCCGCGATCCCGGTCAGCAGCTCTTCGGTGATCAACGGCGCGAACTCCTCGGCCGCCGCCGCGATATCCGGCCCGAAGGTGGCCAGCACATGGTCGGAAGCGTTGTACGGCCGGACCGAAGCCTTCTCCGCGCTCGGCCAGTTGTGGTGCCAGATCATCGCCGCGCCATGGTCGATCAGCCACAGCTCGCCGTGCCAGACCAGCAGGTTGGGATTGCGCCAGGACCGGTCGACGTTGTTGATCAGCGCGTCGAACCACACCACACGGCCCGCCTCGCGGGCACTCACCTCGAACGCGAGCGGATCGAAACCCAGCGATCCGGGGAGGTAGTCCATCCCCAGATTGAGCCCACCGCTGGCCTTCAGCAGCTCCTGGACCTCCTGGTCCGGCTCGCCCAGCCCGATGACGGGATCGAGCTGCATCTGCACCAGCTCCGGCACCCGCAAGCCGAGCCGCCGCCCCAGCTCTCCGCAGATGACCTCGGCAACGAGCGTCTTCCGCCCCTGCCCCGCACCGGTGAATTTCATGATGTAGGTACCGAGGTCGTCCCCCTCGACGATCCCCGGAAGCGAGCCGCCCTCACGAAGGGGCGTGACATAGCGAGTCGCTGTGACTTCTGTCAGCATTTTCCCAGGCTATCTGGCCTAGCGGCCTTGCAACCCACCATTAGATCCGGACTGGTACAAGTGGGAGAATCCGCCGCGATCAGCGCTGGGGAGAATCTGGGGAGTTTCTGCCGGCACGGTGGATCCCCCTTCCTCTCGAGCAGTCCGTCAATGGCGGTGCGCCCCTTGCTTCCGCCTTCCGGCATGAAGTGGGCAAAGTAACCGAGCGTGACAGCCGGCGAGGAGTGCCCGAGCCACCGCGCCACAGTCACCACGGACTCCCCCGCCTCCAGCATCATCGAGGCGTAGGTGTGCCGCAGAACGTGGAATCCGTCCTTCGGCGCCACCTCCCACTGCCACGGCTTCGCACCTTTGGGGCGCGGCGGAATAATGCCGGCCTTGGCCGGCGCGGGCTTCCATGCGCAGGTATTCCACGTGTTCACGGCCACGGCGTTGCCGCATCGCGTAACGAGACAAGGGAGAACCTTCGCGGCCCGTCTCCCCCGGGCTTCCCCCACGGGAGCTCAACATCCACCGGCGGGAATGTCATGCCATGGCGCTTCAGCTCCTGGGCCACCGAGGGGGCATGTCGGCGCTACGCGTTTTCGCCCCCTTGGGCAGGGCGAAGTCCAATTTGCCGCCTGTCGCCTGAACTTGGCGGCGAACGTGCAGCACGCCTCTCACCCAGTCGATGCCTTCCGGGCTCAGCCCGAAGACTTCGCCCTGACGAAGCCCGCGCCCCAGGCCAAGTACGACGGCCACTCGATGCCGAGGGCTGATCGCGTCCCGGACTCGCAGCGCAGTCTCCAGCGACCAGGCCACGCCGCGCTACCGCGATGCCTTGGGCCGCCGCACAGATTTCGCGTGCATCGGATTCCTGGAGAGCCGCTTGTCGTCAACAGCCGCCTCCGGGATGCTGGACAACTCGGACAGGATTCCGCGCAGGCAGCCGACCGAAGAGACCGTGGCCTCCAACTTCACTGTGTACGCCCGCAGTTCTGCCGCCGTGATGCTGAGCCAGGCAGGAGCCATCGGACAAGCGCGTGCAAGGGGGCCGGTCACCACAGTAAGCAGGCTCTCGCCGTCCGGGGCTCTTCTTGCTTCCCTGTGTTACTGGACGCGCCTACGCCACAGCCCTACTTCGCGGTCCCAGTAGACCGTGACCGTCCGGCCCTGGGGGTCCGGGGCCGAAAGGGTGTCCAGGTCAGCCAGTGTCAGCATGTGCAGTGCCTCGTCGGACAATTCACCGCCGCGCAGCTCCAACCGGGTGCCGGTTTGCGGGTCGTGGACGATGTGCAGGGCCGGGCCTTGGCACAGGCTGGCATCGTCGCTGCCCCCGCGGTCGAGGACCCGGTTGATCAATGCGCGTGACTTGGCGTAGGCGTCTCCGGCGGCCTGGCTCGCGACAGCCTGGAGGAATGGCATGACGGCTGCCGTGACCACGGCGGTGGTCACGGCGTCAGGCAGTCCCCCTACACGGGGCTCCAGCTCAGACGGCTCGGGCTCAGGGGCTGTACCGCTCTCCCCCTGGGCTCGGACCACCTCCCGGAGTTTGCGTCGGGCGAAGGAGATTCCGGCGTACGCGTACGGACGGTAGACGGCCTCCGCCTCGGCGTAACACCCCTGCGCCAACAGGCATTCGCCGAGAAACGACCAGGCGGACTTGTCCCCCAGCTCCATGGCGAGGCGATACCACTGCACCGCGGCCGCCGGGTCGCGGTCCTCGGCCCAGAAGGCCAGCTGGCCGGCGGCCCGAGCGCTGCCCTCACGCCAGCCCTGCTACCAGCTGCTCCGCCTCCGCCACTCGCCCTGAGGCCCAGCCACGCATCTCCACGGCCATCGCCACCAGCACGTCGCGATCCTGGCTGACTCGGGCCTCGTGCCGCAGCCAGTGCTCGGCTTCCGCCTCGTAAGCGGAATCGGTGCGAGCAAGGCGGCTCGCCGACCAGGCCAGGGCCCTTACGGCCTCCCCGTGATCGGCCTCGGCCAGCGGCACGAGCCATCGCTTCGCCTCTTCCCGGTTCCCCCGATCGAGCAGCCCCTTGCCGAGCCGGTACCGCGCAAAGACATCTCCGCGCTCCGCCGCCGCCCGCAGCAGATGCCGTTCCTCCGGGCTCAGCTCCGATGCCGGCATGGTCATCCCCCCGTTCCGGCGTTCGCTCCAACACTGCGACGCCAAGCGCCGATTGACTTCGATACCGGCATCAGCGGTGTCTCACGACCACTTGGACCAACCCTAGACGAGTACCTGCATCCCCCGGAGAAGGCCCTGGTCCTGCGCGTGGACGAGAGCGCTGCTCCTCCTTGTGGACAGAACCGGTGCCGGGTGATTTGGCTGCCGAGCTCAAGCGCAGACAGCGACTTGCTCTGCGAGGTAACGACGTGGGAGTCGATTACCGAGTAAGTGCTTGATCTCAAGTGCAGTTGAGGTTGCATGCTGATCCGTATGAATACGACTGTCAGCGATGACCAGGTGCAGCAAGCCGAGGTCGAGGCGATCAAGCAGGTGATCGCCCCCTTGAGCACTCCCAGCAGAATGAGCTCCCCGGCGAGTTCGTCGGCCTGTTCCGGCACGATGCGATCTGGACAACGGGCCACGGCAAGCGCCTCACCGGCCGCGACGAGATATCGGATTTCACACACACGGTGCTCCCTGGTGCGATGAAGGACTCGACGGCGACATACGAGGTGGTGGATGTGCTGTTCATCCGCCCGGATGTGGCTGCCGTCAAGGTGCACGCCCAGTACTTGACGCTCGGTGGTCAGCCCATCGGAAACCCGGGCACTCCGCTCTACGTCATGGCGAAGGAAGACGGGCAATGGCGCCTGGTCGCCTGCCGGAACACGGAGATACTTGGCGCGTGACCTGACAAGGGCCGCACGGGGTTGGTCGAGTTGCGAGGAGACTTGGGGTCCGTGCGGCCGGTACCGTCCCACCGCGGCGCCGGCGGGCGGGAGGCGGTCCGGCGGGCGGCCTCGGCCTCGGTGCACCGGGGCCGGCAGGCGGAATACTCCGAGCACGGCCGAGGCTGACCTGATCATGAGTGAGATTCTTGTAACAGGCGCGACCGGCAATGTCGGCCGGCAAGTTGTGGTTCAGCTCCTGGCCACGGGCACCGCTGCGCGTGCATTGGCGCGTGAGCCCGCAACAGCCGGGCTACCGGATGCAGTCAAGGTCGCAGGCGGGGACCTGTCCGAGCCGGACACCCTGGAGGGGGCACTGAAGGGGACCAGCACAGTGTTCCTGATCTGGCCATTCCTTACGACCAAGGGCGCGCCCGCCGTGCTGGAGGCGATCGCACAACAAGCCCGCCGCGTCGTCTATCTCTCCTCGTCAGGTGTGAACGAGAACGCCGAACGGCAGACCGATCCGATCACCCAGCTCCACGCCGACATGGAGCGCCTGATCGAAGAGTCCGGCCTGGAGTGGACCATCCTGCGGTCGAACACCATCGCCTCCAACGGGCGCGGTTGGGCCCGGCAGATCCGCACCACGTGCACCGTTCGCGGCCCCGACATCGCCGCTACGGCGGTGGTCCACGAGCGCGATATCGCGGCCGTGGCGGTACATGCGCTGACCGAGGACGGGCATGTGGGCGCGAAGCACGTCCTGACCGGTCCGCAGGTACTGAGCAGAGCCGAGCAGGTACATACGATCGGGGAAGCGATCGGCCGCCTGTTGACCTTCGAAAAGGTTCCCGTACAGGTCGCACGCCAGCAGATGCTCGCCGACGGCAAGCCGCCTGCTCTCGTTGAGGCGCTGCTGGCCAGCGCTGAAACGCGGCCCGAATCGAACTTGATCACCTCCACGGTGGAAGAGATCACCGGAGTGCCGGCCCGCACATTCCGCTCATGGGCGGAAGAGCATGCGGACGAATTCCGCTAACTTGATCTTTAACCTGTGCGGCGGGGTCGTCGGCAGTTGACTTCTTCGTTCGCTGTTTCGCCGACTGTGTCCTGCGGGGTGTGTGCCCGGCAGCGAGCTCCACCGCCGTCCGGGAGCGGGCCAGGGGCGGGTGCTCGGCGACTGCGGGCTGCGACGACGACCGTCGGCACGATGGCCAGCGCCAGGGCGCCGCCACCGACGGCAAGCAGAGGATAGCCAGCGGCTGCGACGGCCAGGCCTGAGGCCATACCGCCCGTGGCACCTGCGATGGCAATGGAGACATCGACCAAGCTCTGGGTGCCGGCACGGGTGGCCAAGGGGACGGCACTGGTGCTGATCGCGGTGCCGCTGACGAGACCGAGATTCCAGCCCACCCCCAGCGACGCGAGAGCCACCACAAACACGGCGGGGGAGCCTTCCGGGGCGTTGGCAGCAACGATACGGCGGCCAGTAGGACACGGCGCGGGCGCGGTACTCGGGAGCCGCCAGGTCGGCACCGGCGTAGCGGGCCGGCCGGTTCGTGGCCGTACCGGCACCGTAGACGGACATCGCGACGAACAGCAGCACGGAGCTGCCGGCGACGGCGGCGGCGATGACGCCCGCGCTGCCGATGGCACCAGCCAGATACCCGACAGCGAGACCGGGGCGACGGCCGCGCGCTTGAGAGATACGCCCGACCGCGATGGCCGCCAGCGCGGAACCGGTGGTGGACAGGGCACTGAGCACACCGGCAAGGCCGGTGGAGCCGAGCATGTCCTGCGCGAGCAGGGCACCGACGGTTACGGGAGGCCGCGGGCCGACCGGCCTGCCCGGCTGCGCGGTCAGCCCACGCGGCCGACCTACTCACCAGCCCCGACGCCGAACGTCTCACCGGCTGCGGTTCCGCCCCCTGCAACCGTTACCTGCTGCGCCACGGGCGCCGCCAATGGTGCTCCACCCGCTGCGGCGACCGCGTCCGCGCCGCCCGCGCCTATGCCCGACGCGACCGGCCGAAAGCGGACTGACGAACCCCGCACAGTCCGGCTGGCGGACGGTGGTCAAATGCTGCGGGTGGAGGACCTCAAGACCTCCGAGGGGCCGGATGTACGGGTCTGGCTTTCGGCCCGGGCCGCCGATGCGGCGAAGGCCGGGCTCTGGGGAGTTCGGGCCGCGCCGGGGAGCGCGCGGGGAGAATCGACTGCGTAATGCGACACGAGCCTGAAAGACGCTGAAAGATGCACCTCCGCAGGCCAGAGGCCACTGCTTCACCCCTTCGGGGCGCGGAGTTATCCCCGACAGGCCTTTGTCGCACCGCACTTGAGTCGCGGTTGAGCCGCCTCGACCGCCCCCGTGCCACACTCGGCCCATGCTCCACAGGCGTGCTGATCAATTGCTGATCGAACGGACAAAGCAAATCCGCAGGGGCCTCACGGGAACCCCGCTGATTCCTCTGGCGGACGAGCAGTGCGACATCGTCACCAAGCTGGAATTCTGCAATCCCGCCGGAAGCACCAAAGACCGTTCGGCACTGTGGATTCTGGAACAGGCAATCGGTCGCGGGGAGATAGCGCAGGACACCACGGTGGTCGAGTCGTCGTCCGGCAATTTCGCGCTGGCCCTGGCTTTCTACTGCCGAATGCTCGGCATCTCGTTCGTCCCGGTCATCGATCCGAACTGCAATGAGGCCACCGAGGCCCAACTCCGGCTGCTGTGCGGGCGGGTGGAGAAAGTTTCCATCCGTGATACGGCGGGCAGCTACCTGAAGACCCGGCTGTCCCGGGTGCAGGAACTGCTGGTCGAAATCGACTCGGCCTATTGGCCCAATCAGTACGCCAATCCGGATGCCCGCGACGCGCATTACCGCTTCACCGCGGGCGAGTTGATCGAGCAGGCCGGCCCGCTCGACTATCTCTTCGTCGGCGTGGGCACGGGCGGCACGATCGCCGGGCTCTCCCACCGGATCAAGGAGACGTACCCGGGCTGCGTGGTCGTCGCTGTCGACACCGAAGGCTCGGTGATCTTCGGAGGCCCGCCGAAGAAGCGGCGGATCCCCGGCATCGGCTCCAGCATCGTGCCGCCGCTGTGTGGTCAGGCGCTGATCGACCAGGTCGAGATCGTCTCCGAAGCGCGCGCCGTCGAGGCCTGCGGTGCCCTGTTCGCCACGTACGGCTTGTACGCGGGAGGTTCGACCGGCAGCACCTATGCCGCCGTCCAGGACTACTTCGCTCGTCACCGTCCCGGCGCGCACCGTCCCCGGGTCGCCTTCATCGCCGCCGACCGCGGCCATGCCTACGCCCAGACCGTCTACGACCCCACGTGGGTCCAGCGGCTGCGCGCGGAAGCGGTAGAGCCCGCCGGTGTCGAAGCCCTGGCCGTCAACTGAAGGAGAGCCACTCCGTGTCCACCCTGGCCCCACCGCCCATGACCGTGATCGGCGCGGGCGACGTCGCCGCCGAGACGGACCGTCACCGTCCGGAGCTCATCGAGGTCGTCCGTGCCGCCTACCTCGTGCACGACGCCGGACAGAGCTCGAACCCGCACAGCTCGTTCCTGCGCTTCCCGCACCAGGACCGGTCGCGCATCATCTCCCTGCCTGCCTATCTGGGCGGCGAGTTCGAGGTCGCCGGCAACAAGTGGATCGCCAGTTTTCCGGACAACACGCAGCACGGGATCCCCCGCGCCTCGGCAACGCTGATCCTCAACGACTGCGTCACCGGCTACCCGTTCGCCTGTATGGAGTCCTCGATCGTCTCGGCGACGCGGACCGCGGCCTCCGCGGTGCTCGGCGCGCAGACGCTGCTCGGCGCGCGGCGTGCCCGCCGAGTCGGCATCGTGGGCACGGGTCTGATCGCCCAGCACGTATGGCGGTTCCTGCGTGATCTCGACTGGGAGATCGACGGCTTCCGGCTCTTCGACCTCGACCCGGCGGCGGCGGGCCGCTTCGGCGCCGCCATGGCCGAGCACACCGAGGCCGAGATCGTGGTCGCCGACACGGTGGAGAACGCGTTCACCGACTGTGACCTGGTGGTGCTGACCACCGTGGCCGGCGAACCGCACCTGCACGACCCCCGGCTGCTGGCCCACAACCCGGTGGTCCTGCACCTGTCCCTGCGCGACCTCGCCCCCGAGATGATCCTCGCCGCCCAGAACGTCACCGACGACGTCGACCACGCCGTACGCGAGCACACCTCGCTGCACCTGACCGAACAGCGCACCGGCAACCGGGACTTCGTCGACGGCACCCTCGGCGACCTGCTGCGCGGGCGGCTGCGCCGGGACCACGGACGCCCGGCGATCTTCTCGCCGTTCGGACTCGGCGTACTCGACCTCGCCGTCGGCAAGTGGGTGCACGACCGGGTCGTCGCCGCGGGCCGGGGCCGCCGCGAGAGCGACTTCTTCACCGGCGTGGGGGTCTGACGCATGAGCGCCTCACCCGCCCTGCGCCCCGCCGGGGACCGGTACGTCGTCGTGGTGAACCACGAGGAGCAGTACTCGGTCTGGTTCGCCGACCGTGCCCTGCCCGCCGGCTGGACCGCCACCGGCGCGCAGGGCACTCGCCAGGAGTGCCTGGACCACATCGAGCAGGTGTGGACCGACCTGACCCCGCGCTCCGTGCGAGCGTCACGCAGCCAGGCCGCTGACCTCGCAGCGGCCTGGCTGCGCGGGCTCGGCAGCCGTGAACTCACCGCGCAACGGCGCCTGTTCGTCTTCCCGCACGCCGGAGCCGGCGCCTCCGCCTACCGGCTGGCGGCGTACCTGCCGGACACCGTCGAGGTCTGTACGGTCCAGTTGCCCGGCCGGGAGACCCGGTCCGCCGAACCGCCCCTGACGTCCCTGGACGAGGCCGTGGCCGCGCTCGCGCCGCTCATCGCGGACCACACGGACCTGCCGTACGCCTTCTTCGGGCACAGCATGGGCTCCCTGATCGCCTTCGAGACGGCCCGGCGGCTACGTGCGCTCGGCACGCGCCTACCCGACCGCCTGTTCCTGTCGGGCATGCGCGCCCCCGGCCTGCCGGACCGCGACCCGCGGCACACGCTGCCGGACGACAAGCTGCTCGCCACAGCCGAATTCGTCGGCGTGGATGCCGAGTTGCAGGAGCTGCTGCTGCCGCTGCTGCGCGCGGACCTGACGCTGTGCGAGACGTACACGCACCGGGCCGAGGCCCCCCTGCCCTGTCCCCTGACCATTCTGGCCGGCTCGGACGACGACAGCGTCGACGGGACGGAGCTCGCCGCCTGGCGCGAGCACACCTCGGCCGACTTCGCACTGCACCTGTTCCCGGGTGCCCCCCACCTGTATGTGCGCGGAGGGGAACGACAGCTGGCAGAGACGATCACGCGCACCTTCCCCGCACGGGGCTGAGAAAGGATCGCTCATGGCGCCGACCACCCTCGTCGCACTGTGGGAGCAGCAGGCCGCCGCGACACCCGACGCGGTCGCCGTCGTCGCAGGAGCACACCGCGCCAGCTACGCCGACGTGGACCGCCGGGCCACGGCACTCGCCGCCGAGCTACAGGCACGCGGCATCGGACCGGAGAACCTGGTCGGCGTCTGTCTCGGCCGCTCGGTCGAGATGGTCGTGGCCCTGCTCGGCATCCTGAAGTCGGGCGCCGCGTACCTGCCCCTCGACCCGAGCTACCCGGCCGACCGGCTGCGGCACATGACCACCGACTCGGGGGCCGGGCTGTGGCTGTGCGACGCGGACCACCGCGCGCAGGCCCTGGCGTCCGGCGCGGCCGACGTCCTGCTGGTCGAGGACCTCCCCGCGGAACCTTCCGCACCGGTGGCTCCGGTGGCCCCGGTGGCACACCCGCACCACTTGGCTTACGTCATCTACACCTCCGGTTCGACCGGCCTGCCCAAGGGCGTGGCCGTCGACCACGCGGCGATCGCCTCGTTCCTGCGGAGTGTGGCCGAACGCCCCGGCCTCGGGGCGGACGACCGGGTCCTCGCGCTGACCCCGCTGTCGTTCGACATCTCGATACTGGAGCTGTTCCTGCCGCTGACCCGGGGAGCGACGGTGGTGATGGCCCCGCGCGCCGCCAACACCGACCCCGAGCTGCTGGCCGCCGCCATCGCCGAGGCGGGTGTGAGCGTCGTCCAGGCGACCCCCACCACCTGGCGGATGCTGCTGGCGTCCGGCTGGACGGACGGGCACGGCCGGGTACTGCTGTCGGGCGGTGAGCCGCTCGATCCGCAGCTGGCCCGCGGCCTGCTCGCCACCGGCGGCACCCTGTGGAACCTGTACGGGCCGACCGAGGCGACGGTGTGGGCCACCGCCGCCCGCATCGACGCCGTGGCCGACCGGGTCACGGTCGGCACGGCCCTGTCCAACACCCGGCTGCACGTCGTCGACGAGGGTGGGCGGGAGGCCGGCCCAGGAGTCACCGGCGAGCTGTGGATCGGCGGCGCGGGCGTGGCGCGCGGCTACCTCAACCGGCCCGCGCTGACCGCCGACCGGTTCGTGCCCGACCCGTTCGGGGACGCCTCCGGGCGCCTGTACCGGACCGGCGACCTCGCCCGGTGGTGCGCCGACGGCATGCTGGAGGTGCTGGGACGCAACGACCACCAGGTCAAGGTGCGCGGCTTCCGCATCGAGCTAGGCGAGATCGAGGCCTGTGTGCGCAGCCACCCCCTCGTCACGGACGCGGTGGTGGTCGTCGACCGCGAGGCGGCCGGCGGCGAGCAGTTGGTGGCGTACCTCGTGCCCGCGCACGACGCGCGGAACGTATCCGAGGACCTGCCCCGTCAGGTCCGTGACCACCTCGCGCAGCGGCTGCCCGCCCACATGGTGGCCCAGGGCTACGCAGTGCTGGACGCCCTGCCCCGCACCCCCGCGGGCAAGGCCGACCGCGGCGCCGTGCAGCGGATCCCGCACAGCCCGGTCCGGGCGAGCGGGCCGATGCCCGACGACGCCCCGCTGCCGCCGCACACCGCGGCGGTGCGCCGCGTGTGGGCCGAGGTGCTCGGGCTCGACGACGTGTCCCCGTACGACGACTTCTTCGGCCTGGGCGGCCAGTCGCTCACCGCGGTACGGGCCGTGGGCCGGCTGCGTGCGGAGCTCGGCGTGCCGGTCGACGCCCAGTCGGTCTTCGCCCATCCGACACCCGCCACGCTCGCCGCCGCCCTGGACGGCGTGGCGCCCTCGGACGACGAGCCGATCCCTGCGGCCGCGACCGCCGAACTCTCCTTCGGCCAGGAGCGGATCTGGTTCTTCGAGCAGCTGAATGACGCGGTGCCCGCCTACCACCTGCCGGTCGCCCTGGGCCTGCCCGGCGGGCGCGTCGACCTGACGCTGCTGCAGGACTGCCTGTCCGCGCTGGTGCAACGGCACCCGGCGCTGCGCACGGCCCTCGTCGCCGTCGACGGCCGGGTCCGCCCCGAACTGCACGAGCCGGGACCGGTGCCGCTGCGCCACGCCGAGGTCGCCGAGGAGGACCTGGACGCGCTGGTGACCGAGCGGATCCGCGCCCCCTTCGCCCTCGACCGCCCACCGCTGCTGCGCGCGGACGTGCTGCGCACCCCGAGCCGTGACATCACATTGCTGACGATTCATCACATAGCGTGTGACGGCGCATCGGTGGATCTGATGGTGCGGGAACTGGGCGAGCTCTACACGGAGCTCGCCGCCGGCCGCCGCCCCGCCCCGGCACCGCTGCCGGTGACGTACGCCGACTACGCGGCCTGGCAGCGCGAGCGGCTCACCGGCGCCGAACTGGAGCGGCTGCTCGACCACTGGCGCACCCGGCTGTCCGGCGTGCCCGCCTTGGAGCTGCCGACCAGCCGGCCCCGGCCGGCCGTAGCGAGCCACCGCGGCCGCCGCGAACTGCTGCGTATCCCTGCCGGCTCGGCGCACCGGCTGCGCACGCTGTGCCGGGCCGAGGGCGTCACCCTGTTCATGGGCCTGCTGGCTCCGTTGCAGGTGCTGCTCGGCCGGTACGCCGACGAGAGCGATGTCGCCGTCGGCACCCTGGCAGGCGGCCGGCTGCGCCCCGAACTGGACGAAGTGGTCGGCTACTTCGTGAACACCGTCGTTCTGCGCACCGACCTGTCCGGCGACCCGACCTGGCGCGAGCTGCTGGGCCGGGTCCGCGAGGTCGCGCGGCAGGCGTACGCGCACCAGGAGCTGCCCTTCGAAAAGCTGGTGGCGCAGCTGAGCCCGGAGCGCGACCTGAGCCGCAACCCGCTCTTCCAGGTGCTGTTCGCCCTGCACGAGGAGCCGGGGGCCGGTCACTTCACCGAGCTGTACGACCGCAAGGAGCTGGAGGGACGGCTCGGCACCGCCCGCTTCGACCTCGCCTTCGACGTGACGGACCACGCCGCCGGGGCCGGTGACCTCAGCATCTCCGTCGAGTACGCCACCGACCTGTTCGACGCGGACTTCGTCCGGGGCCTCGGCCGGCACTTCCTGCGGGTGATCGAGCAGATGGTGTCCGGCGCCACGGCCCACCTGTCCGAGCTGGAGATCGTCTCGCCCGATGAGCTGCGCACCCTCTCCCTCGGCAACCGGGCCGAGCCGCTGCCCGAGCCGACCACCCTGGTCCGCCTGTGGGACCGCCAGGTGCGGACCGCCCCGGACGCGGTCTGCGTCGTGGGCGACGGCCGGTCGCTGACGTTCGCCGAGACCGACGCGCGGGCCTCGGCCCTGGCCCGGGAGCTGCGGGCCGGGGGCGTGCGCCCCGAAGGCCTGGTCGGCGTCTGCCTGGAACGCTCGGTGGAGCTGGTGGTCGCCCTGCTGGGTGTGCTGAAGGCGGGCGGCGCCTACGTCCCGCTCGACCCCGGCTACCCGGCGGACCGGCTCCAGTACCTGCTGGCCGACTCGGGCGTACGCCTGGTCGTCGCGGACCCGGGGCACCCCGCCTCGGCCCTGTTCGGCGACGGCGTGCGGCTCGTGGCGGTGGACCAGGAACCCGGGGCGGGCCCGGGGGCGGACCCCGGGCCGGCCGAGGAGGCACAACCGCACCACCTCGCCTACGTGATCTACACGTCCGGCTCGACCGGCAACCCCAAGGGCGTCGCGATCACCCACGCCAACATCACCGGGTTCCTGGAGTGGAACCAGCGGCTGTGCCGGCTCACCGGGCGGGACCGGGCCCTGCTCAACCACTCGGTGGCGTTCGACAACTCGGTCTGGGAGATCTTCCAGTGCCTGGTGTCCGGCGCCGAACTGCACCTGGCGAGCCCCACCGCCGCCTACGACCCCGAGGAGTTCCTGCGAGAGGTCGCCGAGCGCGGCATCACCACGCTCAACGCGACGCCCTCGCAAATGCGGATCCTGCTGGAGTCCGGTACGGATCCCGCGCCGCGACTCGCCTCCGTACGCCTGGTGTTCACCGGCGCCGAGGCCGTGCCGCACGAGGTGGCCCGCCGCATCCTGTCCTCCACCGCGCCGGGATGCCAGGTCTTCAACGAGTACGGGCCCACCGAAGCGACCGTCACCTCGGCGTTCTGCCCGATCACCGAGGAGCTGCTCGACCTGCACGGCCATCGCCCGAGCGTCCCGTTCGGCCGGGCGACCGACAACGCGCACCTCTATGTGCTGGACCCGCGGCTGCGCCCGGTCGCCCCGGGCTGTCGCGGCGAGCTGTACGTCGGCGGCAGCGCGGTCGGCCGCGGGTATCTCGGCAGGCCGGCCCGCACGGCCGGGGCGTACCTGCCCGACCCGTACGCCGCGGAGCCCGGCGCCCGGATGTACGCCACGGGCGACGTGGTCCGGCTGCTGCCCGACGGAAATCTGGTCTTTCTCGGCCGCAACGACCACCAGGTCAAGGTGCGCGGCTTCCGCATCGAGCTCGGCGAGATCGAGTCCGCACTCCAGAGCCACCCCACCCTCGCCGAGTGCGTGGTGGCCGTGCGCCGCACCCGCACCGGCGTGGACCAGTTGTCGGCCTACCTCATCCCCGAGCACCCCGAACGGCCCGCCCCGGACCCGGCGGAACTGCGCGCCCATCTGGCGGAGCAGCTGCCGCCGTACATGCTGCCGCAGAGCTACACCGTGATCGACGAGATCCCCCTCACCCCGAACGGCAAGGTCGACCGGGACGCACTGCCCGACCCACGCCCGGTGCCCGCCCCGGCGCCCGCCACCCGCCGGGCCGTCACCAAGCGGCAGCTCCTCGTCGCCGAAGTGTGGCGGGAGTGCCTGGGCGTCGAGGAGGACTTCGGGCCACAGGACGACTTCTTCGAGGTCGGCGGCACCTCGTTGACCATCACCACGGTCGCGGGCCGGCTCGGCGAGCGACTCGGGCGCCGGGTCCCGGCGGCCCTGGTCTTCAGAAACCCCACCGTCGCGGGCCTCGCCGAGGCCCTGGAGGCGGACGCACAGCGATGAACAGCACCCACAGCACAGGCGTCGTCCTGGTCGACGCCTGTCTGCCGCGTCACGCGCCGGCGTAGGCGTTCATGAACCGCGGCTGCGCCGTCGTCCGCGTACGGAGCACGGCACAGGCAAGGCGGCGGGACTGCGCGGCGCGCGGCAACTGCTCGTCGAGTACGCCGGATCGCTGAGGGCCTTCCCTCGCGAGGTCGGCGGCCGGACGTGGTCGCGGCGCTGCGCGGCGCGGCGCGGCGCGGCGCGGCGCGGCGAACGACGGGGTGAGCGTCTGGCGACACTCCCGAGGAGGCGGCGGTCGCACGGACGCCTGCGGCCGGCCGTGGCTCGAGGACTCGGCCGGGTGGCTGTTGCCGCTGCCTCCCGACGAGGCCGCAGGGCCGCGGTGACGCATGGCGAACACGTCAAACGCCGGCCGCCGCCCGGTGTGCTGCCGGGCGGCGGCCGGCGTGGAGCGCGCTGCGCGCTCAGCAGGCGCGGGCAGGCTCAGCCGACGGGGTCGCCGTCGAGCTGCTCCACGGGGGCGACGTCCCCGGCCGGTGCGGCCCGGCTCGTGGCCGCGGGCCGCCGGTCGAGCCCGATCACGAGCGGTACGGCCAGCACGCTGATCGCGGTGAGGAACACCCAGGGCAGCGCCGCACCGCCCGCCAACAGCGCGGTGAGCAGCGCCGGGGCGACGGCACCGCCGACCGACCAGGACAGCTGGTAGACGCCCAGATAGCGGCCCCGCAGATGCTCGGGCGCCATCACCACGCTCAGTTCGCTGGTCGGCGGCGAGCTGAGCATCTCGGCCACGGTGTAGAGCACCATCGCGATCAGCAGCCCGGCGATCACCGCCCAGCCGGGCAGCACGAGCAGCGTGCCGAAGACGACGAACGCCGCCGCGTTGAACAGCAGGGCCAGCACCAGTACCGTCACCGGACTGCGGGCCTCGATCCACCGGCTGGCGAGCGTCTGGAGCAGCGCGACCATGGCCGCGTTCAGCACGACGACCACGCCGACGATCCAGGCGCCGACATCGAGGTTGTCCACCGCGTAGACGGCGAGCAGCACCGAGATCACCGTGGAGGCGAAGACGAAGGAGATGTTCGTCGCGACCAGCCGCAGATACCGAGTGTCCTTCAGCACGGTGCGGTAGCCGCCCGAGAGTTGTCCGGTGGTTTCGCCCGCCGCCCGCTCCGGCTCGGCGGGCTTCGGCTCCGCGGGCCCGGCACCGGCCGCCTCGCTCGTGTCCGCGCCGCGCAAGGTGATCACGAGCCAGCCTGCGACGGCGAAGGTGACCACGTTGATCACCATGACCGCCTGTAGCCCGGCGACGGTTCCGATGCTCAGGGCCACCGCGGACGCGGCGCCGCCGAAACCGACGCCGACATTGCGCAGGGCACGGACGAAGCCGAACCAGCGGGCCCGCTCGGCGCCCCGGGCGACCAGCACGGTGAGCGGACTGTTGCCCATCCAGAAGGCGGTGGAACCCAGTTGCACCACGAACTGCCACAGCACGATCTGCCAGGCCGCGTGCGAGAACAGGAAACCGATGAATCCGACTACCGAAATCCAGTTGCCCGCAGCGACCACGATGCGCGGACCGTATGTGTCCAACAGGCGCCCGATAAAGAGCGGAACGGGCAGGACGAGCAGCTGGCCGGCCGTCAGCGCGGCGCCGACGGCGGCCAGTGACAGCGACGTCGTCTTCACGAAGAAGACGACGGTGAACGCCATCACCAACCCGTTTCCCAGGCTGTCGATCAGATTGGCCGTGACGAATCGGCCTTTTCCCGCAAGGTCCGGCAGACCCCAGGCCGTCTGAATCCGCCGCCACGCCGAAGGCGCGGGGGAATGCTGCGGCATGATGACTTCTCTTTACTTCGCTGTATGGGCAGGCAATTCGCCCACGGCAGGCACTTCACCCCAGGCGGGCAGCTCGCTCTGATGGAAGACGGCTGCGCTGCGCGCCTTGGCATGCGCCATGAGGGAGATGACGCTGCCCGAACCGGCCGGCACCATCCTGGCAAATGCTCCCGCACAACCCTTCGGGGTGTAGAACATGCCATAGGCCGCATGCCATTCCTCGGTTTCCCCGGATATCGGGTCCACCACAAGCTCCGGCCGTGGCATCACTCTCTGCTGTACGACACATCCTTCGGCGGCGGAGTTCTCCAGAGCCCGCCGCCATGTGGCGTCGTCCGTTTCCCAGCCCACCACGACGCCCGCTCCGCCGCCGCGCGCGTTGGCCTTCAGGATCAACTGCCCGCGCCGTTCCAGGCACTCGTCGACGAGCTCGGTGTCAGACTTGAGCACGTCAGTGTTGATCAGTCGGGTCCAGGGCAGCACCCGGTCGATGAGCCGGCACTCGTCCTCGCTGAGGCTGCGCCGCCGCGCCGGGTCCGAAACCAGCGCCATGCAGGCCTTGTTGGCGAACACGTTGCTGGAGAAGGGGGTCCACAGCAGCGTCCCACCCGCCCGGTGCGCACGCAGCAGGGGTGCCACCAGGTCCCAGCCGTCGGGCTCCTCGGCGATCTGGTCCGGGACGAAGGCACGGTTGACCACGTCGATCTTTGTGTCCCCGAGGTAGAGCGCCCCGCCGCGTTCGTGCACGTCGGAGACCTCGGCCAGCAGGATGTCCAAGCCCGCCGAGCGCAGTGCGGACTGGAAGTTGCGCCAGAGATCGCCGTAGTCCTTCAGACCACCACGCCATTCCAGTATGGCCACCACCGGCTCGCGGCCGGGTGCCACCGGGGCGCCGAAGCGGCGCAGCGCCTCCACTACGGCGCGAATGGGGTGCACGTAACCGAGCCGGTTCCGGCGCGCGAAGTCGGCGAAGGCGTCGACCTCCATCATCGCCTGGGATATTTCACTCACCAGGCCCCAGCCGCCGGACTCACTCCCCAGATTGGTCTCGAGGAGCTTGAACGAGGTGCCGTCGTGGTACATGTCGGCCCGGCCGAAGTAGGGCGGAGTCAGGTCACCGAACTGCCGTATCACTTCCCAGTGGCCGTCGTCGATGCCGAGCACCGACCGGAATGCCTCCAGATCACCGCCGAACATCCGGTCCGGCAGGGAAAAGAGGATTTCGACGAGGTGCTGCAGGTCATCGGCGAACTCGCGAATCTCACGCTCGGCGAAGAAGATGGGCCTGGCCAAATACTCGCCACGCCAAGGTGCGAGCGTCGGGAAGTCCTTGACGTGCTGGGCGACCGCGGGCAAGCCGCTGCCCGGCGTGCGGAATTCCTCGTTGTACTGGGCCGTTACCCGCTCCGCCGACATGCAGTCTCCGCTCCTGCTCGGTGATGACTGGGCTCCTCGGCCCGCAGGTGTCACTGTTTCACCCCGGTCTCCGACACGACTCAATTGTGGCTCAATTCTGCGCCTCAATTCTCGGTCAACGCCCCCTGTGGACACTGGACATCCGCGTGGAGACTAGAGTGTTTGAACACCCGAAAAGAATGGTCCTTGCAGCCATGGGGGAACGTCTATTCTTTCGGCCGACGCCGGCCGGCGGTCTCGGGAAAATCGACCGGCCGATCGCCGCACCCGTCAACCACTGACCGCATAGCGTCAATTATCACTCACGCAAGATGTTCGGCACACTCAGCGTCCGATCGCGCAGCGAACTCGCGGGCACGGTCAGGCAGAGACTAGGGGAGGCGCCATGAACGCCACGACCGCCACGACCGCCACGACCGCCACGACGGACACTTTCGCCGACGCCATCGGCGGGCTCGGGGACGCCGAGTGGGACCGGCTCGCCGACGGCAGGTTCTACTCGTCGGCGCTGTGGCTGCGGGTGTGCGCCCTCGACCCCGGGTCGGTCTCCGGCGGACTGCACGTGGAGACCCCGGGCGGCGGCCGGGCCGCGATCCCCGTGGCGGCGGTGACCGACGAGCCCACCCCGGACCTGCGGTGGCATGAGCTGCTGGCTGCGCGCGGCCTGCCGGCGCCCGACCCGGGCGGCCTGCTCATCGGCCAGCGCCGCGGCTACCTGGCGCACCTGCTGACCGGCGAGGGGACCGATCGGACCGAGGCAGCCGCCGGGATGCTCGACGCGGTCCGCGCGCTGCGCTCACCCCTGCACGAGGACTCAAAGATCGCCCGCGTGGCGATGTACCTGACCACCGAGGACGTGGGGGCGCTGCGCGCGGCGGGGGTGCGGACCGCGCCGGTCGCGCTGACGACCGACGCCTGGATCGAGATCCCGCCCGGCGGCTACCACGCCTGGCTGGAATCGCTGTCGGCACGCCGAGCCCGCAGTATCCGCAGCGAAATGCGGAAGTTCGAGAGGGCCGGATACGAGCTGGAGCACCGGACGCTCGCCGAGTCCTGGCAGGACGTCGCCCGGCTGCTGGCCCGTTCGCTCCTGCGCTACGGCAGAACTGTCGACGTGGCCCCGATGGCCGAGTCCTTCCGCAAGCAGGGTGAACTCGCCGGTTCACGAGCCGAAGTGGTGCTGTGCTCGCGCCCCGGCGAACCGCCCGTCGGCTTCTGCCTGTACTACCGTTGTGGTGACACCGTGTACCTGCGGGCGCACGGCCTCGACCACGACCAACTCGTCTCGGCCGCCGAGTACTTCAACCTCACCTACTACATGGCGGCGCGGCTCCCGGGAGTGCGCCGGCTGCACGCGGGCGCCGGGACCGCGGAAGGAAAGGCACTGCGCGGCGCGACGCTCCGGCCGCTGTGGCTGCTGGACCTGTCCGAGGACAGCCCGCTGGCCGGGTACGACGAGGAGGTCCGCGAGCACAACCGCGCTCTGCTCGCCCGCCTGCGCGACTCCTCGCCCGCGGTTTCCGCCGCCCTGGACGGCGAGCTCTGGGGACCGTACTGCTGAGGCCGGCTACCGGCGACCGCGGCGTGGCCGTCGGCGGCGGACACCGCGCCCGTCCACGCCCACCGCCGTGGGTGGGCAGCCCGTCGCGCGGACGTTCTGGTCACGGGCGACGGGGGCAGGCGGCCCGCGGTTCCTCGTGCCGCTGCGACCTGGTCGGATCGTTCACGTCCCCTCGGCCCTCAGCACCGCACCGTGGACGTCGCCAGGGCCCGCCCCTCCCGTCAGGGCGTCGACGGCTTCGCACGGAGCCGGCGAACGCTCGGGGAGAGACGGGCCCTGGACGTCTGCGGCGGTCGGTCACGCCGCCGGCCCGGTCGGCCTCAGGTCCAGCTCACGACCGTCCGGGGATCGGTGAACCCCATGATGAAGGACACCGTCGTGCGGTTGCCGGCGTTGGCGTCCACCGCGTGCACAAAAGCACCGTTGAAGGCGTAGACGTCACCCTCCCGGATGTCCAGGCGCAGTTCCTCGAAGTCCGCCAGTGCCTCGGCCTGATAGGGCAGTCCCGTCAGCTCGATGCCGAGCGAGCGCCGGGTCGCGTCGTCGGGGCGGATGTTCCAGATCACCAGCCGGCCTCCGGCGGTGTGTTCGGTGCACATGTTGACCGCGCAGATCTGGTGGTCCAGGACCCGCTGGACCTCGAAGCCCTGTTGACGCGGGTCCTTGCACTGCGCTTCGTCCTCGTGCGGGTCGAGGGAGAAGTCGCCCTCCTTGTCCCACGCGCGGATCAGCGCGGCGCACGCCGAGCGGCCGTTCATCTGCGCCACCCGCAGGGACGCGCCCTCCTGCCGCAGGGCCTCGTCCACGCCCTGGCGGAACACGTGCCAGGGCGAGTCCGGGGCGTCGATCACCTGCCCGACGTGCTCGGCGACCACGGCGGACTCGTCGAGATAGGTCTCGACGTCCTTGTTCCAGTGGTAGGCGCCGACGAAGTGCGAGGGCTCGCCCTCGCGGTGCTGCCGGGCGGGGCTGGCCCAGAATCGCTCGGTCAGGTCCTTGCGCGCCGCCGGTGGTATGACGTCCCGGAAGATCACTCCCAGCCTGCGGCCGTGAAGGACGTCCAGAACGAGCTCATAGTCCAGTTCGCCGCGCTCCTCGAAGCGGAAGAACTCCGGATCGGCCTGCTGTCCGCTCAGCCGCATCTTGCTCTGCTGCATCTGTTCTCTCTCTTTCACTTGTACACCACTGCTTTCACGGAGCCGGGGCCGGGAGAAGACCAGCGATTCAAAGCCCCGGATCCGCCGGGTCACGAAGGCCACCCCCACCAGATATCCGTTCAGATCATGCTGCTCGCCGTAGCGGATGAGGCGGCTGGTGCGGGTAGATAAAGTCGCGGCCCGAGTACTTCAGCGGAGTGCGGCACAGCGGGTCGGCCCCCGCGCGCTCAACTCGCCTGCGGTGGAGTGGTCATGCGCGTCACAGCCATCCGGATGGGCGCACTGGTCGGGCTGACAAAGCTCCCGTGACCGATTGCCTGTTCCAGAATCCACAGTGCCGAGCGGTCTTTGCTGCTTCCGGCGGGATTGCAGAATTCCAGCTCGGCGACGATGTCGCACTGCTCATCCGCCAGGGGAATGAGCGGGGTTTTCGTGAGGCTCTTGCGCATGTGCTCTGCCCCGTCGAGCAGGGACTTATCAGCGTGCCTCTGGAGCATGCGTCGAGTGTGGCACGGGACCGACCGAGGCGGCTCAATCGCGACTGAAGTGCGACGCAAACAGGCTTGTCGGGGAAATGAGGAAGGGCTGTTCCGCCGTCCACGGCCGTGGACGGCGGAACAGCCCTTCAGGCCCGCGAGGAAGGCCGAGTTGTCACGTCCGGCGGCCAGATGGATCGCCAGGAACGGCACCACGAAGCCGCCGACGGACGTGCTGAGCATGCCGCCCCGGAGCCATCAGTAGGAGCGCGGCAATCCGCCTGCGGTGGTCCGGGGGAGGTCACGAGGCGTTGTCCGCCACGGCGTGGTGTGCCGTGACGCGTGCTCAACCCTGCTCCTCGTACTCGACGTACAGCGTCCGGGCGAGGTGGTCACGGTACGCCTCGGCCTCGGCGTCCGACCCGTGGCGGGAGAGCACGATCACCGGGTATCCGGAGAAGTCCGGGTAGGGGTGCAACAGTGCGCCGGGACCCATGGTCTGAACCAGGTAGTCCACCCGCGGGTCGGTACGCACCGAGTCCAGGCCGTGTATCTGCTTGATCCGCCCGCCGCTTCCGACCGGCACTTGATAGGCCGCCGCGTGACCGGCCGGCACCGGCTCCTCACGCCAGCACAGCGGCTCCCGTCCGAGGTGGATGCGCAGCGCCTCGACGGCCATGTCGATCCCGCTGCTGACGTGGGCGAGGTGGGCCATGTAGCCCCCGCCGCCGATGCGCGCGCCCATCTCCAGCAGCACCGGGCGCACTCCGCCGACCAGCCGCAGTTCGGTGTGCGTGGTGCCTTCCGTGACGCCGAAGGCGTGGTGGGCACCGATCACCTCCGCCTCGATCGCGGCGATTATCTCGGCGGGCAGTTGGGCGGGGGCCCGCAACGTGGTCTCCTGGAAGTAGGGCCCCGTCAGCTCTCCCTTCCAGCTGACGGCACAGACCCGTACCCTCCCGTGGTGGACGAGGGATTCGGCGGAGATCTCCGGACCGTCCAGGTACTCCTCGACCAACACGCCGGCTTCCGCGGCCAGTCCGTCGTCGGCTCCGAGGTGGGCTTCGACGAGCTTGCAGGTGCGGGCCACGGCTTGCTCTAGGCCGTCCTTGTCATCCACACGGATCACACCGAAGCTGGAGTGGCCGTTCGCCGGCTTGACCACGACGGGGAACCGCAAGGTCAGCGCGTCGGTCCAGTCGTCCGGATCGTCGATGACCACGAAGCCGGGCGCCCCCAGCCCCGCCTCCAGCAGGTGCTGGCGCATGCTGCGCTTGTCGCGCACCACGGTCGCCGCCTCCTCGGTCAGGCCGGTGAGACCCAACTCCCCGGCGGCGCGCGCCACGAAAGGCACGGCCTGCTCGTTGCCCGCCATGATCCCGTCGAAGGGCTCCCGCCGGTAACGGTCGGCGAGCGCGGACAGCGCGGCTTCCGGGTTTCCTTCGATGTCCAGCGGCAGCAGCTCGACCACCGCGGCGGCCCTCCCGGCGGACTCCTCCGTGTCGTCCCCCCTGGGGACGAGGATCAAGTCGATGCCGGCACGCTCGGCGGCATCGAAAACCCAGGGGAACGTGGACAGCTGTCCGACGAGGACGAGCTTCGGGCGTGGTGACATCTGCGGTTCTCCAAGGTTCGGCTGCGTGGGCGGGTCCGGGCAACGGAGTGGTGGAACGCACCGGTGGCGTACGTCTCCACGTTTTGTGTGCATTCCTCGCACGGCACCGGGGTGTGGCCCAGCGCGCTGATCAGCCCGCGGAAAGAGTCACGCTCCTCTTCCCAGCCTTTGCGGACGCTGCTGACGAGGATTCTCACGCTACGGTGTCTTTACTGCTGAAAGCTTCGCTTCTGAGCTTGGCATGCGACCTCGATTCGCTGAAGCGACCGCCGCGCACCACGCGCTGGAGACGCGCGAGGCGACGGGCAAGGTGGTACGGGAGCCGTGACCGTCAGGCGGAGCACATGACCGGCGCGCTGCTCGGCCGCGCCGCGAACGGGCGTGTCCCGGGCTCCCATTCGTAGGAGAACCGGCCGTTCACGCACGGGTGCTGCGCGCGCAGCAGGTAGCTCTCCGCCAGCTCCTCCAGCAGGTCCTCGGCCCGCTGGTCGCTGATCCCCAGGGCCGCTGCAACAAGCACCGGCGTGAGCCGGTCGGGGACGCCGGGAGACAACAGCGCGTACGCCAGGGGCCGTGACTCGGCGGGCAGCGTCGCGAGCGTCCGGTCGAATCCGGCCCGCACGCCCAGCGGATCGCTGTCGGCGCCCCCGGACGCGAGGACCCAGGCAGTGGCCTGCCGGGCCGTCCAGTGCGGGCGGCGGCGCAACTGCGAAGCGACCGCGAAGAGCACGCCCGGCAGCCCCCGGCACAACCGGGCCAGCCGTCGCAGCCCCTCCGGGTCCATGGTGATCCGGTGGCTCGGCACGGAGGATGCCAGCAGGTGCAGACAGTCGTCGAAGGGCAGTCCGGCCAGTTCGACGTGGACCGCCGACGAGGACACGAACAGCCGCCGACGGCTCCCGATCACCACGCCGCAGCCGGCGCCGGACGGCAGCAGCGGCGTCAAGTCCCGTACGTCGCACACGTCGTCGAGCACCACCAGGACGCGCAGGTCGGCGGTCCAGGTACGGAACAGCAGGCTCAGGTCGGTCGTGCCCAGCCGCAACTGCTCCTCCGTCGCACCGAGTCCACGCAGGAACGAGCGAAGGATCTCGGCGGGCCGCACCCGCCGGCCGGCACCGTCACGGAGACGCGCGTAGAGCCGTCCGTCCGGGTAGTGACCGCTCACCTGATGCGCGGCGTGCAGGCACAGCTCGCTCTTCCCCGTGCCGGGGGCACCCCCCACGATCACGACCGGCCGGTCCTCCCGCGCCCGGCCTGCCAGCACCGCGGTGAGGCGCGCCAGCTGGCCTGCGCGTCCGGTCAGACGCTCGCGCGGGGCGGGCAGATGGCAGGGCGCCCGGGTGGCGGCGGTCACGGCCGTGAGCCGCCCGGCGGGACGCAGCAGCGCCTCGTCCGACGTGAGCACGGCGGTGTGCAGGGCCTGGAGCTGGGGCGATGGGTCGAGACCCAGCTCGGTGGCGATCCGCTCGCGTGCCCGCCGGTAGACCTGGAGCGCTTCCGCCCGCCGGTCCATGCGGTAGAGAGCCGTCATCAGATTGCCCTGGGCCCGCTCGTCCGTCGGTTCCCGCCCGGCCATCGAGGTGAGTTCGCCGAGCACCTCGTGGTGCCGGCCGAGGTGCAGGTCGGATTCGATCCGCAGGTGGTGTGCGCTGGTACGCAACTCCTTCAGGCGGACCGCCTCGGCCTTCAGCGTGGGCCCCTTGCGTACGTCCACCAGGGCATCGTCCCGCCACAGTTGCAGCGCCGCGGCGGCCGTGTCACGGGCCCGGGCGAAGTCCTCGTCACGGAACTCCGCTCGGGCACGGGCGAGCAACGGCTCGCACCGGAAGACGTCCACGTGGTCGGCGGGCAGCGACAGCTGGTAGCCGCCGTCGACCGTGCCCAGCAGCGGCCCGGCCACCCGTACCGCGCCGCCGCTCCGCGGATTGCCGAGGGAGAACCGCTTCCTGAGCTGGTACACGTACGTCTGGAGCGCGGTGTGCGCGCTGGCCGGCGGGTTGTCGTTCCACAGCTCGTCCATGAGTTGCTCGAAGGGCACCACCCGGCCCGCGTTCAGCACGAGCATTGCCAGTGTCTGACGTACTTTCTGGGCGGCCGGCGCCATGTCGACGCGGTGATCGTCCCCGTAGGCCTGGAGCGGCCCGAGAAGGTTGATTCTCATGAAATTCGCCCTGCCTCATGTTCGTTCGGTCCCCGTCGGACCGGCCGGCGACGCCACCGCCGGGCCCGGCCACTCGGGCCGGGCGGTGCGGATGTGCTCGGCCGCCGGTGTCAGGAACTCCTGGACCCGGCTCCCGCGGCCAGGGTCGGGTGGTGCCGGGCAACGATGTCGGGGAAGGAGCGGATCAGCCCTTTCATGACGTTGTCGCCGTAGAGGGCGAACAACGGGTTGCCGGCGACGTCGATGACTCCGCCGGCGCCCTCCACATAGGGGCTGGGCAGTGGCTGCATCGTGGCGTTCAGCCGAGGGTTGTAGAAGAAGGGAATGGAGTAGCGGTCGACGCCCGGGGCGGGCCGGACCACCCGGTGGAGGGTGGCACGCACGTAGCCCCTCGTCGCCACCTCCAGCAGCTCTCCCAGGTTGACCACGAACGCTCCCGGGATCACCGGCACATCGGCGAACTGGCCGTCCTCGACCGCGACCTGGAGGCCGCCGTGGCCGTCCTGGACGAGCAGGGTGAGCAGCCCGAGGTCGTTGTGGATGCCGGTCCCCTGGTCGGAGCCCGCGTTCTCGTCCGCCTGCGCGGGACCGGGGTAGTGCAGGAGTTTGAGGTGGATCTGCGGATCCGGATCGACCACATCGTCCAGGAACCCGGCGGGGGCGTCGAGCGACTCGAGCATCAGCCGTAGCAGTTGATGTGACAGGTCGGTCAGCCGGGTGATCCAGGACTCGATGGCCGGGCGCAGCTCGGGCATCGCCTCGGGCCACTCGTTCGGGCCGATCAGGCACCGGTAGGCGGGATCGCCGGGCGCGGGCGGCCTCGCGGGCTGCTCCGGCCCGATGTCCAGCTGCCTGCGCTGGTCGGGCACGCCCCGGGTGTGTTCGCGGCCCAGTTCGGAGTAGCCCCGGAACAGCGGCGAGTCGAGGATGTTCAGCGCGAGCCGATCGGCCTCGGGCAGGGCGAAGAACCGGCGGGTGAGCTCCAGCATGTCGTCGGCGTCCTCGATGCCGTGGCCGACGAGCTGGAAGAAGCCGATTTCGTGCACGGCCTTGCGCAACCGGTTCAGGAACTCTGCCCTGGCTTCTTCCGAACCGGCGGCGTCACGGAGGTCGAGCACGGGAAAGGGGTCGGTCATGGCAGCTCCTTCGCATCGCTGGTCTGGTAGGTCGTCGGGTCGGTCACGCCGGCGTCCCGGAACGCTTCCTGCCGCTCCCGGCAGGCGGCGCACCGTCCGCACTGCAACGCGTCGCCACGAAAGCAGCTCCAGGTATCGGTCCAGGGGACGCCGAGTTCCTCACCGAGCGACACCACGTCGCTCTTGCGCAGCCTGACCAGCGGCGCTGTCAGAGTCAGGTCAGGGTGCGCATATCCGCGGGTCGCGATCCGCTCCATGGCGAGGAAGGAATCGATGAACGCGGCATTGCTGTCGGGCGCGGCCTGGAGGTCGTCGACCACCCCGACGGCCACCGCTTCCGCCTTCTGGGCGACGGCGACCGCGAAGGCGACGGACAGCAGAAGGGCATTGCGGTTGGGTACGACGTTCGGGCTCTCGCCGGACGACGACCCACTCTTGTGATCCGGCACGTCGACTGTCGGGTCGGTGAGCGAGGAGCCGCTCAGGAGCTTGCCGACGGGGCTGAGATCGACGACGTGGTGCGGTACCCCGAGCGATCGAGCCGCCTTCGCGGCGAACTCGTGCTCGACGAGATGACGCTGGCCGTAGTTCACGGACAGCAGGTGGAGTGTGTGTCCTTGCGCCTGGAGGTGGTAGGCCATGGTGACCGAGTCCAGGCCGCCGGACACGATTGCGACAGTTTTCGGCATGCGCCGCCTTCCGGCAGACGGAAAGGGAGGGGGGATCAGTACGGAAGGATCAGGGAAGCGGTGTGCTGTGCACCGAGACAGCGGCGGTCGCGCGGGCGTCCGTCACGTCGCCGGCGTGGCCGGGACGAGCAGACGGGTCGATCGGTGGCCCTTGCGGTAGGTCAGTTCGACTTCGGGCCGCGGACCGTCCAGCCTCGTGGTGACGGTTCGCTCCTCGCTCCACCCGACCAAGCGGTACTCGTGTCCGCCGAGGGCCACCAGCGGGAAGAGGTGGTCCTGGGGAGAGCGAATGGCAAGGTCCGTGCCGGTGTCGACGATGCTGAAGGTGGCCTGCGGCTGCGGGCCGGTGAGCGACCCGAACTCCTCCACCTCCAGCAGGTGCGCCGGCGCGTCGAACGAACACGGCGCAGCTTCCCGCTCCCGGTCGGTCGTGGCCACGACCGGACGGTTGTAGAGCACTTCCGGGCCGTTGAAGTAGTCGGCCCAGTCAGCCGGGAACAGCCGTGCGAGCTCCGGTGTGACGAGCACGTCCACGACGAGATGCACCCGATGCTCGGGACCGAGGTTCTGGATCTGGTGCTTGCGGCTGAAGTCACCGAACCAGAACTCACCGGGCTGCCAGCGATAGATCTCTCCGTCAAGGTCCAGCGAGGCTTCCTCGTGGGTGATGACCGGGATGTGCAGCCGGGCCACACCCCAGTCCGGGGCGAACTTGGCATCGCAATGGAGGTATCCGACGGTGTCGGGTCCAAGATCCAGGAATCGGGCTGCGTAGAGGGGTCCGGGAATCGAGCGCAGAACCTCCCGCACGTACGGCATGTGGTCAAGCCACTCGGTGTCGGCGAACTCCGCGCTGCCGGCGCCCCCTGCGTCGGTACGTGTCTTGTCACCACCGGGGCTGCGCACCGGGAGGCAGCGCCAGTCCTGCTCGGCCCACCTGGACACTCGCCCGTTCTCGTACGAGCTCTGCTCGTCCCACAGGTGGTCGCGCGCGGTCATGAGGTCGGCCACCAGCCGGTCGGCGTCCAGCACGGGGAGCAGCCGAGCCGCTTCCGCAGGCGTCGAAGAATCATTTACGTTCATCGTTGTCCTTTCATGCCGACCGGACCGGATGCGCAGGTGTGTGGAAGAGAACGGCTGCTGTTCGCTGCTCTCCGACCCGGAGCCGGATGGCTCGTCACGCCCGGAGCAGGTCGAACAGCTCGCGCCGGAGCTCGGCGTCCGTGCTGAACTCCCCGCGATATGCGGTCGATGTCATCTGCGCGGCAGCCTTGATGCCGCGCATCGACATGCAAAGGTGCTCGCCCTTCGCTATGACCGCGACGTCCGGGGTGCCGCTCAGGGTGCTGATCTCGAGCGCGATCTGGTCCACGAGGCGCTCCTGGACCTGGAGCTTGTGTGCGTACTGATGGGCGACCCTGGCGAACTTCGACAGGCCGAGCAGTTGCCCCGTCGGTCGGTAGGCGATCGTCACGGAGCAGTTGAACGGCAGGAGGTGGTGCTCGCACAGCGACCAGACCTGAATGTCTGAGACGACTACGAGCTGGCTCGTGCCGATGGACTCGAAAAGAGTGCCCAGCGAACCCGGGTCGTAGTTGATGAACTCTCGCCACCAGCGGGCGAACCGCGCAGGTGTGTCGAGCAGTCCGTCGCGATTCGGGTCCTCGCCGATCTCCACCAACAGTTGGCGGGCGAGCTCGACCAGTGGATCCTCGGCCGTCCTCGACGCTGACGGGTCACCATTGAGGTCCAATTTTGTCACCGACATGCGGGCACCTTTCGTCCGGGCTTCGGAGTTACTGACCTGACGGCCGGTACTCGGCCCACGTCTTGGGAGTTTCTGAGATACGCACGCAGGTCAACTCGGGAAACTTCATCGACCATGTCTTGTAGACCCAGGCCGCCATATTCTCAGCCGTCGGATTTTCGTCCATCACATCGTTCAGATGCCGATGATCAAGATGACTGTCGAGCCAGACCTTGAATGCGGACAGTTCTCCGTAGTCTCGAACGAAGCCCACGGGCAACAGATCCGCATCATCGGCTCCAAGCTCCAACTCGATCACATAGTTGTGCCCGTGCATTCGGGCACACTGGTGCTCAGGAGCAAGGCCGGCAAGCCGATGACTGGCCGAGAATTCAAACTTCTTCGTGATTCGAAATGCCATCGATCCGAGTTCCCTTCTCCATTGCGCAAGTCGTTGCTCACACGCCGCGCTTTTCGTCCCACAACAAGGTGTGCAGTCTGGTCGTCAGGTTCCAGCCGCGCTTTACCACCGCGTCGGCCAACTCGCTCATGTGCTTTGTGACATCGTCGGCGGTACGCCCGATCGGCATGATCCATACCGAGGGCAGGTCGAAGGTGGTAACCAGCTGGGCCACTTCGTCGAGATCGCGGGTGTTCTGGCAGACGAACTTGAACGTGCTTCCCGGCAGTGCCGAAAGACTGGCGAGTGCGGCAGGGACGATCCTGCGCCGCAGGGCGTCGCCCGAGTGCGACAGTTTGGGCGAGACGTTGAACCTGACACCGGCGGCGATGAGTTCGGGGTGCGCGGCGTGCGTGCCGTTGGTCTCGATCTCGATCTCTTTACCGCGTGCGGTCAGTGCTGCCACCAGAGGAATCAGTCGCTCTTGCTGACCCAGGGGCTCACCGCCGGAGATCACGATCAGCTCGGTGTCGAAGCCGAGCAATTCTGCGACGACATCTTCGACCGGGCGGCGGTGCAGCTCCTTACGCGGATCATGGGCGACCCCGCTCTCACCGGCTCCGGTCCAGTCCCACGTATATGGCGTATCGCACCACGAGCACGACAGGTTGCACCCGCCGAGTCGCAGGAACGCGCACCTGCGTCCCAGGGAACGACCCTCGCCCTGGACGGTCGGACCGAAGATTTCGTTCACTACGAGATCCTGCTCCATGGCGCACCGTTTCCTATGAGTGGGACGGCTCGACGGCCGCCGGCTTCTGCGCCTGCACAATGAACCAATGCCGACTCAGCCGGACGCCCTGATCGACGGTCACCGCGGCGACATATCGATCGAACGCCTTCTTGTCCGCCGCCGGATCGTAGTTGTCGATGATCGGCACTTGGTGCAGAAAGGTGTCCAGATCGCCCGCCGAGTGGTAGAACTCCTCGAACCGGAACGCCTGGTTTACTGTCACCACGAAGCCCGCATCGGACAGTTCTTGAGCAATCCCCTCCGACAAGGGCCTGCCGTTCCAGCTGCCGAAGTCCTGGCCGCGACCGAACGTTTCCTTCAGCTCGCGAGCGTCCTGCTCCCCGATCCCCATGTACATCACGACCCCACCGGGGCGCAGCACCCGCTCGAATTCACCGGCAATCAGCGGACCGCGGCGGGAAGTGACCACATCGGCGTACCCATCGGGCAGCCCCGTGTGGGCGGCGTCGCACAGCTCGAACGTGACGTGCGACAGACCTGCCTCCGCTCGATACCGCGCGGCGCATTCCAGCATCGACGGCGACAGATCCATCCCGGTTACGGCGCCGTACGCAGGAGAGATGCGCAACAAACTACGCCCGTCGGCGCAGCCGACATCCAGCAGTCGGGCGTGTGGCGCTCCCAGTGCGGTAGCCAGTTCATCGAAGACGGCGTCCGGGCGGCCGTCGGCGAATACGTCGGTGCTCCGCGCATCGCTCAAGTAGCCGCCGAACCGCTCGGCCACCCGGGAGTAGAACTCCGCATCCATCGTCATCGGCCGTACACCTTCCCCTGATCCACGGTCAGGGAGAGGCCCTGGTGCGCACGCACCGGCCTCTTCCTCTTCCGTGGGAATTCCCTGACAAGGTCTACCGCTGCTGTCGCGGGGGACTTTGTGCTGCGCTGCGCTTCGGTTTCCGGGACGCCGAACGCGGCGGGCGTCACCGCGTCCCGGGTCACTACGGTCATTCGGACCACTCCTTGAGGGCCGTCCCCTGAAGGGGCGCCGAGGTCGGCAGGACCCAATCTCCGGTGTCGCCCTATCGGCCCGCCATCACGGCGCATCCACGGCGGGACGGGGCCGGGTTAAGGCGGTGATAGCGCGGGCATGCGGCGGCGATGGGCACCTGGTTCACGCTGGTTTCAGCAACGCCCGGACGGAATGCGAAACGGGTTGCAAAGGGAGGAGAACTGAGATGGCCATCAAGAAGTTGCCGGCTGCCGCGGGGGCCGTCGTCGTGCTGGTCCTGGGCGCTGTAGGAAATCAGCACGGCGTGGCGCGGGGCCCGGCCGCCATGACGCCGGCCGACGGCCCGACCACCGACAACACGCCGTGGACGTGACCGGCCGGCTGCCAGCTGGTGTCAGCTGATTGACGTCACGGGCCTGCCCAGGATGGCAACGATGTCAGCGCGTACGGCGGCGGCCCCGCTGTGGTCCAGGATCCGTTCCCGAATCCTGGCCGATTGCGCGTAGTACTGGAGGGCTTCTTCCACGCGACGCAGGTGGGCATTGACCCGGCCGAGATCGTGCAGCACATACCCTTCTCCGACCAGGTCGCCGCGCGCCCTGACCATGGCGAGAACCTCAAGCAGGGTCCGTTCCGCCGCCTCGTACTGCTGCTGGTACATCAGCATCTGGCCCAACCGCCGCAGCACGAGGGCTTGGCCCCGGTCGAAGCCGGCCGACCGGCAGATGCCGAGGGCTTCGTCGAGATAGGAACGGGTTCGCGTGAAGTCTGCTCGCCGCATCGTGATGTGCGCCATCTCGCCAAGCACATACGCCCGGCCGATGACGTCCTGCGCCCGCACGAAGTTGCGCTCGGCGCTCTCGTAGAGGGCCAGTGCCCGATCGTCGTCACCATGGTGCCGCTCGATGCGCGCCAGGTCACGCAGGCAGAGGGCCTGACCACGCACCTCACCAACCCGCTCGAAGATCCCCAGAGCGGCGCTGAGGTAAGGGCCTGCTGCCTCGTGCTCGCCCCGATGCAGGTGCAGAGCCCCCAAGGAGCCGAGTACCGCCGCCTGGCCCCGTTCATTGCCGGCCTCTTGTACCGCGGTCAGCGCAATCCGATGTGTGCGCTCCCAGAGCTCGGGATAGCCACGCGCCTCGAACAGCGTCACCAGAGTGGTGGCCAGCTCCCAGCACAACTCGTCCAGCCCGGACCGGGCCGCCAACTCCACCGCGCTCAAGAGGTTGGTCTGCTCGCTCTCCAGCCACCCGAGCGGGTCGCGGAGGCACCGCCGGACGAGATCCTCCGGCGGATGCCACCGTTCGCCCCGGCCGGACACGAGCGTGTACATACCGCCGTAGATCTCCTTGTGCGCCCGCTCCGCGAGCGCCATCCAGCCACCGACCATGCGCCGCACCGCTCCGGCGTGTTCTGCCTCGGGAATCTCCGCAGCCAGCCGTTCGTGCGTGAACGTCCGCACGATCTGCGACAGTCCGTACCGGATCTCCCCGCCCTGGTCCATGGCGGTGATGTCGAGGAGCCGCATGTCGATGAGCGGTTCCACGAGGTCAGCGGGGTGCGGCGTGCGGTCGTCGATGAGGGCGGCACCCAGCCAGCTCGGAATCTCCGTCCCTTCGGCCAGGCTGAGCAGGCACAACAGGCGACGGTCGGCCGCCGCCAGGCCGTCGTAGCTGAGCGAAAGACTTGCCCGGATCGACAGCTCGCCGTGTGCCAGCTCGTCCAACCGGCGGTGCTCGTTCTCCAGCCGGTGCCACATGGAGGTCAGTGACCAGTGCGGGCGCGCGGCCAGGCGCGCGCCGATGATACGCAGCGCGAGGGGCAGACCGCCCACCAGACGTATGAGGACCCGCGCCGCCTCCCGCTCGCTCTCCACACGGTGCTCTCCAATGATCCGCCCCAGGAGCCGGATGGCCTGCTCCTGGCTCAGCGGATCCACGTCGAACCGGCGTGTGCCCGGCAACGCCGTGAGCAGGCTGCGGCTGGTGACCAGCACGCCGCTGCTGCCGGTTCCGGGCAGCAGGGGCATCACCTGCGACTCGCTCACCGCGTTGTCCAGCAACACCAGGATCCGGCGACCGGCCAGCAGACTGCGATATATCTCCGCGCACTCGTCGAGCGCATCGGGGATGGCCTCACCGGGTATGCCCAGCGCTCGGAGGAACCGCCCCAACGCCTGGGCCGGGTCCACCGGTTGTCCGCCCGGCCCTCGGAGGTCGCAGTAGAGCTGTCCGTCCGGGAAGTCCTCGGTTGCCAGTCGGTGCGCCACGTGCGTGGCCAACGTGCTCTTGCCGACACCGGGCCTGCCGAGCACCAAGGCCACGCTCAGCGGTCCTTTTCCCTGGCCCTCGGTGACGGCGTCGCAGATCGCTGAGACGATCGTGTCGTCGGCCACGAAATCGGCGATGTCGGCGGGCAGTTGCCGAGGTGTGACGACGGGGTCGGGATCGGCATCAAGCTCTAGCGCCGGCTGAGAGGCCTGCGGTGCCACGAGCGCACGCGGTTCGGGTTGTTCAGCCAGTGCCAGGCCGGGGTCGTCGGTCAGGATCGCTTGCGCCAGGTCGCGTAGTTCCCTGCCCGGGTCCAGGCCGAGTTCTTCGGTGAGTAACGCGCGGCCCTGGTGGTAGGTATCCAGCGCCTCCGCCTGCCGGCCCGAACGGTACAACGCCACCATGAGGTGCCCCCGCAGCCGCTCACGCAGCGGATGGCCGGCGACAAGCTGCATCAGCTCGCCCACCAGGTGCTCGTGACGGCCCAGCTCCAGCAACAGCCCCATGCAGGTCTCCACCGCTTCCAGACGGCTCTCGTCCCATTGCGCTGCCGTACCGGCCAGGACTTCGCTGGGTACACCGGCCAGGCACCGCCCCCGCCACAGGCCTGTCGCCGAGCGAAGCATGTCCACCGCAGGCACCTTCAGACCAGCACGGGCCAGCGCATGCGCCTCTGTTACCAGGCGACGGAAGGTGCCGACGTCGGTCGCATCCTCCGGCCCCCTCAGGATGTACCCGCGAGCGCGGGTCTCGATGGTGGCGTCAACTCCCCCGTCCGAAAGTGCCTTGCGGAGCCGGGAGATGCAGATCTGCACCTGGGCGCGTGCGGTCTTCGGCGGATCGTGAGCCCAGATGGCATCCACCAGACGGGTCGTCTCCACCACCCGGTTCAGTTCGAGCACCAGCGCCCCGAGGACGATCTCTTGACGCCCCGGTGCCACGGATACGGCCCCCAGCTCGCCGCTCACCTCAAGCGGCCCGAGCACCCGGAAAGGAGCCGCCGCTACGCCGCTGCTGTCGTAACCTGACGAGACTGCCATGCATAACCTGCTTCTGTGCTATCAGCCAGGCGATGTGGTCCGGCTTGCAAAGTGGGACAGAACTCATACCGACCTGGCTACTCAGCCGTAACCGTGGGCCCCGCGGCCGAATGCCGCGAAGACGTCCGCCCGCCGGTGTCGTCCGGTGACGAGGAAGCGCGTGTCGGGCCGGTCGGACAGAGTGCGCAGCTGGTCCGGTGCGGTGGTGTCGACGGTGTCGAAGTCCGTGACGACGGCGTCGGGTGAGTGGACCGCCACGCACACGGTGCCGGTGAGTATCTGCTGGGGCATTTTCGCCTCCCCGTCGGAAATCGCCCATGAGGTACGAGGCGATGATCGTGCCACGTACTTTTCGGCCACCGGCTTTTTGGATGGCTCGATTGCTTAAGGACAGGGAAACCTGGCACGAGTGGCGGGAGGAGGGACCGGGCGGGTGGGACAAACGGGCAAGGTTGCCGGCCGGTGCTTGCCGCGGAGGGTCCCACCCCGCATCATGAGGTGCTCAAGTCCACGTCGTCACCTGGGCTTTCACCCGCCCGGGACGTCCTTCGCGACGCCCGCGCTCCGCGGGCGCACCTCCCCGCGGCAGGGTCGCGGGGACGACGCCGACCGACCGCTCAGGCAGGGCGCCATGGGGCGACCGCGCGGTGACGGGCCTTCGCCCGCCCCTTGTCATCGGGCTGAGAGCGGGGTGGGAGCCCCCGGCATCGCCCCGCCCCGGCCCCGTCCCACATGGAGACGGGCACGCGGGGCGCGACCGTTCAGCGGTCCGGGGTGGTGAGGGGGTTGCCGGTGAGCATGGCCGAGACGACCTCGGTACGGGACCGCAGGCCGGTACGGGCGAACAGCCGTGACAGGCGGTTGGCGACGGCGTCCTCGCTGAGCCGCAGTACGGTGGCGATCTGGCGGTTGGTGAGCCCCTCGGTGATCAGGGTGGCCAGCAACTGCTCGTTCTCGGCGGTGGCCTGCTTGCGGCGAGGGACGGTCAGCCCGGCCTCCCGCATCGCGGCCCTGGTGTGGAAGCGCCGCAGCAAGGAGCCCGTCTCGCCGTACAGTTCGTACGCCTCGTGCAGCAGCTCCGGGGGACCCGCGTTTCCGGCCGCCGCCGAAAGCGTGACCGCGGTCTCGAAGGGCTGTCCCCGCGAGCGGGCCAGGGCCACCGCCTCGTGCAGCATCTTGCGCGCGGCGTCGGAGCCCGGCCCCAGCACCCGGGCCGATGCCAGCAGGTACAGCAGCCGGGTCCGTCCGCTGCCGGTGCGCCCGGCGAGCTCCTCGAGGCGCCACAGACAGGTCGCCGCCGCGTCGGCCCGGCCCGTCTCCGCCCGGACCGTGGCAAGGGCGGCGGCGAGCTCGTCGGTTCCGTAGACATAGCCGTGCGCGTCGGCCTCGCGCAGTCCGCGCCGCAACGTGTGGTCGGCAGCGTCGGGACGGCCCATGGTCCGCAGCACTTCGGCGTCGGCGACGTCCAGGAAGACCTCCAGGGGGCCGTTGCTGTTGCCGCGCTCGCCGGCGATCAGGCGGGCGGCGCCGGCCGGCTTGCCCCTGGCCACCAGGATGGCCGCCATCCCCGCGGCGAACAGATGGTGCTGGGGCGCCGCGATGAACGTCTGGTCCTTCGCGACCATGAAGCGCGCCAGCGCCAGCGCCTCGTCCCACCGGCCCTGGAGCTGGAGGAGGAGGAAGCGGGTGCCGGGGGGAAGCGCCTCGGGTGGCATCGCGCGGTCCTTCAGCAGGGCCATGGCACCGGACAGGTCGGCGGCGCCGAGAAAGTGGAGGGCGTACCCGGCCGTTATCCCGTACAGCATCTCCGCGGGAAGGCTGGGCTCCGGCGGCGCGGCCAGGATGCGGGCGAGCATGTCGGTCCGGCCCTGCACCATGTTCGCGACGGCCTGTGCCAGCTCGGGTATCAGCCGGGTGTGCGGGTCCGTGCGCCACACCGCCTCCGTCCGCGAGAGCAGGTCCAGCACCTCCTGCCACCGCTCGGCCAGGCACAGCGCCAGAGCCCGCGCCGGCACGGCGGCCTCCGGGGGCAGCGGCAGGCGGTCCCACCACTCGGCCGAGCCCATCCGGGACAGCTGCGGCCAGTCCTTCCCGGCGGCGGCCGCGACGGCCTGAACACTGGCGACCTCCTGGAGTTCCTGGCCGGGGAGGACGTCGGAGGGGTCGCGCAAAATCGCCTCCGCCGCCCTGCTCGCGGTCGGGCGTTCGCCCACGACCCAGGCGGCCTTCACACACCGCAGCAGCGCCAGTTCGCGGGCCGCCGGTTCCTCGATCAGACGCAGCGCCGCCCGGAACCACCGCAGCATGCCGCGGTCCTCTGGGTCGGGATGCAACGCCTCGGCGGCGGCCGTAAGTTCCGCCACCGCGCGATCGCGGTCGATCAGCACCCCCGCGTCGGCGATCCGGTCGGGCAGGTAGGTCTCGGCGTCCGCCTCCTCGACGAGCACGGCCGGCCGGTGCGGGGCCGCCGCGGCGTCCGCGTTGTCCCGCGCCGCCCAGAGCGCCTCCACCGCGGCGGCGGACATCCGGGCACGTTCCAGGGGCCCGAGCCGTCCCCGAATGGCGTGCTCCACCAGAGGCGACCGGAAGGTCCAGCCCCGGGGGCCGCCGCCGTCCTCGCCGGGCAGTGCGTCGAGGAGTCCCGCGGCGATCAGACGGCGCACGCCGTCGGCGACCTCCGGGCCGGACAGACCGGTGGTCTCGGCCACCAGCGTCATCGCCGTCCGGCCGAGCGGCCACAGGACGCTCAACGCCGCCGCCGTCGTCCAGCACGGTTCACCGAGCTCGTGCAGCGCCCTGATGAACCGGTCCTCGTCGGGCAGCACTGGCACCCGCGCGCTCGCGGCGAGGAAGGCGTGCCCGTCGGCGATCCGTACCATGTTCCGCCGCGACCACCCGGTGAGCAGCGCGTCGGCGGCCGCGGGAACCCCGCGGGTCAGCCCGAGGACGCGCTCCACCAGAGCCGGGTCGGGCACCGCCTGCGACCGCCGCGCCACCATCTCGGCAATCTGAGGCCGTGTCAGGCGCGGCAGGATGATCTTCCGCGCCGCGCCCACCTCCGTCAACAGCCCGACGGCCTGGTCCCGTCGGCGGCGGGACGCGGAGTCGCCGGCCTCGGAGGTGTGCCGCACCGACGTGATCACCAGCCGGGTCTCCGGGGGGCGCTGGGTGGCGATGTATCCCAGCACGTTGAGGGACGCCGCGTCGGCGTACTGCGCGTCGTCCACCACCACGGCCACGGGCGCCGCCTGCGCCAGCGCGGACAGCAGTGCGTCGGCGAGCGCCGCCCGCTCCCCGGCCTCCGCGGCGGACAGCAGCGCGTCGGTGAGCGCCGGCCGCTCCCCGGCCTCCGCGGCGGGCAGCACCTCGGCGTCCGGGTCCGCCCGGCCGGCCAGGGACCGGTGCTCCCGCACGGCGGCGACCGCCCGCAACGCCAGCAGGAGCGGACGGTCCAGGTCACCGCGCACACAGACCAGCGGCACGACCACGTGATCCCGCGCACGCAGCCGTTCGGCGGCCGCCTGAGCGAACACGCTGCGCCCCGCCCCCCGTTCCCCGTGGACGAACAGCATGCCGGGCCCGTCCGGGGCGTCCAGGAAGTGCTCGAACTCCCCCAACTCCCGCTCACGGCCCACCAGATGGACACTCGCGCCGTCCGCCCACGTCGCCGTGGCACCGCGCACCGCCTCGGCTTCCGCCGGCCGGCCACTGTCCACGGAACCTCCTCGACGACGTGGCACCCGGGGGCCGTTCCGCCCGGTCTCCGCGACGGGGCCGATGCGCCGGGCCCGTCGGAGCCTGCATTATGTCCGTCTCCCGCGACGACGTCACAATCGGCGGGACGACCCCGGTCGACGTGGGTCGAAGGCGAGTGAGGAGTCCCAGTGGAACGCCGTGTACCTCTCGTCGGCAGGGACCATCAGGTCGGTGTGGTCGCCGACGCCCTGCGTCCGGCCTGTACGGCGGGGCCCCTGTTCCTGACCGGCGCGGCCGGAGCGGGCAAGACCGCCGTGCTGAACGAGGCGCGGCACGTGGTGGTCCAGGAGGGCGCCACGGTGCTGCGGCCGGTCTGGGAGACCGTCACCGGGCCGGGCGGGGCATCCGCCCTTGCCGACGCCTTCTGCGGAGTGCTCGCCGAGGTCCACCACGGACGGTTCCCGACCCACCTCTCCGCCGTGCGCCGGGCGCAGTCGCGCCTGGGCGACGGCGGGGGCGAACTGACGCTGCTGTCCACGCTGGGCGAGACCCTCGCGGACGCGGCGTACCACGACCCGTTTGCCCTCGTCCTCGACGGCGTCGAGCGGATGCCCCCGCCGACCGCCTCCGCGCTCCAGCTGATGCTGCGCGTGTTCCGGCCCGCCGGCCTGCCCGTGGTGCTGGCCGGGCGCCCGGTGTCCTGGGGCCCGGAAGTCGCCCCCGACCTGGCGACGGCGGCCGACCGGGTGCTCGACCTGCCGCCGCTGGGGCCGGACGAGGTCGGCGAGCTCGTCGGCCGGCGCCTCGGCCGTCCCCCCGAACCCGCGCTCCTCGCGGCGGTGCGGCGCGCCCTCGGCCCCCTGGCCGGCAACCCCGAGGCCGTGCTGTCGGTGCTCACCGCGCTGCTCGAGGACGGCGGCCTCGTCGACCTCGACGGCCGTACCGGCCTGGCCGGAACGGAGGACGACCTGCGACTCACCGTGGACGCGGAGCCGCTGCGCCGGGTCACGGCCGACGGCATGGACGCCGTCATCCTGGCCGGTCTGCTGCACCGCGCCGAGCTGCGGCTGGAGGACGTGCACGGCCTGAGCCCGGCGTGCGCGACGCTCACCACGGACCTCGGCCGGACCGTGGACCGGCTGGTCAGGGAGCGGGTGCTGACCCTCGACGGGGACGGCCGGCTGGCCTTCGCCGTCCCCGCGCTGGCGGCGGCGCTGCGGACGCTGTTGCCCCGCCGCGACGTCCGGTCGGTGCACGCCGCCGTCGTGCAGAGGGTGGCCGGGCGGCTGGGTCCCGCCACCACGGGCGTCTGCCATCCGCTGCTGGCCGACCACGTCGCGGCTGCGGGCTCCGTGCTGAACGACGCCGTGGCGGTGCCGCTGCTGCTGGCAGCGGCCGGCAAGGACGCCAGGTCCCACCACCCGCGGGCGGCGCGGGCCTACCTGTCCGCGCTGCGCCGCCTGCCGCCCAACTACCCTGCGACGCTGGGCGTGCTGCGCGAGGCCGCCGAACTGGGACTGGGGTGCGGCGACCATGTCGGCGTCCTCGCGCTGGGCGAACCGATCCTCGCCGGCCTGCGGGATCCCGGCCCCACCGACGGCGGTCTGGAGTTCGCCACCATCGCCTGGGGGCTGTCCTCGCTCCACGAGCACCGGTCGCCGTACGACGACGGCGCCGTGCCCGGGGCGGTCTTCGCACGGATGCCGCGGGCGGCGATGCTGGCCGCGCTCGGCGGCCGGTACGGGATCGGCCCGCTCACACCGTGGCCGCCGTCCGCGGAACCCGCCCCGGACGGCGGCCCGCTCCGCGACGGGCACGGTCCGCTGCCGTCCCAGGGCGAACTGCGGGCGCTGGCCACTGCCGTGGGCGGCCACGAGGAGCTGGCGAGGGCCTTCCGTGGCCGGCCGGGGGAGGAGGCCTGCGAGGCGGCGGTCGGGCGGCTGCGTGACGCGGCGGCCTACGGCGACCTGGCGGGCGCGCTCGAAGCCGTGCTGGGTGAGCGCTATGTACGCGCGGGCCACAGCACCGCCGGCCGCTACCACGCGATGGTCCACGACTACCTGGCCGGGCGCTGGGACGACGCCCTGGCCGCGGCCCGCGGCATCGAGCGGCGGGGCCGGGCCGACGGCGGGCCGGGCACGGGCCAGTTGGCCCGGGCGCTGGCGGCCGAGATCCACTGCTTCCGCGGTGACCTCGTACGCGCCCGCGAGTGGCTCGACCTCATTCCCGGCTCGGTCGTCCACCCCTTGGTGGCCCGCGCACGGCTGGGCGTGCGGTACTGGTCGGGACAGCAGGACGCGGCACTGGAGGAAGCGTGGCGCGACGTGCAGCGGGTGCGCGGGAGCGGCCTGCTCGCGGGGGTCGAGAGGGTGCTGCTGCGCATCCTGGAGTTCGCCGAGGAGACCCGGCCGCGGCAGGCGCGACAGGCCCTGGATCAACTGGCGGCACTGCACGCGGAGGCGGACACGGCCATGACCCGGGAGGCGCTGCTCGTCGCCCGCGGGGTGCTGCACCGTGACGCGGACGGCGCGTACGAGGCCTACCGCTCGGCCGAGCGGCGGGGCGACCTGCACATGATGCTGTACTGCTGCCAGATCCTCGCCGAGGTCGCCGACGAGCCCCAGTCGTGGCTGGCCGAGGCGGCGCGGCACACCCACCTGCTGTCGCTCGGACGTCCCGGGCGCGTCCTGCTCGGCCGGTCGGCGCAACGCCGCAACGTGCCGCTGCCGAGGGGCCGGGCGGCCCGCGAGGGCCTGAGCCAGGCGGACATCCAGCTGATCGGCATGGTCGGCGAAGGCGGGACCAACCGGCAGATCGCGGCCCGTCTGGCGTGCAGTGAGAAGACGGTCGAACAACGGCTGGCCCGGCTGTTCCAGCGCAGCGGCAAACGCTCGCGGGTGGAGCTGGTGGCGGCCTGGCTGGACGGGAGCCTGGCCGGACTCGGCCCGGTGCCGGACGTCCCGCCGGGCGGTGCGGCGGGACCGGGAGCGAGGCCCGGCCCGGCCGGCGGCTGAACACGCGGGCAGAATCCGCTGTTCGTACGGCCAGGGTCACTGCTCCGCAAGTCCTCCGTCAGTTGACGGATGTAACGCCGCGCGGGCCCCCTTACGTTGGCACCGCCGCAGCAGGAGCCACAGCCAGGGTAGCGGGCATCGCCGCGCAGCACCTCGGCGACCCGGGCCCGCCGGGCATCCGAGGGAGACTCCTCCAGCCTCAAGCAGCTGGAAATGAAGGCGAACGGACATGCCTGTTCCAGCTCCTGGGCACTCCCCTGGAGCACCCGCAGGCCCCTGCGCTCGGCCGCCGCCGCGGCCTCCTCGAGCACGGCGGTCTTCCCGAGACCGGCCTCACCCACGACGAAGGCGGCCTGCCCCTCGCCCGCGAGCGTGGACTCCACCAGCCTGGACAGCTCCGCCAACTCAGCCGCACGCCCCACAAGCCAACCTTCGAATGAAGCCGTCACTTCGCCCCCAAGCCATGCAATGCCAGGTGTTTCATAACACATGTCTTGGATGTGCGTAGCGAACGACCGCCACCCGGACAAGATCCGCTCATCGGTCAAGGCAGCCGTGGAACCCGGTTATATGCGGAACCCAGGTAAACGGGGGACCCGGGGACATGCGGTCCAGGACAGAGCTTGCCGACGGTTGCTCGAGCTTCGTTCGATCTGTCCATGGCCGCATCCTCCTGCACGCGGACCGGCCTTGGTTGTCCACCGGCCGAGCCGGCGGTAGCGGATGAGGGTGCCGGCGATGCCGACGAAGGCAAGGAAGCGCTCGTCCACTCGCTCGCTCCCCTTCGACGAGCCCCGGCAACGAGCCGCCCTCCCGCACGGGTGTCACATAGCGAGTCGCAATGACTTCCTGCTGGATTTCCCCAGGCTATACACGCCTCTGACCTCTGGAAGCACGACGGACTGCGAAGGGCTGCGACGGCTCGGACGGTCGCCGGGACGGGTGGGCCTGCCGGAATGATCCGGTAACCCGTCCTCCACTTGTTTCGCTCGCGGAGATTCCGCCGAGAGCGTGCGCCCATGGCCCCGGACACGGCCGTGCGGCACAGTCGCCGTCATGAAGCTACTGATGCTGGGCGGTACGGAATTCGTCGGACGGGCGGTCACCGAGGCGGCACTGGCGCGGGGTTGGCAGGTGACGGTCTTCCACCGCGGCAAGCACGCGCCGCCGGCGGGCACGGTGGCCCTGCACGGCGACCGCGGGACCGCGGCCGGGCTCGCGGCCCTGGAGAAGGGCGAATGGGACGCGGTCGTCGACACCTGGAGCGGAGCCCCCTCGGCGGTGCGGGACACGGCGCGACTGCTGGCCGGGCGGGCCGGGCGCTATGCCTACGTCTCCAGCCGCTCGGTGTACGCCTTTCCGGCCCCCTACGGGCTCGACGAGGACGGGCCGCTGGTCGCCGGATCCGCCGACGACACGACATCCGACGACTACGCGGCGGCCAAGCGGGGTGGTGAACTGGCCGCGGCCGAGACGTTCGGGGACCGGACGCTGCTGGTCCGCGCAGGGCTGATCCTCGGGCCGTACGAGAACATCGGGCGGCTGCCGTGGTGGCTGGGCCGGATCGCCCGCGGCGGCCCGGTCCTCGCCCCGGGGCCGCGGGAGTTGGCACTGCAATACATCGACGCCCGTGATCTCGCCGAGTGGACCCTCGGCGCCCTGGAGTCCGGGATCGGCGGGGCGTACAACCTGGTCAGCGAGGCCGGGCACGCCACGATGGGTGAGTTGCTGGAGAGCTGTGTGCAGGTCACCGGCGCGGACGCGGAGCTGCGCTGGACCGCTCCGGAGGACATCCTCGCCGCCGGCATCGAGCCCTGGACCGAGCTGCCGGTCTGGCTGACGGCCGGTGAACTGGCGGACGCGCTCTACGGCGCGGATGTGTCCAGGGCCCTGGCGACCGGGCTGCGCTGCCGCCCGGTCGGCGAAACGGTCGCCGACACCTGGGCCTGGCTGAGGTCCCTCGGCGGCACAGCGCCCCTGCGTCCGGACCGGCCGGCGCCCGGCCTCGCCCCGGAGAAGGAAGCGGCGGCGCTCGGGTAGCGGTGCAGCCGGAGCGCATCACCCCGGCTTGCCGACGACAGCCATTCGCGCGGGGTATCTGCGCCAAGCCCTCGTCGCAGCGACGGTGCGGGGGCGCGACGATGTGGGTCAGTCGAGATGCAGCAGAAGGAGGAGGCCCCCGACGAGCGCTAGGGGAATCCCCAGAGCGCGGAGGAACGCAGGCCGGGCGAATGGCACGGGTACGTAAGGCGTCTCGAGGCGCCCGTTCGCCCAGAGCGTTTCGCGGTGCCGGTCAGCCGCCTTCTTCTGTACTCGATCGCACCTGCGGCGAATCAGACCGCCGACATCGAACAGCACGGTGACGCCCACCGCTATGTACACCATCGCAAGCCCGATTCCCATGGCCAAGAGCCTATGGCGGGTGGGCGCGAGGTGCTGCCATGTGCGGCATGGCTCACACGAGCTCGTCGAGGCGGCAGGCTGGACACGCCGTCGTCCGGAGCCCCTGCGCACGGGTCACGGAGCGCCGCCTACGCGGACAGGAGCCGGGTGGGCAGGCCGACCTGGCCTGCCCACCCGCACTCCCTCACCCCTGCCCCGTCTCGTCTCCTCCCGGTCCGGTCACGCCGTGGCGCGGGAAATGACGGTGGCCGGTCGCGGCGCGGTAAGGAGGCCGTGGTCACCCCCGGGGGGAGGGGCGATCCATGCCGGGGCAGGGATGATGGCGCGCTCGTCGGGTTACGGCGGAAGCGGGTTCCCCGGGACCGCCGCCGCTCCGAGCGTGCCGGTGGAGGCGTGGCCGCTCACACGTAGGTGTATCCGCCGACGACCGCCGTGCTGCCGGAGAGCGTGGAGACCACGACCGGGACGTTGCCGAGGGCTCCGGCGGGGGTGAAGCCGACCAGCGCCGTGCCCGACGCATTGACCGAAACCCCCGTCGCCGCAACCCCGTTGAACGTGACCGCAGCACCACCCAGATTGCTCCCCGTGATCACAAACGCCGTACCACCCGCCGTACTGCCCGACGACGGCGACAGCAGCGTCACCACGGGCGGTGGCGGCGCGACGTAGGTGTAGCCACCGGCGACTGTGGCGCTCCCCGCCGGTGTGGTGACCACGACCGGAACGTTGCCGAGCACTCCGGCAGGGGTGAAGCCGACCAGCGCCGTACCCGACGCATTGACCGAAACCCCCGTCGCCGCAACCCCGTTGAACGTGACCGCAGCACCGCCCAGATTGCTCCCCGTGATCACAAATGCCGTACCACCCGCCGTACTGCCCGACGACGGCGACAGTGAGGCGGCCGTGGGCGGAGGTGACGTGTAGGTGAATCCGCCGGCGACGGTGGTGCTCCCCGCCGGTGTGGTGACGACGACCGGGACGTTGCCGACGGGGCCGGGCGGCGTGGTGCCGGTGAGCACCGTGCCCATGGCGTTGATGGACACCCCGGTGGCCGGGACGCCGTTGAAGGTGACCGTCGCGCCGGTGAGGTTGGTGCCGATGATCGCGAACGCGGTGCCGCCTGCGGTGGAACCGCTGTTGGGCACGAGGGCGGTGACCGTCGGGCCGCTCGGTGAGGCGACGAGGTAGGTGTAGCTCACCGAGTTGGTGTTGCCCCTCGGTGTGGTGGCGATGACCTGGACGGTGCCTGCGGCGTGCGGCGGTGCGATGACGGTGACCGAGCCGCCGGACGGGTCCTGGGCCACGATGGTGGCGGGAATTCCGCCGAACGTGACCTGGCTGGTGCCCTGTAGGCCCGCCCCGGTGAGCAGGACGGTATTTCCTCCGGTGGTCGGACCCGAGTCCGGAATGGCCTCGTAGAGCCGCGGATATCTGGGCCAGTTTCCCCCGCCCCCGTCCCCGCCGGGCCAAGAGCCCGGGGACTGCGGATTTTCTTGCTGCTGTATGGCTGCGGACATGGCTTCTCCCTGAGCAGCCGCCGCTCCGTTTCCCTTCACAAACCCAGTTGTGAACGGAGATATTCGGGGCGGAAGTTGCTGCCGTCGAATGGTGGATGCATGCGACGGTATGGTTCCGGGGGGATCGGAAGAAGGCGCGTACGTGACAGCAATGACGCGTTCGGCGATCAAAATGACAATACGTAGATGAGCGTCGCTCCCGCATTGCGGACCGGCGTGCGCCTGGCGTCCCGCCACTGCCTGCGCGAGCCGGTCGGCACGAGCACCGGGTGCGGGCCGCGGACCTCCGGTCCCGCGGAAGGCCGCCCTCATGTGCTGGGCCCGGGGACGCGTACCGCTCGTCCCCGGGCCGGTTCCTCGTACGCCACCCCTCGGCCGAGGGGCTTGTCGCTTACTGGTGGTAGATGGTCGCCGGCCAGTCGGCCTTCCAGTTCCCGTCGCCGAACTGGAGGTTGACGGAACACCTGCCGGTGTCGCCGTCACAGTTCAGACTGTTCGCCGGTACGGGAGCCGCAAGCCGTGCGCCGTCGGCGGACCGGAGTGCCTGGTGGAAGATGGTCGCGGGCCAGCTCGCCCGCCAGTAGCCGTCGCCGAACTGCAAGTTGGCGACGCACTTGCCGGTGTCGCCGTCGCAGCTGAGGCTCGTTGCGGGCACGGGCGCGCGATAGGCGGACCGGGTCACCTGGTGGAAGATGTTCGCACCCCAGCCGGCCCTCCAATTGTTGTCACCAAAACGGAGATTGGCCGTGCACTTGTAGGTGTCGCCGTCGCAGTTGAGCGCGGTCACCGGAACCGGAGCGGCAACGGCCGGACCGGCCAGTCCGATCCCCCAAGCCACGAAAGCAGCGCATGTGCCGACGATGGTGCGTCGCATAGCCGTGTCCTTCCGTCGGTGGGCGCACAACGCGCCCGACCCCAGAGAAGGATTTGCTGATTTCTTGCCGCACGAAGCCCGCACGTAGCGGCCTTCAACAGAAGGTGTGAACACCCGTACCGACGACCGATACCAGCGCTGCGCAGCCTGGTGACATGGGTGGTGAACAGCGCACTTGTTGTGGACTCGGGGAGTGAACAGGGCGCATGGCAAGCCGCACCGCAGGGTGCACCGCACGGTCGGGCTCCCGCACACGGCCCATGCCCGGGGCACATTCCGGTCTGCTGCGGCCGTGTCGGCGGACCGGGCTTCCGTGCGTGGCATTCATGGGGATGCGAGCACCGTCCCGGTGGGTAGGTACTCGGGTTCGCGCAGGCGCAGCGGAGCACGCGCGTGGGATGTGCGCACGCTTCCTGAGGGGGAGGGACCCGTCAGATGTCGACCAACTGCGCGTACTCCTTGCCGAGCTGCGACATGGCGTGGTCGAACTCCTTCCGCGAGATGGCCTCGTGCAGCGTGCCGAGGACCGCGCGGACGCCGCGGGAGGCTTCCGGCTCGGTCAGGCCGGTGCGCCCGCCCACCCTGCGGATCGACTCATCCGGCCCGAAGACCTCCATCTCCCCCTGACCTCGCTGCTCGAGCGAGGCGCGAAGAGGCTCGGGCAGTTCGAGGGCCAGATCGCGGGCTTCGCCGCTGCTCAGACGAAGGGCGAGGGTCTCGAGAGTGGCGCGGGTCAGATCGGCCGCTTCCTGCCGCGAGAATCCCGTTCGATCCGCCACCGCCCGGAAGAACTCCTTGTCGTCCATGCGAGCCTCCACATCGGAATCGAGGGATGAGCGAGGGAGGCAACCTCACCCACCACCTTGCCACGCACCCACCCCACGTGCGAGGCGCACAGCAGGCGGTCGCGGTCGGCGGTCGGCGGTCGGCGGTCGGGGCCGACGGTCAGCGGTCGGTGCGAACCCGGGCCCCCGGGCCCCCGGGACCCCGGCGTGGTCGCGTCGGGCCGGCACCGCACGTTTGATCACTTGCGGCATTCGACCCTGAATCACGCCCCCCAGACATCACAATGTGTACATGGGTGATGACTGGAAGCGACAGATCGACCGGCTCCACGAAGGCCTGGTACGTCGCGACGATCCGACCGAATGGGTAACCGAGGCCGACGCCGTCGATGCCTCCTACCGCTACCCCCACCTCACACTCCGCGGCCCCGTCTTCGGGCTCGCCGCGCGCAACCCCGAACCCGGCGCCGACTGGCGGCTGCTGAGACCCGCCATCAGCGGCACGCCCCAGGAAGCCCGGGACAGCCTCAACTCACTGCTGTGGTTCAAGGCGAAGGACGACACCGACGATCCCCGCCGGCGACGCGAACTCCTCAGCGCCGTCTCCGTACTCGAGCACGACCCTGTCGACGAGCTGACCGTCCTGGGCGTGCGCTACCGCGTCGTCCGCGGAGACGAGTTCGCCCGCAGTGGCCCCAGCGGGCTCGAACCGCCACGCCCCACAGACCCACCACCGACCGACCCGTCCTGGGAGGGCCGGCACGAAGCACCCTTACGCGACCTGGAGTTCACCCTCACTCCGGACAGGGACGACGGCTTCATGGCCGGGGCCATGAAACTGGCGCTCAAGGGGTTCGCCTACTCCGGCCCGCGGTTCCCCGCCGACGTACGCCACGACTCCGAGCGGGCCGTCGCCTCCCACCCCGATGTCGCACTCCTCCCCGTCGGCTTCGGAGTGGTCGAACGCCACGGCCGCGGCTGGCTGCCGAAAGGCGCCCTCATGCCCACACCACACGACGCCCGGCGGCTGCTCTTCGACGGCATGACCGAGTTCTGGCCCCTGCTCCACAAGTTCACCGACCGCCAACGAGCCCAGTACGCCCAGGCTGCCGAGCAGTTCCGAGCCGCAGGCCAGGCCGACGAAGCGCGTGTCGGCGACACCCTGTTCCGGATCTGCCGTATCGAGCGCATGGTCCGGTCCGGACCCGACGGTCCGGAACCACCACGCCCCTCGGACCAGGACGACTACGGCCCGACGAAGATCCATCCCACGATGGACGAGAGCGGCACCGTCCACCACGGCAACTGAACACCGGCGAGCCCGTCGGCGCCTCCGACCGAATGCGGTCGGAACCTGCCGAAGCCGGCCGATCGGCGGCCCGCTCCGCAGGAACCGCGGACCGCCGCACCCCCATACGACAGGCGACACTCCGGCACCTTGCGTGAACCGGTGGCACGTTGTGCGTACGCGTGCCAACCTTCTGTAATCAGCCGACGACTGTCGTCGCTGACATCACAGTTGCTGTCATCACAGTCGCTGTCTTCACAGGGGGCCGAGCAACGTGGCGGAACGTCCGTTGGGGATACAGGGGATCGAGGCCCTGTACGAGGAGTGTCGCACTCGCGTACAAGACGGCAGGACCGCTGATACGGGGCGCGGACTTCCCGCGATCGTCCTCGTCGGGCCGCGCGGCAGCGGCAAGACCACGACGCTGAACTGGCTCGGCTACCTCGGATCGCGGCGGCCCCACGCCTACTTCGACTTCGGGTCCGCCACGCCCCGTAGGCCCCATGAGGTCGCCGGCCGTCTGGCGTACGGGCTGTCGCACCGCTTTCCCCGGCAGACGCCGCTGGTCTTCCCACGGCTGACGCTGGGTCTGTTCGTGGTGGCTCCCGAGCTGTCCCTGGACGCCACGGATCCCGAGCGGGCCAAGAAGCAGTTGCGCCAGGCGCTGCGCGGGCCCCAGGAACCCAACGCCGCGGGCGACCGGGTCGCCGCGGTCGCCGGGCTGTTGCAGGACCTCAACCTGGTCCGGATCCCCGGCGTCAGTCTGCTGGCCAGTCTCATCCGGCAGCCGCCCAGCATGCCGCTGCGGGTGACCCGGCACACCGGATTCGCCTGGTATGCCGGTCCGTTGGCCGCCCTGGACGCCCTCGTCGAACTCAACCAGCTCAGCAAGAGCGAGGAGCCTGCGGACCGGGCCGCGGTGGACCGGCGGCTGTGCGAGGCGTTCCTGGCCGATCTGCGCAGCGAGTACGCGCGACGCCAGCGCGACCGCAACTGCGTGGTGCTGCTGGACAACATCGACGCTCCCGGCGGACGGGAGTTCCTGGACCTGCTGATGGAGCTCCGCGACGCCAGCGGGGAACCGGATCCGCTGCTGGCCGTGGCCGCCGCGGCGAACGTCGGCCGGGTGCCCGCGATGTTCGCGACCGGACCGGCGGGCGTACGGGTCCGCGCCCCCGAGCAGGCCGGCCACGCCGACTGGGTACGGGCCGTCCCGGACCCGCCGCCGAACCGGTCCTGGCGCTGGTACTGCGTCCAGCTGCGCGGTCTGACCGCCGGCGAGACCGCCCAACTCGGCACGAACATCGCCGGGCGGCTGCCGGAGGCGCCGCTGCTCGCACACCAGCTGACCGGCGGGCATCCATGGAGCGTCCGGCAGCTGCTGACCGCCTCGGCGCGCCTTGTGGGCCGTGAGGAGCCGGAGACGCTGCTGCGCGCGGTCCTCTCCAGCACCGCGCCGTCCGCGGAAGGCGCCGACGAAGGGCCGCTGCTGGAAGAAGAGGCGCGGCAGTATTTGCTCCGTGATCTGACCGACGACCAGCATCGTGCGCTCGTCGAGTGCTGTGCGGCCCGCGAATTCGACGCCGCATGCGACGCGGGGATCCTCGACCGCTTCCAGCTGCACACCCGCGATTCGCTGGCCCGGGTGGTCGCGACCCGATTATGGCTGACCGATCCGGTACCCCAGGATGCCGAGGCCCGTGGTGGCCGGGGCTCCGGATATCTGGAACGGGTCCATCCGCACCCGCTGCGCGGCAGCTCCGTTCTGCATCCGTGGCTGCGCCTGCTGCTGTTGCAGGAGTTGGCGGCCCTCCCGGACCGCTGGGACGCCGTCCACGGAAAGCTGCGGACCTGGCACGCCCACCACGGCCACCCGCTGGAGGTGCTGTATCACTCGCTTGCGCTCCACCGGGTGGACGACGTCATCGAGCATCTCGCCCGGCGTCTGGTCGAACTCTCCGATACGGACATCTGGCTGTACGAGCTCTACACGATCACCGCCGCGCCGCTTCGTGTACCGGTGGTGCCGGAGCAGTCCGCCACGCTGCGGCTGGAGCAGCTGGCCGCCGACCTCGCGCCCCGCTCGTTCGCGGAGCACACCCCCCTGACGCTGCTGGTGGTCGGGCTGTGGCTGGCGTCCGATCCACGCAATCGCCTGCCCGGGGCGAATCCCGAGCTCAATCGCACGGTCAACGCGATGCTCCAGGACCTGGCCATGCGCTCCGTTCCCCGCCGGATCGGGCTCATGCACGAGGCCGCCAAGTACGTGTGAGCGCGCTGGAGCACCCGTCCCCTAGGAGCTGGCACATGCATCTGCCCTCGCAACCCGCCGACGACCTCCCCCCTTGGTGGAAGGGGTGGCGAGGAATCGCCGCCCTCGTAGTGGCCCTGGCCCTGATAGCCGGCGGGCTCTGGTACTTCTGGCCGGTCGAGGAGGACGACAGCTGCGCGCCGGACCAGCCGGGGCTGCACTGGGCCGGTACGGGGCCACTGCGGGAGTGCGTCGGCATCACGGACGACAAGGCGTTCCCCTTCGACCCCCGGCTCAAAGGGATCACCGACCGGATCGCGCAGGAGAACAGGCGGGTCCGCACCCAGTGGGAGAAGCCCGCGTCCGGAAAGAGCCGCCTGCCCTACGTCAAGGTCGCCGTACTGTCGCCCCTGACGGAGAGCGACACCAGTGCGCTGCCGATCGGGGAGATCCGCTCCAGCCTGGAGGGCGCCTTCCTCGCGCAGTGCCGGGCGAACGCCTGCCCCGCGCTCTCCCCGACCAGCTCCACCGGCATCCAGGGCAAGACGCCGCTGATCCAGCTGGTCCTGGCGAACGAGGGCCGTAATGAGACGCATTGGAAGCCGGTGGTGGACCAACTGGCCGGCCTGGTCGACGACGAGCACCCCCTCGTCGCGGTCACCGGCATGGGCGTCAGCATCCCGGAGACCCAGGCAGCGGCCACCGAACTCAGCCGGCTGAAGATCCCCGCGATCGGTGCGGTCCTGACCGCCACCGACCTCAACGCGCCCCGTCTGTTCAAGGTGTCGCCGTCCAACGTCGACTACGCCAAGGCGCTCCGCCGGTATCTGGACGGCTCCTCGCTGAAGGGACGCCGCGGCTATCTCGTCTTCGACAGCAGGGACGACAACTACGTCAAGACCATGCGCAAGGCGTTCGACGAGGAGTTCGGCGACTACGTCGGCCGACGGCGCGCCTCGTTCGTCGGCACGACCGGCCACCAGCCGGCGGGCGTTCCCCGGCTCTTCTACAACGCCGTCAACAACATCTGTCTGACCAAGGCGGAAGTGATCTTCTATGCGGGGCGCGACCGCGATCTCGCCGATCTCGTCCGTGCCCTGTCCACCCGCAGTCAGTGCGGTCATGACATACCGATCACGGTGATGACCGGGGCGACCGGCACGTTCGCGCAGGGAAAGCAGGTACAGGGACTGCTCAAGAGCAACAAGATCTCCATCCTGGACGTCGCGGCGACCAGCCCCGACCAGTGGACAAGCGGCGTCCATGCCCCGTCCGGCTTCAAGCCCTTCCACCAGGCCCTGCGGGATCTGAACTTCGACGACTCGGTGATGAACGACGGATACGCGATCATGCATCACGACGCCGTGCTGACCGCGATATGGGCCACCCGCAACGTCACCGGCCAGACCGGCAAGGAAGCGCCCGACGTCCAGGACGTGTACAACGAGATCACCAATCTGCACGACGCGAGCACCGTTCCCGCGGCCGGTGGAGAGCTCAGCTTCGACGACGCCTCCAACGGCTGGCCGCACAACAAGCCGGTTCCCGTCATCCGGCTGCCCGAGCCCCTCAAGAATCCCGGTGCGCCCTATCTGGTGCCGTGAGCGCCTGACGGCTGCGAGGTGCGCAGCACCGGCACGGCAGAGCGGCGAGAAGGCGTCTGACCTGGGCTGCTGAAGCCCGTCAGGCGCCTTCGTACCGGCCCGCAACCGGGTTCTACGAGAGCCCTCTTGAGGGGGCGTCACCTCAGCTGGTTAAACTTTCCAGCACCGACGTGGCGGTGGCGACGTCCAAACGAGGGGGACTCGATGGGAGACGGACTCAAGGCCGACATCGGGGTATTGCGTACGGGCGGCACAGACTTCGACCGGATCGGCAAGGATTACCAAGGCCTTGTCGACAAGTTGCAGAGCGCACTCACCTCCCTGGAGGGCCAGGACACCCCGCCCTGGGGAGATGACGACCTGGGGGAGAAATTCGGCGTCGTCTACGAAGGCCTGCGGGACGGCATGTACGAGTCGATGGGCCACCTCGCCGCGAAGTTGCAGGAAATCGGCGGCGGGTTGAACAACATGGCCAAGAACCACGAGGCCGACGAAAACTTCAATGAGTCCATGATGAAGCAGCATGTGGCGAACGAAGAGGCGGAGAGCCAACTGATCACCCAGTTCAAGCGGCCCACCACCGCCTAGGGCCGGTCAGCTCCGGCCGCCCCAGATCCGTCCCGATTCCGCGCCCGTGCCGGCTCCTGTTAGCCCCTGTCAGCTCCTGCCGCCTCTGGCCCGTCCCCCGTTCCGCCCCCACAGACGGGCCCAAGACCCCCTACCAAGTTTTTCAGTTCATTTCCCGTGAACTTGAAGCCGCCCTCCCCGAATTGCCCGTCCTTGATCCGTCCCTGCCCGCACCACAGCCAGCCTGGAGAACGCAGCCCGTGTCGTTGATGCTGCCGGACGCACTTGAGTGGGTCCTTGAAATGCTCGGGTTCAACTGGCCCACGGCGGACGAGGACAAGTTGATGGATTCCGCCCAGAAGTGGCGGGATTTCGCCACCGGGGTGGAGGATCTCCAGCATCAGGGCGTCCGGGCGGCGGGCAATGTGCTGTCGCAGAACTCCGGCGACTCCATCGACGGTTTCCACACCACGTGGGAGAAGTTCGCGGGCGGCTCGGGCTATTTCGCCGACGCCCGTAGCGCCGCGAACGCCATCGCCACCGCCCTGGACGCCGCGGCCGGACTCGTCATCGGGATGAAAGTCGCGGTGATCGCCCAGTTGGCGATCCTCGCAGCGGAGATCATCGCGGCTCAAGCAGCGGCGCCGTTCACCTTCGGATTGTCCGAAGTGGCGGCCGTGGCCGCGACCGCCGCGACCCGTGCGGTCGTGCGGAAGATCATCAAGGAAGTTGCCAAGCAGCTCCTCGACGCAGCCCTGGAGACGGCGAAGGAACCCGCGGTCTCGGCGCTTCAAGCCATGATCTCGGATGTCATCGCGCAGTCCGTGAACATGAACTTCGATGCACAGAACGGCTTCGACGCCGGCCGCACCGTGAAGAAGGGCGCCGAGGAAGGCGTCAATGCGCTCAAGAACTCCGGCCAGACGTTCGCCGAGTCGCTGCGTGACGGTGCGGGGGCCAAGGCCGGGCACCACGTCCGCAACGGGATGGAATCGGCGGCCGGGCACAACTCCGTTGGGGATTCGAGCCACGACTCCGCTGGGAATTCAGGGCACGATTCCGCTGATGGTTCGAGTAGGGGTTCCGGTGCTGGAGGGGAGACCAGCAGCGGTTCCGGCAGCGGCGGCTCCGGCAGCGGTTCCGGCAGCAGCACTGGCAACGGTTCCGGCGAGGGCAGTTCGGGTGCGGGGTCGCCGTCCGGGGGGACGTCCGGGACCGGGGGGTCCGGGTCGGGGGCAGGGACTGGGGCCGGGTCGGGTGGCTCGGGTGGTTCTTCGTCCTCGGGTGGCTCGTCGCCGTCGGGTGACTCGCCGTCCTCGGGGGCTTCGGGGGCTGACGGTTCGTCCAGTGGTGGCCCTTCGCACAGCGGCGGTGCTGCGGGCAGCAGCGGGCCCGGCGGCGGAACGTCCACGAACTCGGCTGCCGGGGGCGACACGGGTGCTCCGTCCGGCGGCCACAGCAGCCCCGATTCCGGTGGCGGTCACTCCTCGGACGGTGGCGGCCGGTCCGGACCCTCGCATGCGGACTCGTCAGCTCCGAGCCACCTGACTCCGTTCGACGCGGGATACCGGGAGTCGCAGGGCGGCGAACCGCAGGGCGGCGGCGACACCTCATCGGGCTCCCCTGCCGACTCCTCTCACTCGTCCACGCCGCCCGCGTCGTCGGCCTCCGCGTCCCCGGACTCCGGGCCGTCCCCGGACTCCGGATCGTCCCCCGACTCGGGACCGTCCCCCGACTCGGGACCGTCCCGGCCTGATGCGTCGCCGTCCTCCGAAACCGGAGCCCCGCCGGATGGGGCCGGTTCCCCCCATTCCGGGCCGGGTTCGGTGTCGGACTCCGGCGCGGGACCGTCCCCGGACTCGGGCAACCGTCCCGATGCGGGCGGTACGCCGGACACCAGCCCTCCTCAGGACAGCGGCCCGGCCGGGTCGGAGCCCTCCCGTGGCGACGGTTCGCCCTCCCCGGATGAGGGGCCACGACCGGATAGCACAGCACCGCGACCGGATGACACGGCACCGCGAGCGGACGAGACGGCACCGCGAGCGGACGAGGCAGCACCACGACCGGATCACGGGTCGTCGTCCCAGCCCCTGCATACGGACAGTTCGCCCACGCCCGACACGGGTAACCGGCCGGACAGCGGGCCTTCACCGACGCCCGCCCACGCTGACGGACCGCCCTCTGGCCCGGTGCATCACGCCGCCTCCGGTGCCGGTGACGCGGGCCCCGACTCCCACCAGTCACCGCAGCATGCGCCGTCGCCCTCTTCGTCCCCGTCCCCCTCGCCATCACCGGATGCCGTGAGCAGTCCGGAGGCGAACGTCCCCTCCCCGTCGCCCGCACCGGGGAACGCACCGGGGAACGCACCGGAGGGATCGGACTCCTCCCACTCGCCGTCGCAGCACGACAACGGCAACAGCTCCAACGGGAGCGGCGGCCGGGTCGGTATGCCCTCGGGCGCCATGCCTCATGCGGCCACCGCGCACGCCTCGCCCGCTTCCTCCTACGGCTCGCCCCAGCAGCACAGCGCCCACCCGGCGAACGACGACAGCGACGTCACCACGCACACGGACAGCGCGACCACCTTCGCGCCGCCTCCCACCGGTATGCCGCCCGCGTCTCAGACCGGCGGCGAGCCGTCCAATTCCTCGCCCGCTTCCGCTTCCACTGCGCCGCCCGGCGTTGCCATGGGCGGTGGCCCCGTGCCCGCCCCGAGTGCCCCCGCCGGCGCGCACGCTTCAGCAGGTGCTCCGCCCGCCTCCGCACCCCCGCGCTCCACACCGGCCGGCCACGGCGCCCCGCCCGCCCGGGACCCCCGCACCGCGCCCTACGGTGACCCACGCAGCACTCCCCCGCGCCAACGGCCCGGTGCTCCCGACCAGTCGTCGCGTCCCCGGCCCACGCCTCCGCGCGCCGAACCACCTCGTACCGAGCAGCCGCGCGGCAATGAGTCGTCCCCTCAGCAGCGGCAGACTCCACCACCGAGCAGGGGGCCGGAGCAGCACGGCCCCGACCAGAATGCTCCGGACCAGCGCACCCCCGATCCGCAGCACCCGCGGGGCGACGACACACCGCCCACGCCCGACCACGGCACGAAGACACCGGAGCCCGGCAAGCCCGAAGCCGACAAGCCCGAAGCCGACAAATCCGGTCCCGACTCCGAGCACCAGAACGACGCCCAGCCCCATGCCAACAAGCCGGAGGACACCCAGCCCGACGAGGGCAAGTCCGAGGACCAACAACCCGACAACGGCGACAGCGACAGCGACAGCGACAGCGACAGCGACAGCGACAGCAAGAACGACGCCCCCCAGGCCGACGATTCCGACTCCGGCGACAAGGACCCGTCCGACGCGGACCCCCACACGGCGTCGGACCCCGACACGGATTCAGATTCGGACTCGGACTCGGACTCCGACGCCGACCCGGAGCCGGAGCCGGAGCCGGACACAAACACGGACTCGGAATCGTCCTCTGACCCGGACTCGGACCCGGCCCCGGCCCCGGCCCCGGACTCATCATCAGAGTCGGACTCCGATCCCGACCCGCAGGACGACCGGCCCAGCCTCCAGGACGTACGAGACGGTATCCAGGAGGCACCTGGTGGCCTGTTGCCGCCCGACCCCGCGGATCAGCAGGCGCTCGAGGACGCCATCCCGCGGAATGACGACGGCACTCCCCAGCGCTTTCCCGATCCGTTCGGGGACTGGGCCCAGTTGCAGAACGACGGCGGTACGAATGTGCCCGGCCGTTCCAACAACTGTGCCGACTGCAGCCGTTCGTTCCTCGACACCTGGTACGGAAACCCGCAGGTCTCAGCGCCTCGCACCCCGGACCTCGATGCGGACGGGAACCCGGACCGCTGGTCACCCGAGACGGATGCCAACGAGAACATCATCGACTGGACAGGCGCGCCGCACTCCTACGCCGGCACCAGCCCCGACGGTCACGCCGCGATCGCCCAGGACCTCCTGAACGCCGGTCCGGGCTCGTCCGCGATCGTGCAGGTCAACTGGGACGGGGGCGGCGGCCATGCGTTCAACGCCGTCAACCACGACGGCCGCATCGTGTGGGTGGACACCCAGAGCGGCGAGGTGAGCGAGCAGCCCATCAACACCGACGGTGCCACGGATGTCTTCTACATCCCGCTGGACGCCGACCGTAATCCGCTCCATCCGGCTCAGGATCCGGCAGCCGACTCCGACTCGTCGGGCGATGCCGATTCCACCTCGGACCAGTCCGACGGCGACCACTCCACATCCGACCAGTCCGACGGCGACCAGTCCGACGGTGCCCAGTCGGCCGATTCACACCCGTCGGACGACTCCCACGACGGCCCGCCGACCGATGGCTCCACGTCCGAGCAGACAGAAGACACCCCGTCCGCCCCCTCCCCACAGCCGGACTCGACGCAGCCCGACTCGGCAGAGTCCAACCCGCCGCAGTCCGACCCGCCACAGGGCGACCACAACTCAAGCGACCACAGCACGCCGGACGCGAACGACTCCGCCACGCACCCGGCCGGCGACGCCCCTGGCCAGTCGTCGCCCGGGAACAGCGTGGATGCCGGTGACGCCGCGCCCCACGCGCCCGCGGACAGCAAGCCGGACTCCGGTCCCGACACGTCCTCCCCTGCGGACACCACAACTCCCGACCCGGACAGCTCACAGCCCACCCCGGACAACCCATCGCCCACCCCCGACAACTCACAACCCACCCCGGACAACCCGTCACCCACCCCGGACAACGGCCCGAACCAGGACCACTCGAAGCAGGACGGCCGCGAGCCCAACCCCAACCCCGGACCCGACCGTGGGCGCGGGCACGAGCAGTCCACCTCGCTCTCCTCGGATGCCCCTGCGGACGGTTCGCCCGGTGGACAGCCGCGGCCCGGTGGTCACGAGACCCCCACCGGTGCGAACAGCAGCTCCCGGAATCCTGGTGACACCCCGCCGCGCGACGGCGATCCCCAGAGCCACGAGCAGAACCGGCCCGCCCCTGCGCGGCCGGACACCACCACGGGCACGCCCGGCGGACGGCCCGACCAGACACGTGCCGACAGCCGTCCCAAACCACCGGCTCCCGACGCCCCCGCCGGGAAACGGAAGGCCAGCAATCCGCCGCCCACGGACGACCAGCCGTCCGGCTCGGGCACCGGGTCCTCCTCGGGGAGTGGAAGCAGCCACAAGAAGAAGCGGACCGAGCCGGACCACGACGGGCTCGCCGCGCTGAAGCTGGACGATTCGCCGTCGCCGAACCCCGACGACAAGCCGAACCCCGACGACGACGCGATGGACGTCGACGAGAAGCAGCCCTACTCCGACCCGCACGACCGCGGTGACAGCGACACCTCCGAGCAGGAACAGAAGGGGGATCGCACCCTCGACGCGGAGGCGGAGGGGTCCAAGGAGTACGGGATTCCGCCGGACAGGCTACAGAACGAACTCCGGCGGGACCGGGACGTACACCGCGTCCCGCTCGACAACGTCCATGACCATCTGGACAGTTGGGCCAAGGACGGGAGTCTGGCGCAGGTTCTGCGTGCCTCGACCGGTGATGCCCTCCCCACGTCGGGCGATGCCGGAAAGGGGCCGCGCGCCTTCACCCAGAGCGATCTGGAGCAGCGGCTGCCCGGATTCAAGGACCTCGAACGCGGGGAGCGGCTCGCGGTCGTTTCGTCCCTGGCCCGGCTCAGCGTGGGATTCCACGAGCAGCACGGCGTGGGCAAGAATCCCGAGAACGTCGACAAGCCGTACCGCAAGAAGGGCGAGGATGCGCCCAAGCCGGAGAGCAAGGACAGTGCGGCCAAGAACGCGGAGGAATCGCTCGGTGTGCGGGGGCACCGGAAGAGCAGCGACAAACTCCTCAACAGCCTGAAGCTCGGCACCGTTCCGCCCAGCCTGACGAACAACAGTCCGGACCTCACGGACCGCAACTACGCGGTGTTGGAGGTCGAGGGCCCGCCGCCCGGCCGCGAGACGCATTACGTCACCGACTCCTCGGTGCCGGTGGGTGAGAAATATGTGTCGGGCCGGCATTCGGAGAAGCATCTCGCCGACTGGCTGAAGCGGGTCAATCAGGGCGACACAAAATACACGCCACAGGCCGTCTACACGGAGCGTGAGCCCTGCGGAATGGGACAGGGCCATGCGAAGTGTTCAACAGTGCTGCGGGAAAAGGCACTCGACGACTCAAAGGTCTACTACAGCACGACCTATCGCACCGACCCGGCCGATGTCGCGGCAAAGAAGAAGCTCGACACGGCGAAGACCGCGGAGAAGAAGCAGGTCGACAGTATGGCCGCGGCCGACGTGCAGCAGAACATCGCCGACCGCATCAACGCGCGTACGGACAAATCCGCCGACCGCGCCGCCAAGGAAATCGCGGCGGCCCAGAATCTCAGCGAGGCGGACGCGCGCAAGGAACTGAAGAAGCTCATCGAGCGCGATTACAGCAAGCGGAAGGAAAGCTCGACCACGGAGGAGAAGCAGGCCATGGTCCGGGAAATGGACCGGCACATCGACCACCTGGACACGACCTGGCGGAAGATCCAGCCGAGCCTGATGTGATCCGGTCGGACCGCTCCCCGCTGCCGCCGCCCGCACCAGGGCGGCGGCACCGGCCCCCGTCCGGCCCTCAGATGTCCAGTGCGCCCCGGAACCGGCCGTGTCCGACGTCCGGGCTGGTCACCGCGAGCCAGCCGTGGCCCACCCTGTCGAGCACCTCGACGGTCGTCGGCTGGATGGAGATGCAGGAGGCCACCTCCTCCGGGTCACGGACACCTTCGGCGTACTCCTCGGCCTCTTCGGGGTCGTACAGTTCGTCGTCCTCGTCCTGCATCAGATCCCGCTCGAACTCCATGGGTTCGCCGACCCATTCGGGATCGCCGTAGGTGCGGTGGCCGCGCTTGTCCTGCCCGTTCTCCGCGACCCACCACACCCGCGCGCCGTTGTACTCGTCCACGGCGTAGAAGTGCGCCTCCCGGCACTGCGCGCTGAGCTTTTCCACGGCTTGGGCCCAGTAGTCGTTGAGATAGTCGGCGCCGTAGACGAGCCGCCAGCCGTCGAATTCCGGGGTGATGAACACGCGGTATTCGGTGGAGGAGGTGCCGTCACCGGAACGGTGCTCGAGCGAATTCTCGTGGTGGACGGCGGCGGACACCCCCAGGGCCGTCGTGACGGGGCGTGCGTCGTGCAGCTCCAACGCCCGCACGATGTCCTTCACTTCCGCCCGTGGCACCGCTATCCAGGTCTCCGCCGGAAGGTCGCCGGGGCTTTCGTCCAGCAGCTTGACCCGTACGAGCCGCTCGACGGCTGCCCGGTCGGCGGGGCCCAGGGCATCGCCGCCGCCGAGGCTCGCGAGCGCACGCAGGGCGGCAGGCCGCAGGCCTCCGGGGCCCTCACTACGGACCCTTCGCAAGGGCTCGATCGCCGTGGCACCGAGGTCTTGCAGACACGACTCCGCGGCCGATCGGCCGGTCCCTTCCTCGTCACCGAGCAGCGGCAGCAGGTGCTCCACGACCGGGGCGCCGAGGGCGACCAGCCGGTCCCTCGCCGCTCTTCGCTCGGCCCGGTCCACGGCTGCCAGTTGACGTGCCAGTGCGGCGATGTCCTCACTCATGGAAATGACCCTAACCGAGCCGGTACCTGACTCCGCCGGGGCTGCTTGTGGAGTACGGTCAGGGACAATCGCCGGGCCGGCTGCTCACGATGGAATCGATGGACGCAGCGCCATGACTCAGCACATCCGTCTGATGACAGACGCTTTGCTGTGAGACGAAGGAGTTCCCATGACTTCGGACAACTCTCCGACAGATCGGCAGAATGTGCCCACGAATCCCGACGAGGCGCTGGAAGCGGTTCGCCGGCAATTCGGCCGGCCCCAGTCCTTCGACGGCACCCCCGCGCCCCTGCATGTCCAGGAATTCGACCTGGGATATCTGGTGTACGCGACGTACGCCAAGCCCGTCGACCGGAACGGCCGGCCGGTGCCCGCGCCGCCCGGAGGCAGCAGTTTCGTGGTGGCGAAGGACAGCGGCGCGATCTCGACCGTCCCCAACTATCCGCCGGACCAGGCCATCGCGCTCTACCGTAAGCAGCTCCGGCGCGCGGACACCCCGGAGGCATAGCCCCGCGGCAGAAACTGCCCTCGGAATCCACGGTGGTCGCCCGGGTGTGTGCTCGACACCCACCGCGGTCACGGGTTCGACGAGACGCTTTACGCACATGGACGCAGCAGGGCGCGGAAGCCTGTGACGTGCGCCGCGGCGCACCACGCTCCCCCTCGAAGGCCCCTCAAAAGCCCCTTGAGAGCGCTTGAAAGCCCCTTGGAATCGCAAGGCCGGAAGCCGTCCTCGGGGTTACGTGATATATGTACCGGGGCCGTCGGACTCGACGGCCCCGGTAGCGACCCGCCCGCACGCACAGGCGTGACCGGCGCGTCGCCATGACTTCGGTCGGCATCCCCGAAGCTACAGCAGCATCCCGGAATTTCCCCTTGTGCCCGGTCAGGTACCGGCGCTCAGTGCTGCGGAAAAACTCGTCGCGGCACGGCCTTTTCCGTGAATCCCGGATATGCCTATGTTTCCCCAGGGATCGCCGTACCCGGACCACTGCCGACCGGACCCCTCAGCATCCTGGACGACAGCACCTTGGAGGACAGCACCTTGCACCGCAGCGCCATGCCTTCCGCGCACACCCCGAGCTCCACAGATTCCACGAACTCCATGGATTCCACGAATTCCGCCGCTTTCCCGCGCCAATTCGCCCGCAGTCGTCGCTTCTCCCTCGGCGTGCCCAGGCATTTCACCGTCTCCCCCGACGGCAGCCGGGTGCTCTTCGTCCGAACGGTCTCGGGCACCGATCCCGTCGGCCGTCTGTGGCAGTACGAGGACGGCGCGGAACGGCTGGTGGCGGATCCGGCCCTCCTGGTGGGAGCCGGTACCGGGCCGGTCCCCGAGGAGGAGCGGCTGCTCCGGGAGCGGGCCCGTGAGCGGTCCGTGGGCGTGGTGTCCTACGCGACGGACGACACCGCCCGTGTGGTGGCGTTCGCACTGTCCGGAGCGCTGTGGGCGGTGCGTACCGACGGCGGCGTGCCGTTCTCCGTCCCCGCGGCCGGTCCGGTGGTCGACCCCCGCCCCTCCCCCGACGGCCGGCACATCGCCTATGTGAGCCGCCGCTCTTTCCACGTCGTCGACCTGACCGGCGCCGACCGTCAACTGGCGCGCGCCGAGGGCCCGGAGGTCTCCTACGGACTCGCCGAATATGTGGCCGCCGAGTCCATGCACCGGCTGCGCGGCTACTGGTGGGCGCCGGACAGCCGCCACGTCCTGGTGGCCCGGGTCGACACCAGCCCGGTGGAACGGCGCTACGTCAGCGATCCGGCCGACCCGACGAAGCCGCCGCAGGCGATCCCGTACCCGGCGGCCGGCACCCCCAATGCGGAGGTCACCGTGCAGCTCCTCTCCTTGGAGGGGGAACGGGTCGACGTGGACTGGGACCGCAAGACGTACGAGTATCTCGTGGACGCCGGCTGGGATGCGCACGGCCCGTTTCTCGCCGTACAAAGCCGTGACCAGCGCATAGTCCGTACGCTCTCGGTCGATCCGGCGACCGGGGCCACCGAGGTGCTGCATGAGCGGACCGATCCCGCATGGGTGCAGCTCATCGACGGCACCCCGGCCCGTACGGCATCGGGGGCCCTGGTGCTCCCCGAGGACGCCGGCGACACCCGGTATCTGACCGTGGGCGGCCGACGGGTCACCCCGGAGGGGCTTCAGCTGTGCGCGGTCCTCGGGGTCGAGGGCGAGCGGGTGCTGTTCACCGCGAGCGAGGACCCATTGGAGACCCATGTGTGGTGCCATGAGCCCGGCCACGGCAGCCGTCGGCTGAGCCGGGGCCCCGGCAGGTACAGCGGCGTGGGGCGGGGCGGCACTGTTGTCCTGGCGGGGGTGACGCCGCGGGGCAACGAAGTGGGCGTGCTGCGGGGAACGGAACCGGGCACGGGCGCAGACACAGGCACAGGCACGGGATCGGCCGGGGAAGCGGGGCCGGCCGGGGAGGTGCCGTACGAGACCCTCGCGTCGCTCGCCGAGGAGCCTTCGGTCACCCCGCGACCGCTCCACCTCACTCTCGGCGAGCGGCAGTTGCATGGCGCGCTCTTCCTGCCCTCATGGCACAGGGAGGGCGCCGGGAAGCTGCCGGTGCTCCTCGACCCTTATGGGGGCCCGGCCATGCAGCTCGTGGGACGGGCCCGGGGGTGGTTCACCTGTGTGTCGCAGTGGTTCGCCGAGCAGGGCTTCGCGGTGCTGGTGGTGGACGGGCGCGGAACATCGAATCGGGGCCCGGCCTGGGAGAAGACCATTCACGGTGACCAGCTCACGCCCGCGCTGGAGGACCAGGTGGACGCGCTGCGGGCGGCCGGGGCGCGCTTCGGTGATCTGGACCTGACACGGGTGGCGATCCGTGGCTGGTCGTTCGGCGGGTTCCTGGCAGCGGCCGCGGTGCTGCACCATCCCGACATCTTCCACGCCGCGGTCGCCGGCGCCCCGCCCACCGACCAGCGGCTGTACGACACCCACTGGAAGGAGCGGTTCCTGGGCCACCCGGAGGAGCAGCCGGAGAACTACGTGCGCTCCTCCCTCACCGGCCACGGCCATCTGCTGCGCCGTCCGCTGCTGCTGGTCCACGGGCTCGCGGACGACAATGTGGCGGCCGCGCACACCCTGCGTTTCTCGGCCGAGCTGCTCGCGGCGGGCAAACCGCACAGCGTGCTCCCGCTGCCCGGCGCCACGCATCTGCCGGCCGGCGACGCGGTCAACGAGCAGCTGCTGCACTTCCAGCGGGACTTCCTGCTGGACGCGCTGGAGAGGCGCGTCGACGGGGACTGAAAAGGCTGAGGGGGCTGAGGGGGCTGAGGGGCCCTGGTGGTTCACCCTGGCGTTTCGGGGCTCGGCGGCCCCCTCGCCCGTTCCCCTCGCGCCTGTTCGCCTCGCGCCCATTCCCCTCGCCCGTTCCCCTGCGGCGGCTCACTTGCGGCGGTTCGTCCGGGCGGTTCGCCGTCGGCTTTTTCGCTCCGGTGAAAGGAACGCGCACGGGTTGAACACGCGGGGCCGTCCCGCCGTATGCACCCTGTGCAACGTCCTTGAGCACAACGCGCACCGAAGGCACCACCAAGAACCGGAGGCACACCATGGCTCGACAGGCAGCGTCGGAGCGGACGGAGACCGAAGCGGTGACGGAGGAGACCGGCCAGGCGGCGGGGCGCGGGGCGGCGCGGCGGACCGTCGTCGCGGCGGTCGGCGCGGCCGGGCTGACGGCGGCGCTCGCGGCCTGTGGCGGCAGCACGGCGGACGCGGGGAGCGGCGCTTCCAAGGTTGAGGGCGGCGATCAGGCCGATGGTTCAGGGGCGAGCGGTGGGGGCGACGGCGCCGCCGGCGGGGGTGGGGGCGGGGGCACCATCCTCGCCAAGACCTCGGAGATCCCCAAGGGCGGCGGCAAGATCTTCAAAGCCGACAAGGTCGTCGTCACCCAGCCGCAGGACGGCGACATCAAGGCGTTCTCCGCGATCTGCACCCACGCGGGATGCGTCGTCGGCGAGGTCACCGGCGGCACCATCAACTGCATGTGTCACGGCAGCAAGTTCGACATCACCGATGGCAGCGTGAAGAAGGGCCCCGCCACCAAGGGGCTGGCGCCCGCCAAGGTGAACGTGAAGGGCGGCTCGGTCACCCTGGGCTGAGGGAACGGGCCGTCCCCGGCGGCCCGCCCCCGGTCGGCCCCGGCCGGGGGCCGGGCTGGAAGGACATGGAAGCCTTCCTTGCGGGAAACTTTCCCACGCTCCCCTTCCGTTCGCATGGGGATGACTCCGGCTGCGGCCAGGGCGGGCTTCCACACATCTGGGTTGAACATATTGCGCGGATGGCACGGCCGAATGTTGTAGTGAGGATGAGGCGGAATGCCTTCCTTTACCGCTCAGGTTCAGGGACGCCCCACGTCAACTCACCCTCTACGGCCGGGTACACCGCGAAATTCTCGGCCAACGCGGAGGCAACCGGCGAACGGTCCTGCGGCGATCCCTCGCCGGGCACGGGTCGACCGGTCGGCGGCAAGGGCCCGGGGCTGCTCGAAGGCCACCCCGGGAACGGGGCGTGCGGACGCTACCGTCCGGTGTAGGTGAACTCGTCGGCCGGGCTGGTGGGAGAGGTGGCCTTGCCGACCGTCACGGTGACGTTCACCGTCTGGTGGTCGTCGAGCTGACCGGGCGCGGTTGCGGTGAGCTGGCCGGTGGAGACGAACGTGACCGAATCGGATGCCTTGTCCTTGAAGTGCACGGTGGCGCCATCGGCGAAGCCCGAGCCGCTGATGGTGACCGGGGTGCCGACCTTTCCGCTGGTCGGGCTGACCGCACTGACCACCACAGGTGCGGGTCCGCCATAGGCGTACTGCCCCATCGCGACGGCCGGGGAGGTGCCGAGGGTGTTGGTGACGCGGACGTGGACGACGCCGTTTCCGTTGGGGGCCTTAGCGGTGATCCTGGTGCCGGAGGCGTCGATAACGCGCTCGGTGCAGGCGAAGTGGCCGAAGTCGACCATACTGTCCGGACTGAAACCGCTGCCGTTGATGGTCACCGTGGCGCGTGGTGCGCCGAAGGTGGGGGTCACGTCGGTCACCACCGGCCCGGAAGGGACGGCAGGCGCCCCCACCAGGTCCAGGTAGGTGGAGTTGGCGTGCTGGAAGGCGACCTGGCCGAGGAAGTCCTGGGTGGTCTTGTTGACCAGGTTCTTGGCGAGGCTCGTGTATCCGGTGTTCATCGGGCTGAGCGTGCCGGGCTGGACGTAGACGTTGCCCTTGGTGCGCTTGGAGATCGCCCCGATGAGCAGCTTCACTTCTTCGGTCGCCTGCGGTCCCGGGCTCGGGTACCAGCCGGCGGCGGTGTCGAGATCGGCCCACGCGTGCGGTACCAGGTCGTAGGCGTTGTTCTGGCGCTCGTCGATGACCCACGGCACGGAGTCGAAGTAGTCGACGAAGCTCTGCGTGCCGGCGGTGGGAGCGGCATAGGTGATCACTGCGAACTTCGGCTGTTTCGTCCAGGTCTGTGCCTGTAGGTACGGCGCGAGCATGGTGGCGATGCAACCGCCCAGGCTGTGACCGGTCAGATAGACGGTCGGCTGCGGCGAGGAGGGCGCCGACTTGAGCGCGACGGAGAGCGCCTGATTGAGCGTGGCGTTCGGGGAGGGTGAGGCGATCGAGCGGGCGTTGACAAGCCGTTTGAACGCATCCATCGCCCCCTTGGAAACGGCGATGGGCTTCGGCGATCCGCTTTCGGGGAACGGGACGACTGTGCCGACATCGAGGTCCTCGAGGATGTCGGCCAGATCGGCGTCCGTGCCGCGAGCGACCACGGCGAACTCGTTCGAGCCGTTGGTGCTCCGCGCGATGTAGGCCATATTGGCGTTGGCCTCGCTCAGGGCGAGCCACACCAGCTGCCACGTGCCCTGCGTCGCAAGGCTGGGATCGCTCAGCTGCGCGTCGATGCCGGTGATGATTCGTTTGGTCTGTTGCTCCAGGGTTTCCCCGGACGGACGCGGGGTGGCCCCGGTGGCTGCAAGGGCAGCCAGGGTCATGGTCACCTGGGCGATTGTCGGATCGGGTGCCATCGTCGTTCCTGCTCCTCGGATGTTTTGCCGGTGCGGAGGCGGGACGGCCTTTCGGCAGCATCAGGGCAGGTCTGTGCCGAACCGACCGTCAGATCGGATCGCGCACCATCAGACCTCCCCTCTGCGTTGTCCGGTGCTTTTCCTGCCTTCAGGTTGACCAGGTTCACCTTGTTGGCCGTTCGTCATACGCGTGTGCGGTACGCCGAGCCAGGTGCGCAGCACGGTCGCCAGAGCTGCGGTGTCCGGGGGCAGGCCCGGGGCGGCGGCCCAGGCGACGATGCCGTCGGGGCGGATGAACGCGGCCGGCAGATCGCCGCGGTCGGCAGGGGCGGCCGCCACGGTCGGCAGGCGGTCCCGCCATCCGGCCGAGGCGGCGTCTCAAAGACTGCTACCGAATCCACAGCCATGCCCCGGCCCGAGCTGCCCGCCACTGGATCCACCCATCGCGCTCGGGCCGAGACCGCACTCACCGGCATCGCCGCCGCCTCGTTGATCACGGGCGCAGGAGCCCTCCTCATGGGCCGCCGGCTGAGGCGCCCCACGTCCTGACGGCGCCCCAGGACGGTGCCCCCTCCTGCGCCGCCGACGACCGTAAGGGCGTCCGGTCGTGAACGACAGGACACCGGCGCATGGGACGCCCCTAGGTGTACTCGGCCAAGAGGTTGGTGACCCGCGGCGCCCCTTTGAGGGCCGAGTGAGCCTTCGCCACCCAGGGAGCCGGCCAGTCAAGGAGCTGGCGCCCGCAAAGGTGAACGTGGAGGGCGGCTCGGTCACCCTCGGCTGAGGGAACGGGCGTCCCCCGGCCGCCCGCCCCCGCCCGGGTCAGCGGCCACGGCGCGGTCGTCTCCAGCTGGTCAGAAGGTCATCGGTGGTGGTGACGGTGGCGACCAGAGCGAGGGTGTTGCGGACCATCGCGGGGGTGTAGTCGGATGGCACCCCTGCGATGGCGTCCGCGGGCACCACGGCCGTGTAACCGAGATTGACCGCGTCGAACACCGCGTTGGGGATCGCCACATTCGCCGACACCCCGGTGACGACGAGCGTCCGGCACCCGAAGTTGCGCAGCAGCGCGTCCACGTCGGTGCCGGCGATCGGCGAGAGGCCGTGCAGTCTGCGCACCACCAGATCGTCCCCGGAGACGGGTATCGGATCGGCGATGCGCACCGCGGTGGATCCCGTGAGCTGCTGAACGGGCAGCCGCTCGGCCGCCTTGAAGAGGCGGGCGTTGTGGCTGGCGCCGCGGCCGTCGGGACGGCGTTCGGCCACGGCATGCAGCACCTGGACGCCGGCTTCATGGGCGGCCGCCACCAGCCGGGCGACATTCGCCAGCGCCCCCGACTTACGGGCCGCGTCGGCAAGTTCGGGCAGTGCACTGTCCGGACCGACCACACCGCGCTGGCACTCGACGGTGAGCAGCACCGTCGACGCCGGGTCCAGTTGCTCGACGATCCGTGCGGCGCCCGAAGACATCGCATCCCCCTCTGGCGGTCTCGCTTCCCTGCCGGACGTGCTTACCTGCCGGACCTGATGCCCGGCCTGGGCTGATTTTCTGCCGGACCTGATGTACCGGCCTGTCCGAGCCGGGCGAGAGTACCGGGCATTGCGCACACCAGGAAGAGCCCTCATGATTTCTGACACCCAGTCAGGTAAAGGTAAAGGTCGGTGTCAGGCAAGCGGGTCAGTGCCCCACGAGCGGGGGCACACGGCGGAGGGCGATGACGGATGGCCGACACACAGCGGCGCGGGCGCCGGATCATGATGACGCAGGGCGAGCTCGACGCGTTCCTCGCGGCGCAGCGCACCTGCCGGGTGGCGACGGTCGGCGGCGACGGCGCCCCGCACGTCGGGGCACTGTGGTTCGTCTGGGACGGCACGGCGCTGTGGCTGTATTCGATCACCCACAGCAAGCGGTGGGCCCAGTTGCGCAAGGACCCCCGGATCGCGGTGGTCATCGACGACGGGCACGCATACGACGAGCTGCGCGGGGCCGAGCTGACGGGCCACGCGGACTTCGTCGGCGAGGCTCCGCGCACCGGCGAGCCGTGCCCCGCGCTCGACGCCCCGGAGCGGCAGTTCGCGGAGAAGTACTTCGGAATGTCCCGGATGCCGCACGACGGCCGCCATGCGTGGCTGCGTCTGACGCCGGAGTCGGTCGCGTCGTGGGACTTCCGCAAGATCCCGGGGTGAGGGTCGGGGCAAGCAAGCGGGGCGATGTGGGGGCGGGTGCGAGGGGGCAGGTATGGGGTCGATCACCGCGGGCGGAGCGGATCGGTCCCCCGGATGTGATCGCGTTGTCGGTGGTCTCTGCGAGAGTGGTGTGGGTCAGCCCGCTCGGCACCGGCAGGTGCGCGAGCGGGACGGCCCGGCCGCGACGGGCCGGGCTCCGACGAGGACGAAGGAGATCCGGTGAACGTGCTTTTCCCCGCGCTGCGCGACGCTTCGCCCGCACCCGCGCTGCGCTTCGGCGACCGTGGTCTCAGCTATCGCCAATTGGCGTCGGTGGCGGGTGCGCTCGCCGAGCGGATCGCCGGTCAGAGCCGTATCGCCGTCTGGGCGACGCCGACGCTGGAGACCTCGGTCGGTGTGGTGGCCGCGCTGCTCGCCGGTGTGGCCGTGGTCCCGGTGAATCCGAAGATCGGCGAGAGCGAGCTGGCGCACATCGTGACGGACAGCGCCCCGTCCCTCGTCCTGGCCGAGCCGGGCGCCGAGCTGCCGGACCCGCTCGCCGCACTGTCCCGGCTCGACATCGAGGCCGCGGAGCCGCCCGAGGACGCCGAGCCGGCTCCGCTTCCGTACGAACCGGGCGACGAGGCTCCGGCCCTGATCGTCTACACCTCCGGTACGACCGGGCCGCCCAAGGGCGTTGTCCTCCCCCGGCGCGCCGTTGCGCACACCCTCGACGCCCTGGAGGACGCCTGGCAGTGGACCGCCGACGACGTCCTCGTCCACGCCCTGCCGCTCTTCCATGTCCACGGCCTGATCCTCGGCATCCTCGGACCGCTGCGCCGCGGCGGCAGCGTCCACCACCTGGGGCGCTTCAGCACCGACGCGGTGGCCCGGGAGCTGTCCGCGGACGGCACGATGCTGTTCGGCGTACCGACGATGTACCACCGCCTGGCCGCCGAGGCCGGCGATGACCCCACGCTCGCCAAGGCGCTCTCCCGTGCCCGGCTGCTGGTCTCCGGTTCGGCCGCGCTGCCGCTGACCGATCATGAGCGGATCGCTGCGGCATCCGGCCGACGGGTGATCGAGCGCTACGGCATGACGGAAACGCTCATGAACACCAGCGTGCGGGCGGACGGCCCGGATGCCGTGGGCACGGTGGGGGTGCCGCTGCCGGGGGTCTACGTCCGGCTGGTCGACGACGCGGGCCAGGCCATCGAGGCGCACGACGGCGAGACGGTCGGCGAGATCCAGGTCCGCGGCCCGAACCTCTTCGTCGAGTACCTCAACCGCCCCGATGCCACCGCCGCCGCCTTCGACGGGGGCTGGTTCCGCACCGGCGACATGGCGGTCAGGGACGCCGCCGGGAACTACCGCATCGTGGGCCGCAAGGCCACCGACCTGATCAAAAGCGGCGGTTACAAGATCGGCGCGGGTGAGATCGAGAATGCGCTGCTGGCCCACCCCGGGGTCGCCGAGGCGGCCGTCACCGGCGCTCCGGACGAAGACCTCGGCGAGCGGATCGTCGCGTGGATCGTGGCCGAGACCGGGCCGGACGCCGGCCCGCCGCCGACCGGCCAGGAGCTCGCCGATCATGTCGCCCGCCAGCTCGCGCCGCACAAACGCCCCCGCACCGTGCACTTCCTGGACGCCCTGCCGCGCAATGACATGGGCAAGATCCTGAAGCGTGAGCTCCGTGCGTAACGACGGAGGCGGCGCGGCAGGGAACGTTGCCGGCAACGGAGCCGGGGGCGGGCGCCACGGCGGGGACGACGGCCGGGGCGCGGCCCACGAGGGCACGGCCGACAACCGGACTCCCGCCTCGCCCGCCTCGCCGATGCCGTGCGCCCGGCTGACGGCCCGTCAAGCCATCGCGGCCGTGGCGGATACGTACACCGAGACGCCCGTTCCCGACGGTCATCGCACATCGGCCGCGGCATCCTCCGCACCGGACGGCCCGCTCGGCTGGCGCGGCTACGACGACGCGCGGGCCCGCGCCCGTTCCCGGACCGGCGAGGACGAGTCGGTGGTCACAGCCCTGGCCACGATAGGCGGCAGGGAAACGGTCGTGCTCTCCTTCGAGTTCCGCTATCTGGGCGGCTCCCTCGGTGAGCGCACCGGCGACCGTCTGGAGGCCGCCTACACCCTGGCCCGCGAGCGCGGTCTGCCGGTCGTCTCGCTGATCGCCACGGGCGGCAGCCGGATGCAGGAAGGGATGCGCGCGCTGACCCAACTCCAGCGGGTGGCACGGCAGTCGGCGCTGAACCGTGCCGCGGGGCTGCCGCAGATCGCCGTGCTGCGCGACCCCACGACCGGCGGGGGCTGGGCCACCCTCGGCGCGGGCGCCGATGTCATCCTCGCGCTCCCGGGAGCACAGATCGGCTTCGCGGGCTCGCGGGTGCGGCCCCCCGACGCCGATCCCCACGCCTACTCCGCCGAGGGGCAGCTCGCCTCGGGCCACATCGACGCCGTCGTCCCGCCCGACCGGCTGCGCGCCACGCTCCAGCGCTGGCTGCAACTGCTGTGCCCGCCGACGGAGTACCGCACTCACGCCGTGGAGCCGGCGCCCCCGCCGGCTGCGCTGGGGGCGCCCGAGCTGCCGGAGACCGGCTGGGATGCGGTGGTGCGGGCCCGTGAGGCAGCACGGCCGCGCGCCGAGGCGTATCTGCGCGCGTACTTCGACGACCGGGAAGAGATCAGCGGCGACCGCTGTGGCGGTATCGACCCCGGCATACGGTGCGGATTCGGGCATCGTGACGGGCGCACGATCGCCTTCGCCGCCCAGTGCGGCACGGCCACCCGCCCGGCCGGTTTCCGCACCGCCGCCCGGCTCGTCCGGCTCGCCGGCCGGCTGGGCATCCCGGTCCTCACCCTCGTGGACACCCCGGGCGCCGCCAACGACGCGGCGGCCGAGCAGGCCGGCGCCGGCGCGGCCATCGCCGATGCCTTCGCCGCGCTCGCCACTGCCCAGGTGCCCGTGACCTCCCTGCTCATCGGCGAAGGCGGCTCGGGCGGCGCGCTGGCCCTGGCCGCACCGGACCGGCTCTGGGCCACACCGGACAGCTACTTCTCCGTGATCGCCCCGGAGCTGGCCGCGGCCATCCTCAAACGCGGCGAAGCACAGATCCACGACACCGCCGACCAACTCCGCATCCGCCCACAGGACTTGCGGGAACTGGGCGTCATCCGCGGGATCGTCCCACCGACCTGAGGCGGGCCGGGAGCACCGGCCTCAGCTGCTCTCCACACCCTTCCCGGCCACGCGGAGCGCCCCCACGGCGGCACGGATCGAGGGCCTGCGGTCGGCATCCGCGCGCCAGATGGCATAGACATGACGGCGCATCGTATGGCGTACGGGCACCACGCTCACCCCCTCCGGCACCGGCCCGCGGCCGAGGCGCGGAGCCACCGCGACCCCCAGCCCGGCCGCGATCAGGGCGAGCTGAGTCCCGTGCTCCTCCGCCATGTGGGCGACGCGCGGCTCAATGCCCTTGCTGCGCAGCGTGAACATCAGCCATTCATTGCAGAACTCCCCCTGCGGCCAGGAGATCCACTCCTCGTCCGCGAATTCCTCCAGCTCCACGGACCGCCGTCGGGCCAGCGGATGGGTGGACGGCATCGCCACATCGGCCGGGTCGTCCAGGAGCGGCGCCTTCGCCAGCCCTTCGGGCAACGACAGCGGCCGGTTGTACCAGTCCAGGACGACGGCCAGATCGATATCACCGCGCACCACGCCACGTACCGACTCGTCCGGTTCCATCTCCGTCAGCCGCGCCCGGAGCTGTGGGTGCTCGGCACGGAGAGCCACCAGCGCGGCCGGGAAGAGCCCGCGCGCAGCGGTGGGAAACGCGCCCAGCCGCAGCTCACCCACCGCCTGGCCGCGATGCGCTTCCAGCTCGGCCTGGGCCAGCTCGACCTGGGAGAGGATGCGCGTCGCATGGTCGGCGAGCAGCCGTCCGGCGTCGGTCAGCCGCACCCCGCGGCCGTTCTTGGCCAGTAGCTGCTGTCCGGTCTCCCGCTCGAGCTTGGCGATCTGCTGGGAGACGGCAGAGGTCGTCACATGCAGTCCGTCGGCGGCGGCGCTCACGGAGCCGTGCCGGGCGACCGCACTCAGCGTCCGCAGGCGATCAAGGTTCAACATATAAGCAATGCTAAGTGATACCCGCCACGAATTCTCGCTTGTGCTTCAAAGTTGTACGCCGCATCGTGGACGGCATGAGCACCGCCACCGGCGCACCCACCGCCTCATCCGACACCACGAACTCCCCGGCCACGACTGGCCTCCCCACTTCCGACGAGCACACCGCGGCAGCCTCGACCGCCGCGCCCCGGACCGCGGCGACGCCCCCGAAGGCCACCGGCCGGGCCCACCGCTGGCCGATCCGCTTCGCCGCCCTCTCCCTCGTCTGGGGTTTCAGCTTTCTCTTCATCAAGGTGGGCACCCAGGGCTTCGCCCCGCTCCAGGTCACCTTGGGCCGGGTGGCGTTCGGTGCGCTGGTGCTGCTGGCCATGCTCGTGATCAAGCGTGAGCGGCTCCCCCGCTCGCCCCGCACCTGGGCCCACCTCACCGTCGCCGCGTTCCTCCTCAATGCGCTGCCGTTTTCCCTCTTCGCCTACGCCGAGCTGACCATCCCCTCCACGCTGGCCGGCATCTGCAATGCCACCTCCCCGCTGTGGGGGATGGCGCTGTCGGTCGTCGCACTCTCCGAGGACCGCCCCAGCCGGCGCCGGGTCGCGGGCCTCGGCATCGGGTTCCTGGGCGTGCTCACCGTGCTCGGTGCCTGGCAGGGCTTTTCCGGCACGGATCTCACGGGCACCGCGATGGCCCTGGGCGCCTCGCTCTGCTACGCCATCGGCTGGATCTACGTCCGCCGCACCCTGGCGGGCAGCCGGCACTCCCACCTGTCCATGTCCAGCACCCAGCTGCTGCTGGCCACCGCCCAACTGGCCGTCGTGACGCCGCTGTTCACCACCGCACCGGCCGACTACCCGGTCATCCCGCTGCTCGCCGTCTTCGCACTCGGCGCCCTGGGCACCGGCTTCGCCTTCCTCCTCCAGTACGGCCTGGTCGCCGAGGTCGGCCCCACCACCGCCCAGATGGTCACGTACTTCATCCCCGTGATCGCCACCACGGCCGGAGTGGCCCTTCTGCACGAACAGCTGAGCTGGAACACTCCGGTCGGCGCCCTCATCGTCCTGGCCGGCGCCGCCCTCACCCAGAGCAGGCCCCGCCCGAGCAGCCCGTCGCTCCCCCGGCCGGGCACGACCACAGACTGACGGCACCCAAGCACACAACGCACCGAGGACCCTGGCCACTTACCGGCGCCGGGGCCCTTGCGCGCAGGCACAGCACCACCCGCCGACCGGCCGTGACCACCATCAGAGGTCCCGTCGGCCCGTCGGCCCGAACGCCTCCCACCCCTCACTCGTACCGCCGCACCTCCCCCACCCCGGTGGCCGCGGCCACGGCGTCCGCGACCGGGGTGATGTCGCCATCGGCGAGGGCGGAGACCGTGATGCGGATGCCCGGTGGTGACTGGAGGCGGAAGCGTGCGCCAGGGGCCACCGCCCAGCCGGAGTGCAGGAGCCGGGCCACCGCACCGGTCTCGTCCGGGACCGGCACCCACACGTTCATACCGCTGCGGCCCCGCGCGCGGACTCCGCGCTCCGCCAGCGCCCGTATCAGGGCATCGCGCCGCCGGCCGTACGCCTCGGCCACCGCCTTCGGGTCGACCGCGGACGTCCGCCACAGGTGGAGGACCGTGTCCTGGAGCAGATGGCTGATCCAGCCCGGCCCGAGGCCCTGACGGCCCCGCACCCGGTCGATGGTCAGCGCATCGCCGGTGAGCACCGCCAGGCGCAGATCCGGGCCGTACGCCTTGGCCGTCGAGCGGACCAGGACCCAGTGGTCGGTGACGCCGGAGAGCGGATGGAGCGGGAGGTCGACGATGCCGTGGCCGTGGTCGTCCTCGATGAGGAGGGTGCCGGGGTGCGCGGCCAGGAGGGTGCGGAGTTCGGTGGCGCGGGCGCGGCTTACGGCAGCTCCGGTGGGGTTCTGCGCCCGGTCCGTGATGACGACGGCACGGGCGCCGTCCTGGAGCGCGCGCGCCAACTGCTCCGGCAGCGGGCCCTCGTCGTCCACGCCGACGGCAGCGGGGCGCAGTCCGAGCGCCGGAATGAGATCCAGCAGGCTGCCCCACCCCGGGTCCTCCACCGCCACGGTGTCGCCGGGCCGCAGATGGGCGGCCAGCACCCGCTCCATGGCGTCCAGTGAGCCGCTGGTGACGGCGACCGGGCCCACCGGCACACCATCGTCGGCGAACGCCGCGCGGGCGAGGGCCGCGAGGTCGTCGTCCACGGCAGGCGTGCCGTAGAGCACGGGGCGCCGCACGCTGCGCGCCGCGGCCGCCGCCAGCGCCCGCTCCAGCGGGGGCAGCAGGGACGGATCGGGGTTTCCGTCGGAGGCGTCACGGACGCCCGGCGGCACCTCCACCCGCAGGGCCTCGCGCGGCGTGCTCGCGGGGCGGGGACGGACCCGGCTGCCGCGCCGGCCCGCGGTTTCGATCACTCCGCGGTCGCGGAGCGTGCGGTACGCGGCCGCGACCGTATTCGGATTCACCTCCAGATAGACAGCCAACTCCCTCAGCGGCGGCAGGACTTCGCCCGGCTGGAGCTCGCCCGCACCGACGGCTCGCTCGACACTGGCGGCAATCTCCGATGCGCGCCGCCCTTGGATCCGATACTCTCCTAGCACAAACATGATTATGCACTAGTGCAATGGAGTTGGCAATGGCACGATCCGAGGCGTACGAACCGACCGCACGCACGACCCCCACCCGCGCCCGCGAACGCGCCGCATACGACCACGAGACGGTGCACGCCATCCTCGACGCGGGCTACGTCTGCCATCTGGGCTTCGTCCGCGACAGCTCCCCCGTCGTCCTGCCGACGCTCTACGGCCGCGTCGGCGACCGCCTCTATCTGCACGGTTCGACCGGTTCCCGCCCGTTGCGGATGACCGGTGCCGCGCCGGACCCCGGCCTGGAGGTCTGCGTCACGGTCACCCACGTCGACGGCCTCGTCCTGGCCAGGTCCGCGTTCCACCACTCCATCAACTACCGCAGCGTCGTGGTGCACGGCACGGCGTATCAGGTGACGGACGAGGAGGAGAAGAAGGCCGCTCTCGACGCGCTGGTCGACCATGTCCTGCCCGGACGCGCCGCGGACTCCCGCCCCGGCAACGCCAAGGAGCTGGCCGCCACCGCCGTCATCCGGCTCGACCTGCGCGATGTCTCCGCCAAGCTCCGCACCGGCGGCCCCAACGACGAGCCGGAGGACCTCGCGCTGCCGTACTGGAGCGGTGTCCTGCCCGTCGCACCGGTGTACGGCGCCCCCATACCGTCCGACGATCTCGCGCCCGGCACGCCCGAGCCGGCGTACCTCTCCGCCCGCTGAGGAGCCCGCGTGCTGATCCATCCCTGGGACGCCCCCACCGACGACGCCGAGTGGCAACAGTGGCTCACGACACATGACTTTGGCCAGCTGGCCGCCAACGGGCCGCCCGGCGAACCGCCCATGCTGCAACCGCTGCACTTCGCCTACGACCCGTCCCGGCGCGAGGCCGTCACCCACCTGGCCCGCCCCCACCCCCTCTGGGGCGCGCTGGAGGAACGGCCGACGGTGCTGCTGAGCGTGGTGGACGACTACACCTTCATCCCCGGCCCCTGGCAGGCGGCCGAGGACCAGCCGCCCGAGCACGGCGTCCCGACCAGCTTCTATGCCGCGGTCCAGCTGACCTGCACCGCCCATGTCGTGGACGACCCGGAGGCGAAGGCGGCACTGCTGCAACGGCAGCTGGGCCACTTCCAGCCGGACGGCGGCTCGGCTCCGGTCGCCGCGGATGCGCCTCCGTACGGACGGCTGCTCTCGGGCATCCGCGGGCTGCGCCTCGAAGTGCGGGAGGTCCGCGCCAAGTTCAAGTACGGAGGCAAGCGGAGCGAGGCGGTCCAGCACCGCATCTCGGAACGCCTCACCGAACGGGACGGCCCCGGGGACGCGGCGGCCCGCACCCACCAGCAGCGCCGCCTGGCGACCGGCGGCACCGCCACGGAGGCGCCCCGCTCCTGAACGGCACCCCTGCCCCGCCCCTCACGGCCGGTCGCCGGCCGGGCGTGAGCCGAGGCCGGCACCCGGCCGGCACACCACCGGCCGGGCACCCGTCCTCAGCTCACGCCGGCGCCGCGGACCGCGCGGCGGTCACGGCTCCGCGCGCCTCCGTCACCGCCAACGCGGCCACGGCCGACAGCAGCACGCCGGTGCCGATCACCGTCGCCATCGTGAGCCGCTCCCCGAGGAACAGCACCGCGATCACCGCGGCCGATACCGGCTCGATCAGCGAGATCACGGACGCGGTCGCGGCGCGGACGGCGGCCAGGCCCGCGAAGTACAGCCCGTAGGCCAGCGCCGTGGGCACGGCCGCGACGTAGCCCAGCAGCAGGAGACTGCGTCCCAGGTCGTGCGCCTGGGGCCACAGCCCCTCCACCGCCGCGAGCGGCAGCAGACCCAGCGCACCGACGGCGAACGCGCCGATCGTGGAGGCGTACGGATCGCTGCCGCCGCCCTTGCCCAGCCGCCGGGTGGCCAGCGTCATCGCGGCACAGCCGGCCGCGGACAGCAGGGCAAATCCCAGGCCGGCCGGGCGGACCGTGGCGCCGCCGCCGCCGAGGACCAGCACCGCCAGCCCCGCCAGCGCCCCGGCGACGGCCAGCACCCCGCCCCCGCCGAGCCGTTCCCCCATCGTCACGCGTGCCCCGATGGCGATGAGGACGGGGCCCGCCCCCATGGTGACGACGGTGCCCACGGCCAGACCGGTGGCCTCGACGGCGGCGAAGTAGGCGGCCTGGAAGACGGCAAGGGCGGTACCGGTCACCACGACCCGGGCCATCCGCCGGCGCAGCGGCTCGTTCGGGGCGGGGACGACGGCGGTGCCGGAGCGGCGGCGCATCAGCGCCCGTACGGCGAGCAGCAGGACCAGGCCGCCGAAGGTGCGCCAGAAGGTGAGGGCGAGCGGCCCCAGTCCACTGCCGCGGTAGAGGAGGGCGGCGGCCGCACCCGCAGTGCCCCAGGCGGTCGCGGCGAACGTGACGTAGAGCAGCCCCCGGCCCACGGGCAGGGCGGAGGAAGGAGTGGCATGCATGAGAGAGGTGCTCCGGGAAATCCAGGACGGCGCGGGGCGCCGTGGAGTGGTCGCGTGGTCCCGTGTGCAGGCAGCGACGAACGGCTCGGGAACCTGCCCGAACCGGGTTTCTCGGAGGCCGCCGCCCGCCTTACGCGGCGGGAGGGGGCAGCACAGTGGAATGCATGATCGTCACCTTACGTCGAGCTCAAACCGACCGCCAAGTCGGCCCCTGGAGCGCTCCTGGGGCCGTGCGGCAGAAGGCCTAGGGAGCCGAGGACGCCGGGGACACGCCGCCCCCCGGAGCGCCGGCGCCCGCGCCCTCCTCCGTCCCGGGCCCCACCCCCGCTCCGGCTCCGGCTCCGGCCACCCGCACGGTCTCGGTCGCCTTCGGCTTCGCCGACTGCGCGATGAAGGCGCCGGTCAGCACCACCACGCCACCGACGATCTGCGGCGCGGAGAGATGTTCGCCGAGCAGGACCCAGGCCAGCACCGTCGCGATGACCGCCTCCAGACAGGCGACCACCCCGGCCACCTGCGGCGAGAGCCGGCGGATGGAGACCACTCCGGTGAGGTAGGCGGCCACCGTCGCGATCAGCACGATCCAGGCGAGCAGCAGGACGGCGGGCACCTGCGTGCCGTTCATCTCCGCGCTGCCGCCGAGTACCGGCCAGTGCATGTCCCAGGGGCGGGCGATCGCCGTGAGGACGGCGGCGCCGATCAGCAGTCCGTAGGCGATCACGCCCAGCGGGTCCACCGTGTCGTCGCCGTCGCTGCCGTGATCGGAGAGCACGAAGTAGCCGACCTGGCAGCAGGCCGCGCCGAGCGCGAGGGCAAGTCCGATGACGTCGAAGCTCAGCCCGGACCAGACCTCGACGACACAGGCCAGTCCGCCGACGGCCAGTACCACCCCGACCGCGGCGGCACGGGTGACCGGCCGCTTCTGAACGAAGCGGACCCAGCCCAGCACAAGCGCGGGAGCCAGATATTCGATGAGCAGCGCGACGCCGACGGGGATACGGGAGAGCGCGGCGAAGTAGCAGGCCTGTACGCCCGCGACGGCGAGCAGCCCGTAGCCCGCGAGCAGCACGGGCCTGCGCCGCGCCAGCTCCCGGTGGCGCCAGGCGACCGGCAGCATGACCAGCGCGGCACCGACCACCCGCAGCCAGGTGACATGCAGCGGTTCGAGACCGGCGGATATCAGGGGCTTGGCGGCGACGCCCGAACCGCCGAAGGCTAGGGCGGACACCAGGGCGATGCCGAGGCCGGCCCGGCGCCCCCGGGGCGCCCCGCTGCGGCTCGCCCCGAGGGCGGGTGGTGACGGCTGGGTCCCCCGGGACCCTGGAGTTCCCTGGCCCGGACCGGTCGATGGACCCGCCGGGCTCCCCGAAGACGCGTGCATCCGGCCATCATGGCAGCCGCCGTCAGCAGTGCCACCCCCCGATACCCCTGTCATCCCCGGCCGGGGCGTTCTCGTCAGTCGCCCCCGGGGCGTTCCCCGTCCAGCCGCGCAGCGAGCCGGGCGGTGTCGACGGAGGCCCGGCGCAGCACCTCGATGGCCCGGGATTCGGGGTCGTCCACCAAGGCGGCGAGCAGGTCCAGGCAGCCGGCACGGGTGGCGTATCCGGCATGGGCGCGGTCCAGCGCGCCGTCCATGGCGGCGGCCGCGGCCGGTGACCATCCGGTGACACCGCCCTCGGCGACCAGGGGGACCGCGCCGGAGTCCTCGATGGTGCCGTGCCATTGGAGTCCGTAGCCGATGCTGCGCTGGACGAGGTAGCCCAGCAGCCTTGCGACCTGCGGGGGACCGTCGAAGGCGGCGCGTACGGCGGGGTCCGATTCCAGGAGGCCGTGCAGCAGATGCGCGGTGTCCACCTGCCGGTCGCCGTCACGGGTGGCCCGCCTGCGAGCAGCGGATACGACCGTCGCGAGTTCGACGGTGAGCCGGCTGTCGAGCTCCTCCTGGGCGGGCCCGTCGCCACCACTGTACGCAGTACGGTTTTGCACAGCACCCACCCCACCAGCCTCCCAGCGCCGCAACATCCCCGCCGGGGAGCATTTGCGCATCCCACGGTGGTTGGGCACGGCCGCACACCTCTCATCCTCACGGAGGAGATGCGGGGGAACCGTGGAGGCCGGACATACGGACAGGGGACGGCCGTCACCCTGTCGCCCCCTGCCGGGCCGACCACCAAATCCTGACACCCCATCAGCAAGGTCGGTCATCGGTATTGAACCTTCGCCCCCGTACGGCTACGTTCCGCGGCACCAGCCAGGGACCGTCACCGAAGGGGTGATCGCATGGCCGAAGTCACCGCGCAGGCCCGTATCGAAGCGCCGGCCGACAAGCTCTGGGACCGGCTCACCGACTTCGACTCGTACGGGGAGTGGAACGCCACCCACACCGCCTTCCCCAAAGGCGGACCGGAATCACTCCAGGTCGGCGCGGGCTACGAGGAGAACATGAAACTGATGGGCTTCCCCGCGGAGGTCACCTGGACCGTCCGGGAGCTGGAGCCGGGCCGGCTGCTCGACATCCAGGGCAAGGGCCCGATGGGCGTCAACCTGGGAATGCGCTACGAACTCACCCCGGACGGCGAGGCGACGGCCGTGCGGATCGACGGGGCGTTCACCGGCGCCGCGGTCTCACTGATGGCCGGCAAGCTCAGGGACTCGGCGAGCGCCGCACTGAACGAGTCGCTGCACAGGCTCGCCACCCTGGTCGCCTGAGCCTTCGGGAGCCACCCGCACGCGCGGCCCCCGAAGGCTCCTCCCCCCCCCCGCCACCCCGCACAGGGTCAGTCCTCCTCGGCGAGGATCAGATACAGCTCCTTGCGCGCCTTGTTGACCACGGCCATGGCCTTCTCCCGCTGCTCGGGACTGCCGGTGGCCCACACCTGCCGGAACGCCTCGACCAGGCCCCCGCCCGCCTTACGGATCTCGTTCATCGCCTCCCAGTCGACGCCGCGGCCGGCGTCCTCCCAGGGGGCGTCCGAACCGCTGTCGGCCTCGGCACGCCCGGCGTCGGTCAGCGAGAACAGTTTCTTGCCGCCCTCACTGGCGCTGGCGATCAGCCCCTCGTCCTCGAGGAGTTGCAGCGTCGGGTAGACCGAGCCGGGGCTGGGCTTCCACGCCCCGCCGCTGCGCTCGGCGATCTCCTGGATCATTTCGTAGCCGTGCATCGGGCGGTCCTTGAGCAGCGCCAGTATCGAGGCGCGCACATCGCCGCGCCGCGCCCGGCCGCGCGGTCCGCCACGCCCCCGGCCGCCGCCGAAGGGCGGGCCCCCGAAAGGCGGGCCGAACGGGCCGAAGGCGGAGCGGCGCCGCTCCCAGCCGCCCGCGAAGTCGCCGCGGCCGCCATGGCGCCCGGGTCCGCAGTGCTCATGCCGATGCTCATGTCCGTGTTCGTTTCCTTGGGAACGCATGAGGGCGTCCTCCCTTTCTTTCACTGATCGGTCGCGATGCCTCAACGATATATCGGGACTGTTCGTCGAAGCAACCCCCTGAGCGGTGTCCGGAGGGCCTGGTGCACTCGACCGAGTCGAGTTCCCACCGGGCGACCGGTGCAGGTGCCTGCCGAAGGAGCGAGGAGGACGGTCGCCGCCTGCCTGGCCCGGAACCGGAATGCCCCTTGGCGTCATGGGCCAACGCCTGTCCCCACGCACGGACTTGTTACCGTCAACCGCTGTGAGCAGTAACGACGCCGCGCCCAAGTCGCGCTTCCTGGCCCTGCACGACTACGGCATGGGCGGCGTGTGGTGGTGGATCCAGGCGCGGTCCGCGCGGGAGATCCTCGAAACGTTCGCGTGGATCGAGATCGTCACCGACCCGGAGACGGTGGCACGGCAGGAAGAGGACGGCGAGCTGGAGGAAGTCGACATCGACGCCCCGCGGATGCCTCCGGGTCTGGACGGCCTGCGCGCCACACGTCACGCACAGCGCGGTCGTCCGGGCTTCGGTGCGCTCGCGGACAGGGACGTCGTGTACCTGCGTCGCCGATGGGACGACGAGGACGACGAGGATCCGGCCGTCTATCTGATGGAGGTGAGCCCCGACGGCCGCCGCCTCCGCCAGGTGGAGCTGGCCGAGGACGGGGCCGCGGTCAAGAGCGGCCCCGACGACTGGCCGTTCAACCCTCCGGTCGTGGATCTCTTCGACCCGGAACTCGTGGGGCTCCAGATCGGCCGGGACGAGTTCGAGGAACAGTGGGCGCGCGCCCGCCAACTGGACGTCGGCCTGTAGGCGGACCGCGCTCCCCCACTTCGGCCGCTTCGGCCACATCGGCCACCGGCCACCGGCCACCGGCCACCGGCCACCGGCCACGATCAAGCAAGATCCGTTGTCAGACGGAATGCCAGGCAGCCCGCCGAGGGCTCACTTCCGGAGGGGCTGGGTGAAGCGCAACATGTTGCCGGCCGGGTCGCGGAACGCGCAGTCGCGGACGCCGTAGGGCTGGTCCATCGGCTCCTGAAGCACCTCGCCGCCCGCGGCGCTGATGCGCTCGAAGGTGGCATCGCAGTCGTCCGTCGCGAAGAGGACACCGCGCAGCAGGCCCTTGGCCATCAGCTCCGCCATGGTCTGTCTGTCGGCCGGTGAGGCGTTCGGGTCGGCGAGCGGCGGTTCCAGGACGATGTTCACATCCGGCTGCGAGGGTGCCCCGACGGTCACCCAGCGCATCCCCTCGAAGCCGACGTCGTTGCGTACCTCGAGGCCGAGCACATCGCGGTAGAAGGGGATCGCCTTGTCGTGGTCGTCGACGGCGATGAAGGTGGTGGAAAGCCTGATGTCCATGCCGTTCACGCTACGGCCCGGCGGCGGGGCTCGCTTCTCCGTTCCTGACCGGCCTCGTGTGGATCTTGGCGATGCAGGCCGGGATGGCGGCGCCCTGGTCATGGCTCCGGGCGCGGTAGGCGCTCGGGCTCTCGCCGACCAGCCGGCTGAAGCGCGAGCTGAACGAGCCCAGCGACGTACAGCCGACCGCGAAGCAGACCTCGGTCACCGTGAGATCGCCGCGCCGCAGCAGCGCTTTGGCCCGCTCGATGCGGCGGGTCATCAGGTAGCTGTAGGGCGTCTCGCCGAAAGCGGCGCGGAAGCTGCGGGAGAAATGGCCCGGCGACATCAGGGCGCCATGCGCCAGCGCCGGGACGTCGAGCGGCTCGGCGTAGTCGCGGTCCATCCGGTCACGGGCCCGCCGCAGCCGGACGAGGTCGTCGAGATCCTGCTGTCTCACCTGCTCAGCTTCCCACAGCACCCGAGGCCGATGAGGGGAAGCAGGGACGACGCCCTCGGGTGCTCCCCGCTGCGCGGGCCTCGCCTCAGGCGCCGACGTAGGCCGCGAGGTGCTCGCCGGTGAGGGTGGAGCGGGCGGCGACGAGGTCGGCGGGCGTGCCCTCGAAGACGATCCGGCCGCCGTCGTGGCCGGCGCCGGGGCCCAGGTCGATGATCCAGTCGGCGTGCGCCATGACCGCCTGGTGGTGCTCGACGACGATGACCGACTTGCCGGAGTCGACGAGCCGGTCGAGCAGGCCGAGCAGCTGCTCGACGTCGGCCAGATGCAGACCGGCGGTCGGCTCGTCGAGGATGTAGATGCCGCCCTTCTCTGCCATATGGGTGGCCAGCTTGAGCCGCTGCCGCTCGCCGCCGGACAGCGTGGTGAGCGGCTGGCCGAGGCTGAGATAGCCGAGCCCGACATCGGTGAGCCGGTCGAGGATCTTGTGCGCGGCCGGGGTGTACGCCTCGCCCGAGCCGAAGAACTCCTCGGCCTCGGTCACCGGCATCGCGAGCACCTCGCTGATGTCGCGGCCGCCGAGGTGGTACTCCAGCACCGAAGCCTGGAACCGCTTCCCCTCGCACTCCTCGCAGGTGGTGGCGACGCCGGCCATCATCGCCAGGTCGGTGAAGACGACCCCGGCGCCGTTGCACGTGGCGCAGGCGCCCTCGGAGTTGGCGCTGAACAGCGCCGGCTTCACGCCGTTGGCCTTCGCGAACGCCTTGCGGATCGGGTCGAGCAGTCCGGTGTACGTCGCCGGGTTGCTCCGTCGCGAGCCGCGGATCGCGCCCTGGTCGACCGACACCACACCCTCGCCGACGGCCCCCGACTTGCCCGGCAGCGACCCGTGCACGAGCGAGCTCTTGCCGGAGCCGGCGACGCCGGTGACGACGGCCAGCACCCCGAGGGGGATGTCGACGTCGACGTTGCGCAGGTTGTGCGCCGTCGCGCCGCGGATCGGAAGCAGGCCGATGGGCTTGCGCACCGTCTCCTTGAGGGCCGCCCGGTCGTCGAAATGGCGGCCGGTGACGGTGCCGGCGGCCCGCAGCCCCTCGACGGTGCCCTCGAAGCAGACCGTGCCGCCCGCCGTACCCGCGCCGGGGCCGAGGTCGACGACGTGGTCGGCGATCGCGATCGTCTCCGGCTTGTGCTCCACGACGAGCACCGTGTTGCCCTTGTCCCGCAGCCGCAGCAGCAGGTCGTTCATCCGCTGGATGTCATGGGGGTGCAGCCCGATGGTGGGCTCGTCGAAAACATAGGTGGTGTCGGTGAGCGAGGAGCCGAGGTGGCGGATCATCTTCACGCGCTGCGCCTCGCCGCCCGACAGCGTGCCCGACGGCCGGTCGAGCGCGAGGTAGCCGAGGCCGATCTCCACGAACGAGTCGAGGGTCTGCTGAAGCGCGGTGAGCAGCGGTGCCACCGACGGCTCATCGAGTCCGCGGACCCATGCGGCCAGGTCGTTGATCTGCATCGCGCAGGCGTCGGCGATGTTGATCCGCATGATCTTCGACGACCGGGCCCCCTCACTGAGCCGGGTGCCGTCGCACTCGGGGCAGGTGGTGAAGGTGACCGCCCGCTCCACGAATGCCCGGATGTGCGGCTGAAGCGCCTCCTTGTCCTTGGACAGGAACGACTTCTGGATCTTGGGGATCAGCCCCTCGTAGGTGAGGTTCACCCCCTCGACCTTCACCTTGGTCGGCTCCCGGTAGAGGAAGTCCTGCATCTCCTTCTTGGTGAACTTGCGGATCGGCTTGTCCGGGTCCAGGAGCCCCGACTCGGCGTAGACCCGCACGGTCCAGAAGCTGTCGGACTTCCAGCCGGGGATGGTGAACGCGCCCTCGGCGATCGACTTGGAGTCGTCGTAGAGCTGGGTGAGGTCGATGTCGGAGACCGTGCCCCGGCCTTCGCAGCGCGGACACATGCCGCCGGTGCGGTTGAAGGTCGCCTTCACCGTCTTCTTGGCACCGCGCTCGACGGTGATGGCACCGCTCGCCCGGACCGAAGGGACGTTGAAGGCGTACGCGCCGGGCGGGCCGATGTGCGGCTTCCCGAGCCGGCTGAAGAGGATGCGCAGCATCGCGTTGGCGTCGGTGGCGGTGCCGACCGTGGAGCGGGCGTCGGCACCCATCCGCTGCTGGTCGACGATGATCGCGGTCGTCAGCCCTTCGAGGACATCGACCTCGGGCCGCGCCAGAGTGGGCATGAAGCCCTGGACGAAGGCGCTGTAGGTCTCGTTGATCAGCCGCTGCGACTCCGCGGCGATCGTGTCGAACACCAGAGAGCTCTTGCCCGAGCCGGAGACGCCGGTGAACACCGTCAGCCGGCGCTTCGGGATCTCGATGCTGACGTCCATGAGGTTGTTCACGCGCGCGCCGTGCACACGGATCAGGTCGTGGCTGTCGGCAACGTGCAGCGCAGGCGACTGCGAGTCCGTCCTCGTGGCCATGCTCATCGTGTCTCCATTTGTTGGTCAAGGCCGCCTTCGCGGACTCCGTGGGTGTCGCCTGGCTCGGTCCGACCAGCCTCGCACAGTGCTTCTGGTTCTCCTCCGCTTCGGCCCGTGCAGCTTCCGGGCCCGGGGCCACGCGGTGCACCCGGCCGAGGTGTCGGACCAGTCGGCGGCCGTCGCGCACCGGCCCGCGGTCACGCTAGCCGCGGCTCGGGGCCCGCGCTTCTCCATTCCTGATCGGTCCGGTCACCTGTTTCCCGGCGCACGACGGCATCTCCGCCGTGCAGCCGTGCAGCCGTCACCGGCACAGGTCACCGGGACCGCCGTATCCACACGCCCCGCGCCACCGGTGGCCCGCGCCAGGCCACCACCAGGCCCCCGCTCCGTGTCCAATTCCCCCGGATTGGCCTTGGTTCGCGGCCTAGTGGCACCTCTACGCTCACGGCCATGAGGATTCGTATCGTCGACGCGTTCAGTGAGCGTCCGTTCACCGGCAACCCCGCGGGAGTCGTACTCCTCGGCTCCCGCGCCTTTCCCGATACGCCCTGGTTGCAGCAGGTCGCCACCGAGGTCAATCTCTCCGAGACCGCCTTCGCGCACCCGCTGCCCGAGGGCGGAGACGCCGACTGGGCGCTGCGTTGGCTCACTCCGGCCGCCGAGGTGAACATGTGCGGGCATGCCACTTTGGCCACGGCACACGTGCTGCACACCACCGGGACGGCCACCGGGACGGTCCGCTTCCGCACCCGTAGCGGGGTGCTGACCACGACGGCCGGTGCCGACGGGGCGATCACGATGGACTTCCCGACCGCCCCGCTCACCCCCGTCGAGGTACCGCCGGCCGTCGCGGGAGCGCTGGGCACCGAGATCCGCTCCGCGTACGACACCGGTCCCGATGTGGGGGATCTCCTGGTCGAGCTGGCCGACGAGAAGTCCGTACGGGCGCTCGCCCCGGACCTCAAGGCGCTGGCCGGGCACGGCGGCCGCGGCGTGATCACCACCGCGCGCGCCGACCGTCCCGACGGTGGCTATGACTTCGTCTCGCGCTGCTTCTTCCCCGGAGTGGGCATCGACGAGGACCCGGTGACGGGCAGCGCGCACACCGCGCTCGCCCCGTTCTGGTCCGCGCGCCTGGGCCGTGACGCGCTGGTCGGCCTCCAGGGCGCCGCCCGCACCGGCTTCGTACGGACCGAGCTGCGCGGCGACCGTACGCTGCTGACCGGTTCGGCGGTCACGGTCATCGACGGCGAGCTGCTGGTCACCGGCTGAGCGGCCCCCGGCGGAAGCAGCCGCCAGGAGGCGCGGCAGGCACCGGCGGTGCCCCGCGCCTCACCCGCCTCACGCCGTCGGCAGCCACCCCACGTGCCCCGCGAGCAACGCATAGCCGACGAACGCCACGGTGTCGATCAGGGCATGGGCGGCGACCAGCGGCCCCACCCGTCCCCACCGCCGGTAGAGCAGGACGAAGATCACGCCCATCACCATGTTGCCGACGAAGCCGCCGAGGCCCTGGTAGAGGTGGTAGGAACCGCGCAGCAGGGAGCTGGCCGCGAGTGCGGCCGGCGGAGTCCAGCCCAACTGCCCCAGCCTGCGCAGCAGATACCCGACGACGATGACCTCCTCCACGACGGCGTTCTGCACCGCGGAGGCGATCAGTACCGGGATCTTCCACCACACCGCGGGCAGCGCCTCGGGCACCACCGTCAGATTGAATCCGCCCGCCCGCGCGCCCAGATACAGCAGCACACCGCTGCTGCCGATGACGGCCGCCAGCGCGACGCCGCGGCTCAGGTCGAAACCGGGCCGCTTCCGGTCGAAGCCGACCGCCCGCAGTCCGCCGGCCCGTTCCCGCAGCAGCAGGTGTGCCACCAGCACCACGGGGACGAGGGCGCTGGCGATCCCGAACAGCTGCCAGGCGAGATCCAGCCAGGGGCGACCGGGCGCGTGGGAGCCGTTGAGCGTCGCCGCCTGGTCCTTGAGGCCGCCGGGCTTGGTCACCGATCCGATGAAGCTGATCAGCGCCGACACCCCGCTGGCCCCCAGCGAGAGGGCCAGGACGATCAGCGTCTCGCTCCGCAGGATGCTCCGCGACGGCTCCTCGGCCACCCCGGTTCCCGATCCCTTCCCGGGCCCCTTACCTGGAACGTCCGCACCAGCCACGGGACTTGTATCCGACTGCACGCTTCCTCCACTTCCGCATTACCGTCTCTTCGCCACCACCGCCCCGCTAGGGTCTCGACAGCAGGTACGAAGATCGCGCGCGACAGGCCGGGGACGGGCGCCATCCACGTGGCGCGTTTCCCCTCTCCCCATCGATTCCCGATCGAGCTCCGAGAAGGAGAGGCGCTACCGCAATGGGACGACACAGCTTGCCCGACGGCTCCCCGACGGAGCACACGGGGGCCCGACCGGGACTTCGCCGGCGCACCATCATCATCTCCACCGGTCTCGTTCTCGCCGTGGCCGCGGGCTCGGTGGTGGCACTGCGCAGCGGTCTGCTCCCGTTCGGGGGCCCGTGCGAGGGCCGGTCGGCGCGGCTCGACGTGGCGGCCTCGCCGGATATCGCCCCGGCACTCGAAGCGGTGGCCAAGACCGCCCGCGAGGACGCGACGCGCACCGACGGCAGATGTCTGGACGTCAGGATCACCCCGCGCGCCGCCAATGACATCGCCGACGCATTCGGGCAGCGGCCGGTCAGCCCCGACTTCCAGGTCTGGATACCGGATTCGAGCCTGTGGGTGGACCGGGTCGAAGCGGAGCGCGGCACTCCGCTGACCGCCGTCGGCACCATCGCCTCGTCCCCGATCGCGCTGGGCGCCGTCCCCGCGGCCGCCACGTCAATGGGCTGGCCGAAGAAGACCTACACCTGGACGAAGCTGACCCGGACCGTGACCTCCGGCGACGAAGTGCGCCTGGGCCTCGCCGACCCGGCCCGCAGCGCCACCGGGATGCTTGCCCTGGCCCGTATCGGCGCCGCCGACGCCAAGGACACCAAGGACAGCGACGAGGCCGACACCCGCACCGCCGCGACGGCAAAGCTCCTCTACCAGCGGGTCACGGACGGCGACGGTCGGGTACTGGCCACCCTGCCGCGCGACAACTCCGCTGCGGAGCAGGCCGATCCGCGCCGCAACCAGGCGCTGCTGCTCTCGGAGCAGGCCGCCTACACCCACAACACGAAGGCGGGCGGCGGCCCCGATCTGGACCTGTTCTATCCCCAGGACGGCACGGCCCGGCTCGACTTCCCGTACACGCTGGTCGACGACACGGAGCTGAGCCCCGAGCAGACCCGCGCCGCCAACCGCTTCATGACGCTGCTGGGCGAGAGCGACGGACAGCGCACGCTGCGCCGGCACGGCTTCCGGGCCGGCAACGGCGAGGCGGACCCGAAGGTGACCACCGCGGCCGGCGGGCGCGATCCGCAGCCGTACGCGGCCGATCCCGCCGATCCGCCGACGGTCGAGGAACTCCAGGCGCTGATGGGCATGTGGACGGTCACCGTGCAGAACACCCGGCTCACCACGGTCGTGGACGCCTCACCGTCGATGGGCACCCCGGTCCCGGGCAGCGGCGGCCGGACCCGCATGGACCTCACCAAGAACTCGCTGCTCCAGGCGCTGGCCACCTTCACGCCCGAGGACGAGATCGGGCTGTGGAAGTTCGCCACCTTCCTGGACGGCGACAAGGACTATGTGGAACTGTCCCCCACCAGCCGCCTCGGCGACCGGGACACCGCCGGCGGCACCCACCGCGACACGCTCACCGCCGCATTCAGCTCACTGGCCCCGGCGCCCCGTGGCGCCACCGGCCTGTACGACACCACGCTCGCCGCATACCGGGAAGCCTGCTCGACGTATGCGAGCGGGAAGTTCAACGCACTGGTCATCGTCACCGACGGCGCCAACGACGACGCCGGCAGCCTCGGCCTCGATGCCCTGGCCGAGAAGCTGAAGAAGCTCTCCGACCCCCAGCGGCCGGTGCCGCTGATCGCCCTCGCCATCGGCCCGGCGGCCGACACCGCGGCCCTGGACCGCATCGCGGCGCCGACCGGCGGATCGGCGCACCAGGTCAGCGACCCGTCGCAGATCCACCAGGTGATCCTCAAGGCCATCATGGCGGCGGGCAGCAAGAAGCCGCGCTGAGCCCCCGGATGCCGGGGCTCCGGGCCGCGGCCCGTGCAGATCCGAAAGACACGCCCTACGCCCCCTCGGCCGCCGCCTCCCAAGGCTCCGGTACGGCGGCCCGCCCGGTGACCGGCCAGGCGACCGGCCAGGTGTGCACCGGCTCCCCGGTGTGCATCAGCTCGCTGTAGCGCCGGGTCATCGCGGCGAGCGCGGCATCCCGGTCGAGGCCCTGGCGCCGGGCGTGGTGGCAGGCCGCGGCCTGCCAGGACGCGCCGTTGACCCGGCGCCGGCAGCGCTCCTCGATGATGCCGAGGTAATGGTCACGATCGGCTGGTTCCACCCCCCAGGCATCCAGCCCGCGGGCCGCCAGCGGCAGCAGTTCCTGGCGTACCAGCCGTAGGGCCGGGATCCGGGCGAGACCGCCGGCCCGTCCGGGACGGGGCCAGTCCAAGGTGGCGTCGATGCCGTACCGGCAGGCGGTGTCGAAGTTGCGGGCCGCGGCGGCGAACGGGAGACGCGACCAGATGGGGCGCGGCTCCTCGGCCAGTGCCCGCACGAGTCCGTAGTAGAAGGCGGTGTTGGCGATGACGTCGGCGACGGTGGGACCGGCCGGCAGCACCCGGTTCTCGACCCTGAGGTGCGCGACACCGTCGGCGACCGCGTAGACGGGCCGGTTCCACCGGTAGATCGTGCCGTTGTGCAGCACCAGTTCGGCCAGGTCGGGCGCCCCGCCCTCATCGAGGACCCGCAGCGGCTCCTGCGGCCCGCACACCGGCAGCAGCGGGGGGAAGTAGCGCAGATTCTCCTCGAACAGGTCATATGCGGAGTCGACCCAGCGCTCGCCGAACCAGGTGCGGGGGCGCACTCCCTGGGCCTGAAGTTCGGGCACGCGGGTGTCCGTGGCCTGCTGGAAGACCGGCGGCCGGGACTCGCGCCACAGCTCACGCCCGAAGAGGAACGGCGAGTTGGCGCCGACCGCCACCTGCACCGCGGCGATGGCCTGGGCCGCGTTCCAGACGGCGGCGAAACGGCCCGGCGTCACCTGGAGGTGCAGCTGGACCGAGGTACAGGCGGCTTCCGGTGCGATCGAGGGCGAGCGGGAGACCAGATGCTCCACGCCCCGGATGTCGAGTGCGAAGTCCTCGCCGCGGGCCGCCCGCATCTGGTCGTTGAGCAGCACATAGCGGTCGTTCTCGGAGAGGCTGGCAGCGGTGAGGTCGGTGGCGTGCAGGGTGGGCAGAATGCCGATCATCACGATCCGGGCGGCGACCTCGCGTGCCTTCCTTTCGGCGTAGGCGAGCCCCGTACGGAGTTCCTCGGCGAGCTGGTCCAGGACACGGCCGCTCAATCGGTGCGGAAGGATGTTGACCTCCAGGTTGCACCGGGCGAGTTCGGTCTGGAAATCACAGCTGGCGATGCGCTCGAGAACTTGAGAGTTCATCATGCGGGGCAGCCCGTCGGCACCGGCCAGATTGAGTTCGATCTCCAGACCCATGAGATTCCTGGGCCGGTCGAACCTCTCCTCCTTCAGGAGCCTCTGCAAACCCTCGAGACACTCGTGAAGCTTTCTTCGATAACGCTCCCGGTCCGCCAGGTCGATCCCGTCCGCGGCGACCTTCTCCCCCATCGAAGGGTCCCTCCTCGAGTGAACGGCCCGCGGCCACGGGCCGCTTGGGGCCTTCCCCGACTCCACCGGGGCTCACGCTACGGTCGATGATGCCCCGGCAATCTGATCGATAACGCCGCGGAGGCATGCCGGTACCGATAGGCTCGAAGTGGCCCAGCCACCGGCACATCCCGAAGGCATATCTCACTGGCGACAGCCGACCGCATTTCCTTGGTGAGAAACACTGACGAGATCCGGCCTACCGCGCTGCCGAGGTAATGCGAGGTGGCGCCGTAAAACCGTTGCACAAAGCGGCGGAAAACACCTCGCACAAGGGTCTGGATTTCACCTTGCCCGAAATCCACAAGGCCGGTAGTCGAAACACTTTCAGAACATACGTCGTATAAACTCCGCTTACGAGGCAGAGACTTGGCGCCCAGCGTCCCGGTGTTCTCGCCGGCACCGGGGCACAGCGACTGACCTCGCCGGGCCGCAGCCCCGGCCGGCCACGCTCTGACCCGCACGCAGACAGCGTCGTTTGCACCCTGCCACGCTCCACCGTGTCTCCGAAGTGAGAGGCGACCCACCATGCCGCTGCACCTTCCCCCTGCCCCCGCGCCTGCCCTGCGCAGCGTTCTCGCCGCCCTCGGCTCGCCCACCGCGGTCCGCGAGGCCCCGGTCTCCGCACTGCGCGCCCATCAGGGTCCGCTCAGCCCCGACCACCCGCTGCCCGTCCACGTCTGGGACGACGTCAGCCGGGCCGGCGGTATGCCGCACACCCGTCTGGCCGGCTGGCGCTTCCTGGTCCGCGGCGGGGAACGTGCCGTGGCCACCGCCGAGGCGATGCTCACCGCGGACGGCTGGACGTTCTCACGCTTCTGCGGCGGCCCGTACGTCGCCGCGACCGAGCAGGCGCTGGCGCAGGCCGAGTCGCTCGGCACGCCCTACCAGCCGCGCCTGCTGTCCGTCCCCGAGCTTTACATGCTCACCCTGTGGCTGCATCACGACATCGCCTCCGACGGCGCCGAAGGGCTGCCCACGCCCGCCGACCTGCTGGTACCGCTCGCGCCCGCCCCGCCGGGGATCGCCTCGCACCGTCCGCAGCGCATCGCCGACCTGCTCCCCCGGCTGACGCTGCGCCTCACTCCCACCACCCCGCTCCTCGCCGAACCCGCCTGAACGGGCGCGCCGGCCCCGTTCTCCTGCGCGGACACCGGCGCCCGCCACCCGCTTGAGCATGCCCCGCGGCCTCTTCCGGCCCCGGGGCGCTCTGTCGCACTCACCCGCGCGGCCTAGCCCGCGGATACCACTCCCAACCCTCTTGGGGAGGAGTGCAATTGGGAGCAACCGCCCGCATGGGTGACGCGTCCATACCGAGTGAGTACCGCTGCTGCGAAATCCCTGCGGAATCCCGTCCGTGGGGCAACACTGGGATCGACCGAGGAAACGGGGGAGCGGCCATGAACACCTCATCGAGCCGCACGTCGACGTTCACCACACCGCAGCGAAAGACAACTTCCATGTGCCAGCACCAACCGCCCTGCCCGTCAGCCGACTCCAGCGACCGGGAGGCCGCACACCCTGTGGCGCACCACCCGGAACAGGGCTGGAGCCTGCTCTGCAACGGCGTCCTGCTCTTCGAGGACACCGGTGAGCTGCTGCCGAACGGGCAGGTCATCGCCCCGCACCGCGCACGGGCCACCGCCGCCGCCTGACCCGCGATCGCGCAGCACGAGCCACCGGGCCCCCGGCAGATCTGCCGAGGGCCCCTTGATGTTGCCGTGACTCAGTTGCGCTAACTCAGTTGTCGTACTCGTCCAGCGGCGGGCAGGAGCAAACGAGGTTACGGTCGCCAAAGGCACCGTCGATGCGGCGCACCGGCGGCCAGTACTTCTCCGAGGCCTCGACGCCGGCCGGGAAGACCGCCTCCTCGCGGGTGTACGGGTGCGACCAGTCGCCACCGAGCGCGGCCGCCGTGTGCGGGGCGTTGCGCAGCGGGTTGTCGTCCTTGGCCCACTCCCCCGAGCCGACCTTCTCGATCTCCGCGCGAATGGCGATCATCGCGTCGCAGAACCGGTCCAGCTCGCCCAGGTCCTCGCTCTCGGTCGGCTCGATCATCAGCGTGCCGGCCACCGGGAAGGACATCGTCGGCGCGTGGAAGCCGTAGTCGATGAGCCGCTTGGCCACATCGTCGATGCTCACACCGGTCGCCTTGGTCAGCGGCCGGACGTCGATGATGCACTCGTGCGCGACCAGACCGCCGGGGCCGGTGTAGAGCACCGGGTAGTGCGGCTCCAGGCGCTTGGCGATGTAGTTGGCGCTCAGCACCGCGACCTGGGTGGCGCGCTTGAGGCCCTCGCCGCCCATCAGGCGGACGTACGCCCAGGAGATCGGCAGGATGCCGGCCGAGCCCCAGGGCGCTGCGGAGATCGGTCCCACGCCCGTCTCGGGGCCCGCAGCGGGCTGGAGCGGGTGGTTGGGCAGGTACGGCGCCAGGTGGGCGCGTACGCCGACCGGACCGACCCCCGGGCCACCGCCGCCGTGCGGGATGCAGAACGTCTTGTGCAGGTTGAGGTGCGAGACATCGCCGCCGAACTTGCCGGGCTCGGCGAGGCCGACCAGCGCATTGAGGTTGGCGCCGTCCACGTAGACCTGGCCGCCGGCGTCGTGCACCGCCGCGCAGATCTGGGTGATGTGCTCCTCGAACACGCCGTGCGTGGAGGGGTAGGTGACCATCAGGACCGCGAGCTCGTCACGGTGCTTCTCGATCTTGGCGTGCAGATCGTCGGTGTCGACCTCGCCGTCCTCACCGGTCTTGACGACGACGACCTTCATCCCGGCCATCACCGCGCTGGCGGCGTTGGTGCCGTGCGCGGAGGACGGGATCAGACAGACGGTGCGCTGCTCGTCGCCGTTGGCGCGGTGGTAGGCACGCACCGCCAGCAGACCGGCCAGCTCGCCCTGCGATCCGGCGTTCGGCTGGATGGAGACCTTGTCGTAGCCGGTGACCGCGGCCAGCCGCTCCTCCAGCTCCTGGATGAGCGTGAGGTAGCCCTGGGCCTGGGCGGCCGGCGCGAACGGGTGCAGCTGGCCGAAGGCGGGCCAGGTCACCGGCTCCATCTCGGTGGTCGCGTTCAGCTTCATCGTGCAGGAGCCGAGCGGGATCATGCCGCGGTCCAGCGCGTAGTCCTTGTCGGCGAGGGTGCGCAGGTAGCGCAGCATCGCGGTCTCGGAGCGGTACTGGTGGAAGACCGGGTGGGCGAGGTAGTCGTCGCTGCGCAGCAGGGCCTGCGGCAGCGTCTCCGCGGCGGCCGCGTCCAGCTGCTCGACATCGCCGTGCACACCGAAGGCACCCCAGACGCCGGCCAGCTGCGCGCGCCCGGTGGTCTCGTCGCAGGCGATGCCGACCAGGTCGGCGTCGACCTGCCGGAGGTTGACACCGGCCTCGCGAGCGGCCGCGACGACCTCGGCGGCCCGGCCGGGCACCCGCGCGGTCAGCGTGTCGAAGTACGCGCCGTGAATGATCTCCACCCCGCCGGCCCGCAGGCCCTCGGCGAGGACCGCGGCGTAGCGGTGGGTGCGCCGGGCGATCGTCCGCAGGCCCTCGGGCCCGTGGTAGACCGCGTACATGCCGGCCATGACGGCGAGCAGCACCTGCGCCGTGCAGATGTTGCTGGTGGCCTTCTCCCGGCGGATGTGCTGCTCACGGGTCTGGAGCGCGAGGCGGTAGGCCTTGCTGCCGTCGGCGTCGACGGAGACGCCCACCAGACGTCCGGGCAGGCTGCGGGCGAACTGGTCGCGTACGGCCATGAAGCCGGCGTGCGGTCCGCCGAAGCCCATCGGGACGCCGAAGCGCTGGGTGGTGCCGACGGCGATGTCCGCGCCGAGCTCACCGGGCGAGGTCAGCAGCGTCAGGGCCAGCAGATCGGCGGCGACGGTGACGATCGCGCCCAGCTCGTGGGCCTGCTCGATGACGGCGCGGGGGTCGCTCACCGCACCGGAGGCGCCCGGGTACTGGAGCAGCACGCCGAACACCCCGCGCTCGGCGATCTCGGCCGGAATGCCGTCGGACAGGTCCGCGACCACGACCTCGACGCCGGTGGGCTCCGCGCGGGTCTGGATCACGGCGATGGTCTGCGGCAGGCAGTCGGCGTCGATCAGGAAGACGCCCTGCTTGACCTTGCCGACCCGGCGGGAGAGGGCCATCGCCTCGGCGGCCGCGGTGCCCTCGTCGAGCAGGGAGGCGCCGGAGGTGGGCAGTCCGGTCAGCTCGGCGACCATCGTCTGGAAGTTCAGCAGCGCCTCGAGACGGCCCTGCGAGATCTCCGGCTGGTAGGGGGTGTAGGCCGTGTACCAGGCCGGGTTCTCCATGACGTTGCGCAGGATCACCGGCGGCGTGAACGTGCCGTAGTAGCCGAGCCCGATCATGGACGCCAGCACCTGGTTGCGGTCCGCGAGGCCGTGCAGCTCCTGGAGCACCTCGGCCTCGGTACGGGCCTGCGGCAGGCCGAGCGCCTCCGCGCTCTTGATCACATCGGGGACGGCGGTAGCGGTGAGCTCGTCCAGCGAACCGAACCCGACGTGCGCGAGCATCTTCGCCTGCGCCTCGTGGTCGGGACCGATGTGACGGCGCTCGAACGGGGTGCCGCGTTCCAGCTCGGTCAAGGAGATGCGATTGGTGGTCATCTGCGGGGGCCTCCTGGTCGGTACGACCTACGAGGGGCACCGCGACGCGGGTGCCCGGACGGCCTCCCCCTCTGTCATCTCAACCTGAGAGTTTCACCGGCCCGCACGAGGCGGCCCGGCTTTCACCGTCGGTGAGGAGGGGCCCCGGCACTGTGCCATCCGTCGCCCGCCCTGCTTTCCAGAGTGACCTCACCCATGCGGTACGTGTGCCTGAGAGATTCCGGGGAGGATTTGCTCCTTCGGCGCCCAGGTCGCGAACGACACAGGACTCTCCCGCACGGGGTCTGCGGCCATTGGCCAGCCTACCAGCGCCGCAGTCGAAGGCTCCTTCGAGTGGCCAGGGCATGAAATGTGCCGTTTGGTAGTTGTCAGAGGGCAGTTGCGACCAATTGGAGGGGCCGTGCAAACCGATATCGATCCCCGGAGCCTGATCGGCCGCAAAGCGTTCGACCGTAACGGCACCAAAATAGGCACGATCGACGAGGTATATCTCGACGACGCGACGGGAGAACCGGAGTGGGCGGCCGTGCGTACCGGACTCTTCAGCCGGGACGCGTTCGTCCCCCTCGAACCCAGCAAGATGGTCGGCGAGGGCCTGCACATTCCTTACGACCGCAAGTTGATCAAGGATGCGCCGGACTTCGGCGTCGGCCGTCACCTCTCCCCTGAGCAGGAACTTCAGCTCTACCACCACTACCGACTTGATATCTCCTTCCCGACCTCCGACCCGGTGTCCTCCCCCGGCTCCGGTGACAAGAACTTCGGCAAGATCGCCGGCTCGGACGACTGACCGTCCGCCGGCCCCCCGCGCACCAGCGGCAGCGGCTCCCCCGGCCGCAGCGCCGGATCCTCGACAGCAAAGGTCCGCACCCTTCCCGGTGCGGACCACGGCGTTTCGAAGCGTACGGTCACCCTCCCCACCCCACTGCCCTGCACCCAGCCGGCGCCGTACTCGTCGTGCACCACGTCCAGCCCCGGATGCCAGCGCCGCGGCCGCTCCTCCTCGGCCTCGTGCGGCTCCGTCCCGCCGCCGGCCGGCTCCGCCGCCGCGGCTGCCGCGGCCTTCGCGGTCTCCTCCGCCTCCCGCTCCGTCGCCACCTGGGCGAACAGATCCTCCTGTGTGAAGTCGGCCAGTCCGCTGACCCCCACACCCAGCAGCCGCACCCCGCCGGTGGTGTCCACCATCTCCAGCAACCGCGCGGCGGCCTCCCGTATCACCGCCGGGTCGTCGGTCGGCCCACGGAGCGTCTCGGAGCGGGTCAGCGTCGAGAAGTCGTAGTTGCGCACCTTGATGACCACTGTCCGCCCGGACCGCCCGGCGGCCCGCAGCCGCTGCACGCAGCGGTCGGCCAGCCGCAGCACCTCGCTGCGCACCCGGGTCCGGTCGGTCAGATCGACCTCGAAGGTGTCCTCGACCGAGATGGATTTCGCATCGCGCTCGGCCACCACGGGCCGGTCGTCCCTGCCCAGCGCCATCGCATACAGCCCCGCCCCATGTGCCTTGCCCAGCAGCCGCACCAGCTCGGCCTCACCGGCCTCCGCGGTCTCCGCAACGGTGTGGATCCCGGCCCGGCGCAGCGTCTCGGCCGTCGCGGGCCCCACCCCGGGCAGCGTCCGCACCGTCATCGGCCCCAGCAGCTCCCGTTCGGTACCGGGCTCGATCACCACCAGGCCGTCCGGCTTGGCCGCCTCGGACGCGATCTTCGCCAGCAACTTCGCGCCCGCCAGTCCCACCGAGCCGGTCAGGCCCGTGGCGGAGCGGATGTCGCGGCGCAGCTGCTCCCCCACGCCCCGCACGGCGGCCGTCTCGGGCGGCACCCCGCCCGCTTCCAGGTCGACGAACGCCTCGTCCAGGCTCAGCGGCTCCACGAGCGGCGACAGCGCGTGCAGCAGCTCCATCACCGCCTCACTCACCTGGCGGTACAACGTGAAGCGAGGGGTGAGATAGGCGGCGTTGGGGCACAGCCGGCGCGCCTGCGCCGTGGGCATCGCGGAGCGGATACCGAAGACCCTGGCCTCGTACGACGCCGTGGAGACCACTCCGCGCGGCCCGATCCCGCCGACCACCACGGGTTTGCCGCGCAGGCTCGGCTTGGCCGCCTGCTCGGCGGCCGCGAAGAACGCATCCATGTCGAGATGCAGGATCGTCGGGGCAGGTCTCACAAGTTCGATGCTGCCCCATGCCACTGACAATCGGCCCGATGCCGGGCCGGTACCGCCGTCAGGGACTCAGCCCGCGCGGTTGCGCCGCCGCGCCAGCTCGTCGTGCGGGTTTTTCCGGACCAGGGTCTCGCCGGTGTCCACACGCTCTCCGTGGAGCTGTGACAGCGCGCTCTCCACGTCCCGCCACACCACGCCCACGGCGATCCCGAAGACGCCCTGACCGCCCTGGAGCAGATCCACGACCTGGTCGGGCGAGGTGCACTCGTAGACCGTCGCACCGTCGCTCATCAGCGTCATCCGCGTCAGATCCGCCAGCCCGCGCGAGCGCAGATGCTGGACGGCGGTGCGGATGTTCTGAAGCGACACCCCGGTGTCCAGCAGCCGCTTGACGATCTTCAGGACCACGACGTCCCGGAAGCTGTAGAGCCGCTGGGTGCCGGAGCCGTACGCCGGCCGGATGCTCGGCTCCACCAGGCCCGTACGCGCCCAGTAGTCGAGCTGCCGGTAGGTGATGCCCGCTGCCGCACAGGCGGTCGGGCCGCGATAGCCGATGTCCTGCGCCTCGCAGTCCCCCGACACCGCCGCGGCCGGTGCCGGGGCAGGATTCGCTGCTGCGCCCGAGTGGAGCGGCAACGCCCCTTCCGCCGCCATACCGTCGCCGGTGATTGCCACGCCGCCCTCCGTCCTCCACGTCCCGGACGGGACCTGCCATATCGACGGTATGCAGTCACTCGGGGTGCGTCAACGATCGCCGCGCTCGCCACGCCGAGTGATAATCACCCTACGAGTGGTTTCTCGTGACCTCGCACGGGGAAAGGCTAGTTGTTTGGCTGGAAACAGGTGGTTCGCCTGGCCGGTATTACTGGCTGTTGGTCCCGAAGTCCTCGGGCGAGATCTGGTCGAGGAACTCGCGGAACTTCTCCACCTCGTCCTCCTGCTCGTCCGGGATGGCGATCCCCGCGTCGTCCAGCACACCGTCGGTACCGAAGATCGGCGTTCCGGTGCGCAGAGCCAGCGCTATCGCGTCGGACGGACGCGCGCTGACCTCGACCCCGCTCGCGAAGACAAGTTCGGCATAGAAAACCCCCTCGCGCAGATCCGTGATGCGGACCTGCGTCAGCTCCTGGCCCACCGCTTCGAGCACATCCTTGAAAAGGTCGTGCGTCAGCGGCCTGGCAGGGACCATGCCCTGCTGGGCAAAGGCGATGGCGGTGGCCTCCCCTGGCCCGATCCAAATGGGCAAGTATCGGTCGCCTCCCACCTCCCGCAGGAGCACGATCGGTTGGCTGGAAGGCATTTCCACCCGGACACCCACGACGTCGAGCTCGTTCACACAGCAACCCTAGGACGTGCCCGGCCGGTTTGGGTAGTCGGGCACTCGTTTGCTCACTACAGCCGGACCCGCAAAGCGCTCTGCACCAGTGCCGCATGCAGCCGTACGGACAGCGTCGCCAGCTCTCTGGCGGTCGCTTCGGCATGGGCCCTGGTCTGCGGGTTACGGTGCCGCCGAAGGGGTGCAACGACCTGCTCGACCAGGCCCGCCTCGCGCTCGGCGGCCGCCTTCACGGCACGCAGATGCCGCGGTTCGAGACCAAAACGGCCCAGGTCCGCAACGAGCTTGGCCACCGTGACGGCCTCGATGTCGTATCCGCCCTCCGCATGAGGGACGATGAGTCCGTAGGACTCCCAGTCGGCGAGCGCCGCCTCGTCCACCTCCGCGGCGGCGAGCAGCTCTGCCCGGCCGATCCGGGCAGCCGTAGGGCGCTCCTCACCAGGATCGTGTACGCCCTCGACCAGATCCCTGGAGGGAGTGGTCGGGGCCGGCAGCGGCACCTGCTCTCCGCGTGCCAGGGCGTCCAGATGCTCCCGGATGACCTTCAGCGGCAGATAGTGGTCCCGCTGCATCCGCAGGACGCCGGCCAGCCGCTCGACGTCCGCCGGCGTGAACTTGCGGTATCCGGAAGGCGTGCGCTTCGGCTCGACCAGTCCCTCGGCCTCCAGGAAGCGAATCTTGGAGATCGTGACCTCGGGAAACTCCTCGCGCAGGAGGTTGAGCACCGTGCCGATGCTCACCGGCCTGCCGTCCGAGGAGGCGGCGCCGGCAGAGCCGGCACCGCCTTTCGGTGTATCGCGCATATGCCTTCCCCGACCGGTCAGATACCGGCGCCTCGCTGGCTCGCGTAGAAGACCAGGCGGAACTTGCCGATCTGGACCTCGTCACCGTTGGCGAGGGCGACGGAGTCGATCCGCTCACGGTTGACGTAGGTGCCGTTCAGGCTGCCGACGTCGGCGACCGTGAAGAGACCGTCCGGACCGCGACGGAATTCCACATGACGGCGCGAGACCGTCACATCGTCGAGGAAGATGTCGCCCTGCGGATGCCGGCCCGCCGTCGTCAGCTCGCTGTCCAGAAGGAAGCGGCTGCCCGAATTCGGACCCCGGCGGACGACCAGCAGCGCCGACCCGAGCGGAAGGGCGTCGACGGCCGCCTGCGCCTCGGGGGACAGCGACGGTGACAGGTTCTGGCCCGTCGCCTCCGAGTCGTAGGCCTCCAGCCCCGAAATGGAGATGGTCGAGGTCGTCTCGGACGCGCGCTCGGGCTGAGCGCCCGGACGCAGCGGCGCACCACAGTTGGAACAGAACCGGCTCGCCTCGGCGTTCCGGTTCCCACACCTCGTACAAACCGGCAAGGCCGACCCTCCACCCGTGCGTGCGGCTGATGGTTCCTGGGAACCTATGCGGCCGGGACCGGAGGGGTCAACAGAACCCGCGCCGTACCCCCCGGACGGACCGCTGACCTCGTCACGGAAGAGCGGGCGGTCCTCGGACGCACCGCTCTCGTCGGGCCGGCCCGACGCGCGGTGCCGCGCGGAGCCGCTGCCGCCCTCCTGGCGCGCGCTCTTGCCGAACAGCTTTCCAAACAACTTCACGGGCGATTCCCCTTGAACGAAATAGACCCGCCCGTGGGGCAGGACGAACCCTCGATACACACACCGGCCGATCCGGACATCCTGTGAACGTCCGTGGCCTTCAGACAGTTTCCACCACACACCACACGCACGGTGCGTCGACCCCCCGTTACCTCATGCCCTCCCCGGGCACTCGACATACGTGTACGCCTCACTGCGATGACGACCGAGCGTAGTCAGGCCGCTTCGCCTCTCGCAAGGCGTCCACAATGATCTTCTCCTCACGGGTCACAGACACCTTGGCCTGCTCCTTTTCCAGCGTCTGGACCACTCCGCCGGGGATGTTCAGCGCCGGTTCGAGGTCCTCCGGCTTCCCGATGACCTTGAAGCGGAACGGCTGCGTGACGCGCTTGCCGTCGATCTCGACACCGCCCCGAAGATCCGAGAGGGAGGTGTTCGCGACGACCCGGACATCATTGACCTGGATGGCCTCCGCGCCGGCGGCCCGCAGCTCCTGGATGGTGTCCAGCAGCTTGTCCGCCTCGACGGAGTGCGTCGGGTCATCGATGGTCAGGTTGATGCCGGGCCCCTGCGCCGCGACGGTCCCGGCCAGCACACCCAGCTGCTGTTCCTTCTCCACGGTCTGTTTACGGGCCTCCTCGGCCTGGTCCGAGCTGTTCGCCAGCTCGGTCTTCTGCCCTTCCAGGCGCCGCTGTTCGTCGGTCAACCGCTGGGAGCGATTGTCCAGCTCATCCAGAATGCGCACCAAGTCTTCCTGGCGCGCACCCCGCAGCGCACTGCTGTCACTTGTGGAACGTACCTGAATCGCCAGACCGAGTCCGAGAATGAACAGGAGCAACGCGACGATCAGTTGAGCCCGGGTCAGCCGCGGCGGCCACAAGCTCGCCACCAGCCGGTCCCGACCGTTCTTCGGGCGCTCCGCACTCCCGTCATCGGCGATCACATCCGGAGTCGAGGAGTCTGCCCCTTTGTCCGTCTTCTGTCCAGCACTGTCCGGTTCCTGCGCTTCGGTCTCCTCTTCGGAGTCCGCCCGCTCCGGGGTGCTCCGGCTCTCGGGTGGCATCGGCAGCCGGCCGGCCGGGCCTCTGTCCCGACTCGCGTCCGGCCGGCCCGGCTCCGACTGGTCGGGCTCCGACCGCTCCGGATCCGACTGGTCCGGCTCCGACGCAAGCGGCTTCTTCTCCGGCCCGGCCCGCTCCGACTTCGCCACCGGTTCGGGCCGCTCCGCCCGCTCCGGGTGGACCGACTGCTCGGGCTTCTTCACCGGCTCCGGGGTCTCCTCGGTCGACATCCGCCTCACGCCCGGAAGACGTGCCGGCGGATCGCGGCGGCGTTGGAGAAGATCCGGATACCCAGCACCACGACGACGCCGGTGGAGAGTTGGGCGCCGACGCCCAACTTGTCGCCGAGGAAGACGATCAGCGCGGCGACGACGACATTCGACAGGAAGGAGACCACGAAGACCTTGTCGTCGAAGATGCCGTCCAGCATCGCGCGCAGACCGCCGAACACGGCATCCAGCGCCGCGACGACAGCGATCGGCAAGTAGGGCTCGACCACCGTCGGCACCACGGGTCGGACGACAAGTCCGACCACGACTCCCACGATGAGGCCCAATACGGCGATCACGATGTGCCCTTCCCTGTGTCGGCGCCGTCCGCCTTGGCGGCACCGGCCTGCGGCTTTGCGGTACGTACGATCAAACTGGGCGCGGGCGGCAGCGTGACCTCGTTCTCCGCGGAAATCCTGGTACGCACGCCGTAGTTCTCCTGCAACACATGCAGGTACTGGCCATCGGCGCTGTCCTGGAACGCGGTGCTCAGCCGCTGCCCGTCCCCCACCGCCAGCACCGTATAAGGCGGCACCAGTGGCTTGTTGTCGACCAGTATGGCGTCTCCTGCGGCTCTGATCGCCGAGAGTGACGTAAGCCGCTGTCCATTGACGGAGATGGCCTCCGCACCGGACGCCCACAGGCCGTTGACCACGCGTTGCATGTCCCTGTCGCGTACTCGCCCCGTGTCCGAAAAACCACTGCTCTCGCGCGGACCGCCGCCATTGGACTCCGCGCCCTTGGCGTCGTCCACGACGAGTTTCACACCGGGCCCGGTGGCCTGCGAGGAACCCGACAGCAGAGCCAGCAGTTCGGCCTTGTCGCCACCCTGCTGCTTCAGCGCCTCGCGCTGCATTCTGCTGACGTCGTCCCGGAGCGCATCGACCCGCTGCTGCTGCCGGTCCGCCTCGCCGGTGCCCTTCTGGATGCGGTTGATCAGCTCCGTACGCTCCTTGGCCAGCGTCGGTGCGGATATCCGCGCCTGCGCCGCCCCCACCGTCACCACGACCGCGGCGAGCACCAGACCGGCCGCGAGGCCCAACTTCGCCCGCAAGGTACGCGGCAGACCGCGCACACCGGCTTCGGACTTCCGCGCGGCGGCCTCGGCGTATCCGTCGTCGAGGCTGTGATCCATCACATTGTTCAGCAGCGACATGGACGCATCGGGGCGCGCGGCCGGCGTGTTCGTGTTGCTCCGATCGGGGCGCTGCTGCGACATGCCGCACATCGTCGCACGTCGGCCGCACAGTCTCCCAATGGCCCCACCGGCGTGCCCGGGCACGGCCCGCCGGCGGGGTCCGGGTCAGCGTCCTGCGCTGTCCACCACTGCGGACCACTCGTCCAGCAGCTGCTGGGCGGAGGCGTCATCGGGGCCTTCCGCCCACAGGTGGGTGACGGCCTCGGCGGGGTCGGGCAGCACCAGAACCCAGCGGCCGTCGGGCTCCACGACCCGTACGCCGTCGGTCGTGTCCACGTCCCGGTCACCGGCCGCCTCGACGACATGCCGCATGACGAGCCCCTTGACCGCCCAGGGAGTGGCCAGGTCACGGCGCTGCACATGCGCCCGCGGGATCCGCGCATCGATCTGGCTGAGCGTGAGCTGGGTGCGGGCCACCAGGCCGATCAACCGGACGAACGCCGCCGCGCCGTCGAAGACGCTGCTGAACTCGGGGACGATGAAGCCGCCCATGCCGTCCCCGCCGAAGATGGTGCCGTCTTCGCGCCCCACCCGGGTCAGATCGTCGGGTGACGTCGTCGTCCACTCCACCTGCGTGCCGTGATACGCCGCCACCTGCTCGGCGATCCGGGTCGTGGTCACCGGCAGCGCCACCCGCCCGGTGCGCCGTTCGGCCGCGACCAGATCCAGCATGACCAGCAGCGCGCGGTCGTCCTCGATGATCCGGCCGCGCTCGTCCACCAGGGACAGCCGCTCGCCCACGGGGTCGAAGCGCACACCGAACGCCGCCCGGGCCGAGGCCACGATCTCCCCGAGCCGGACGAGCCCGGAACGCCGGGCGTCGGCCGTCTCGGTCGGCCGGGACTCGTCGAGCCCGGGGTTGATGGTCAGGGAGTCGACGCCGAGCCGGCCCAAGAGGCTGGGCAGGACAAGGCCCGCGCTGCCGTTCGAGGCATCCACGACGACCTTCAGTCCGGACTCGCTGATGCCCGTGATGTCCACGGCCCGCAGCAGGGTGCCGGTATAGGAGTCGAAGACGCTGGCCGGGAAGATCAGATCACCGATCTCGCCGGGGAAGGCGCGACGGTACTCCTGGCGGGCGAAGACCCGGTCGAGCTTGCGCTGACCGGCCTGCGAGAGGTCGGCGCCCCGCTCGTCGAAGAACATGATGTCGACGGAATCCGGCACTCCGGGCGTCGTACGGACCATGATGCCGCCGGCGCTGCCCCGGGCGGTCTGCTGGCGAGCGACCGGCAGCGGGACGTTCTCCAGGTCGCGTACGTCGATGGCGCTGGCCTGAAGGGCGGAGATCACCGCGCGCTTCAGCGCCCGGGCGCCACGGGAGTGGTCTCGCGCGGTGGTGACCGTGGAGCCCTTTTTGAGCGTGGTCGCATACGCGCCCGCGAGCCGCACGGCGAGTTCCGGCGTGATCTCGACATTGAGAATCCCGGACACACCGCGCGCGCCGAACAGATGAGCCTGGCCCCGGGACTCCCAGATCACCGAGGTGTTGACGAATGCGCCGGCCTCGATGGTCTTGAACGGATAGACCCGCACATTGCCCTGGACGATCGACTCCTCGCCGATGAGGCATTCGTCGCCGATGACGGCGCCGTCCTCGATCCGGGCGGCCCGCATGATGTCGGTGTTCTTGCCGATCACACAGCCGCGCAGATTGCTCTGCTGACCGATGTAGACGTTGTCGTGCACCACGGCCCGGTGCAGGAACGCACCGCTCTTGACGACGACATTGGAGCCGACGACGGTGTGCTCACGAAGCTCGGCTTCCGCTTCGATCTTGGCGTAGTCACCGATGTACAACGGACCGCGGAGCACCGCGTCGGGGTGGACGTCGGCGCCCTCGGCGACCCATACGCCCGGCGAGATCTCGAAGCCGTCGATTTCGACATCGACCTTGCCTTCGAGCACATCGGCCTGGGCCTTCACATAGCTTTCGTGGGTGCCGACATCCTCCCAGTAGCCCTCGGCGATATAGCCGTAGATCGGCTTGCCTTCCTTCATGAGCTGCGGAAAGACATCGCCGGACCAGTCGACCGGCACATCGGGCTCGAAGTAGTCGAAGACCTCCGGCTCCATGACGTAGATACCGGTGTTGACCGTATCGGAGAAGACCTGGCCCCAGGTGGGCTTTTCAAGGAAACGTTCGACCTTGCCGGCCTCGTCGACGATGGTGATGCCGAACTCGAGCGGGTTGGGCACCCGCGTGAGGCAGACGGTGACGAGGGCGCCCTTTTCCTTGTGGAACCGGATCAGATCGGTGAGATCGAAGTCTGTGAGAGCGTCACCGGAGATGACGAGGAAGGCGTCGTCCTTGAGGGCTTCCTCGGCATTCTTCACGCTGCCCGCGGTGCCGAGTGGCTTTTCCTCATTGGCATAGGTGAGCTCCATTCCGAGCTCTTCGCCGTCGCCGAAGTAGTTCTTTACGAGCGAGGCAAGGAATTGCACGGTCACAACGGTCTCATTGAGACCATGCCGTTTCAGCAGCCTGAGTACATGCTCCATGATCGGCCTGTTGGCAACAGGAAGCAGGGGCTTGGGCATGCTGGACGTCATGGGGCGAAGTCGTGTTCCTTCGCCGCCGGCCATCACAACGGCCTTCATGTCGGAAGCGTCCTCCTCTAAGAGACGACGGTCTTGCCGACTTCACCTGTCCAAATCGCCCGCTGTTCCAGTTTTCTGGGTGCGGGCGCCGGGCCCTGGCACAACCTGCCGGTTCGGAGAGCTCAGTCGGCCGTGGTGTCCGCCCTGATGAGTCGACGGACCTGGACCACGTAGAGGATCCCTGCCCACCAGTAGAGCGCCGTACCCCATCCTGCGAACGCCCATCCGAAAACAGTGGCGAGTTCGTGAAGCCAGCCCTTCCTGTCGCTCAGGAGGAGCAGCGGGAAGGCATACATCAAGTTGAACGTAGCCGCTTTGCCCAGGAAGTTCACCTGGGGAGGCCCGTAACCGTGGCGTCCGAGGAATCCGACCGCGATGAGCAGCATCAGTTCCCGGGCCAGCAGGGCCGCGGTGAGCCAGAGCGGCAGGATCTCGCGCCATGTCAGACCGACGAGGGTGGACAGGATGTAGAGGCGGTCGGCAGCCGGGTCGAGGATTCGCCCCAGACTGCTGATCTGGTTCCAGCGACGGGCGAGATTGCCGTCCAGGTAGTCACTGACACCGCTCAGCGCGAGGATCAGAAGCGCCCAGAGATCAGCGTTCGGGCCACCGAATTCCGGCCACAGGATCAGCCACAGGAACACCGGCACGCCGACGAGGCGCGCCATGCTCAGGACATTCGGGATGGTGAGGACGCGATCCGTCTGGACCCGCGTCTCCTGGACCTCCACGCGGGGGCCTCCTGTGGGGGAAATGTGCCAACGATGCCCCCTGACCTTACCTGGCCCGCCGGCCGTGCCATGCTCCGGGTCCCAAGATCACGAAAACGCAGAAATGCCCCGCAAGAACCTAGGTTCTTGCGGGGCATTTCTCAAAATTTGTTCGGCGGCGTCCTACTCTCCCACAGGGTCCCCCCTGCAGTACCATCGGCGCTGAAAGGCTTAGCTTCCGGGTTCGAAATGTAACCGGGCGTTTCC